>CAYTKP010000077.1:0-2509 GCA_964438695.1 uncultured Atribacterota bacterium | reverse complement strand
GTCTTAGCACAGAGCCTCTCGATTATCATTTTTGATGCTTCCCAGATAGGGTTGAATCCTTTGTGGAAACTGAATACTATTTCATCTATTGGGTGAGTTGAAATTTCTTTCAATATTAGCTCTCTCATATTTCCATTCAATTCTTTTATTTCATACGCTATACTCTTCTTGTTGAAATAATCAGATACCTGTTCAATGAAATACTTCCTCATTCTTTCATGATTTTTGATCAGATTCTGTGAAAGCTCCTTAGCTGACCTGCCACCCAACCAGCCTTTTTCTACGAAAATATCTGAGATTATTTGTATTAGATTAGGGTCGATTATTGGAAGTACGATAACATCCTTTTTTCGCGTTTGGACGTATTTGAGCGCTTTGGGATTCAATTTCATATCCATTGAGACCAACAAAATATAACTTCCTTCCATTAAAACACTTCCTTTATCTGTATATCATAGGCCAATAAAAGTTTATTGCAAGATAGATCAATAACATTCCCGTTGAGTTCAATATCAGACCGTATTTTATGGTGTCTTTCATTTCCACATAGCCTGTTGAAAGTACCATAGCCACAGCCGGCGTGCTCATGGGAAGCATGAATGCCATCCCTGCCGGTAATGTGACACTCAAAGCGAGAATCTCCGGTGTTATTTTCATAGATAGTGCAATCGACAAAGCAACGGGCATTAAAAACGCAACTACGGCCGTGTTACTCATTGCCTCGGTGAATAGAATGGATAAGATAATCACGCTAAAAAGAAAAAGATTGCTGCTTCCAAGGATATTTCCATTCATTCGCATGATCCATTCAGAAACTCCTGTTTCATTCAATGTAATGCCAAGTGCTATGGCTCCACCGTACATTAAAACGATTCCCCAGTTTACGTCTTCTTCCACTTCGCGCCATTTGACCAGATTAAAAACGAAAAGAAAAATCGTTGCCAGCAAAGCAATGTTTGCAAGTCCCAATTTTGTGCTAAAACCAGACCACAAAACCAGCGTAATGATGAATATCCAGAGAATCCCCTTTTCTTTTCTTGAAATCGGGCCAAGACTGGAAGCTTTATCCTCCAGAATCTTCTGCCCCAAGGTAACATCAACGGTTCGTGGGGTTATTTTAAGTAAAATTGCCGTCACAACCAGGCTCACTCCAGCCACTATTGGTATTGTGGATAAAAACCATTGTGAAAAGGTTATGCTGCTACCCGTGAGTTTGTTCAATATAGCAATCGCCAGTGGTCCACGCGCACCTCCAAGAAGTGTCGCTGAACTTCCAACAACCGCTCCCCACATAACAGCCAGGGACAGGCTTTTTGCATATCCCCTTCCGTCTTTTTGATCGAGTACGGCTCCACCTATTTCCAGGATCATTGGTAATAGCAAAGCCGCAACCGCATGCCCTGAAATCCAGAATGCCATGAATGTGGCCAGGTATTGAAAGGCAATTACAAAAGAGACCGAATTTTTGCCAAGTGCTTTGACGAATTTCAGAGAAATCCTGCTGCTTAAACCTGAACGCATGAAAGCTGATGCCAATATGAACGACCCAAGGACAAAAAATACCGCTGTGTTGCCAAATTTGGCGTAAACACTGGCCGAGCTATCGACCCCAAAGAGTGGCAAAAGCACAATTGCCAGCAAGCTCGTTATCATCAGAGGGACTACGTTGGTTACCCACCAAATAACACATGTGATGAAAATTGCAAGAGCTTTTAAACCCGATGGACTTAACCCATCGGGGGCTGATACGAGAAATGGTATTAGAATTATGATTCCAGAGATAATGAAAATAAATATCCGAAACAACGCTTTCCTAGAGATCGGCAACTTTATCACTCAATTTTTCTGAAGTTTTCGGAATATAGCCTTTGGATTCTAAATAATTCAGAATTCTTGAAAGACTTTCTTCGATGGTTTCTTTATCCGTTTCAACGATTATTTCCGGATTTTCCGGTTCTTCATATGGGTCATTGATGCCAGTAAAATTCTCTATTTCTCCATTCAAAGCTTTTTTGTAAAGGCCTTTAACGTCACGATCAATTAGGGTTTGCAGATCACACTTCACGTAAACTTCCACAAAGTTTGTGCATTTCTCCCTGGCTTTGTTTCTGGCTTCGCGATAAGGTGAAATCACTGATACTAATGTTGCTACACCGTTTTTACTCAACAAATGCGCTACAAAAGATATTCTCCGTATGTTTTCGTCACGGTCTTCTTTTGAGAATCCAAGATCGTGGGTAAGATCTTGCCTCACAATGTCTCCATCGAGACGTTGCACATATGGAATACCTCTTTCTCTAAGTTTCTTTTCCAGAGCTTTAGCTAAGGTGGTCTTTCCAGCTCCGGAGAGCCCTGTAAACCAAACTGTAAATCCTGCCCTCATTTTGATACCTCCGACGTTAGAGACTGGAGATTAGAGTTTGGAGATTAGATGTTAGATATTAAAAGATTGAGATTAGATGTTAGAGATTAGAGTTTAGATAAAAAAACAAAATCCAAGAACCAAGAT
>CAYTKP010000076.1:0-2580 GCA_964438695.1 uncultured Atribacterota bacterium | reverse complement strand
TTGATTCTATCGCCCCGGCTCTTTCTATCCCTTTATCTTTTAGTTTAAAATGATTGGTAATCCCTAAGCGATTACGGGATAGATAGGTATACAGTTTTTTTAGATTATCTTTTTCTTTAAAGTCATAGGGATACCTGCTCATTGAAGTGGAGTGAACCCCTCGGGTTAGACACTTTAAGTCTTAACACACCATGCATTCCCGAGAACTATTCTTTACCAATAACCTCTCCTATTCCTCCGGAGGCCGATAACCCAAAGATGAATTCTTTCTCTTTTTTTTTAAATGTAGTTCTCCATGGTAAGTTTACCGATCATCTGCTCTAATTTGGTTACCTGTGTCTCTAATTTTTTTATTTCTTAATTATTATTACCACTTAATTCTCCATCTAAATATTGTCTTTTCCAGCGGTTAATAAGTCTGGAGGAAAGGCTATTCTCTTTCCCTAATGCCAGGACCCTTTCACCGCTTAGGGCTCTTTGTACTATTTCTTCTTTGAATTCCTGGGAATGTTTCCTCTTTTTATCACCCATTAACTTATACCCCTCCTTTGTTCTTCTTGCTGGTTATTTTATTATATAACAAATCTTATTTTTCTCTAAATGTGTCCAGTTGGAGGTCAGTTAACACCTTATAATTTCTGACATTGGGGACAGATAAATGTACTTCTACCTTCTATCTTTATAACTTCTATAGGATGCCCGCACTTTATGCAAGGTTCTCCTTTTCGAGCATAAACCTGTAACTTTTTTGCAAATTTTCCTTTTTCACCATCCGTGTCTCGGTAGGTCTCGTCAGCTACCGTACTTCCCCGAAGTTCGATTGCGTCGCTTAACACCAGTTTAATCTGCTGATACAAATTTCTAACTTCTTCTTTACTAAGAGAAGAAATTAGTCGTAAAGGGTGAATATTCGATCTATACAACACTTCGTTAGTATAAATATTTCCTAATCCAGCGATAAACTCTTGTTTCATTAAAAAAGATTTTATTTTACTGTTTTTCTTTTTACTTAATACTTGAATAAAAACTTCCTCTGTGAAATAATCCTCCAAAGGGTCAACCCCTAATTTAGCTACACTTTCTACTTCGTCAATATTGGAAACTAAAAATATTTTTCCGAATCTTCTCACATCATTAAAAACTAATTGAGTATCATCGGTAAAAGTAAAAACGAGATGATTATGTTTAGCTTTTATTTCCCCTTCTATAATTTCTTTGCTATTTTTATTGTAAGGATAAATTAGGAGTCCGGTCATCCCGAGATGAACTATTAATTTATCCTCTGGGTCTAAATGAATAATAATATATTTTCCCCGGCGATCTATCTCTTTAATCCTCTTGCCCTTTGTTTTAGTAATAAATTCTCCCAAGGGAGGTTTTTTTACTATTTTACTAATATTTACTATCACATCTTTTATTTGTTTGAATGTAATTTTTTCCTGTAAATCTTTCCTAATAGTTTCTACTTCCGGTAATTCCGGCATTGTTATCACCTCTTTACAGATTCACCAATTGACGAATAAACCAATTGAGCGATTGACCAATTCGCCGATTAACTTAACCCTTAGTATAGAATTAGCAGATAGCTTTTAGAGTATAGTTTTAAATTAATAAAACACTTATACGAATGAAATTAAAAAGTTAAAAAAGCAAAAAACCATACTTCAAAATTCTTAACTAGTCGATAGTGAATAGTCGTTAGATTGAAATAAAACATACAAAATAAATTAGTTAAATAGTACAATTCTAATAACTTATTAACCATTAGCCAGATAGTCAATCAACAAATCGAGACATATATTTAAATTTTGAATTTTGAGTTATGACTTTACATTTTGCACTTTTTTTGCTATATAACCTAATTATATACTGTATACTATCCTCTATTATTTTCTACTATTTTCTTAACCTCCTCCAAGCTGTTTATAATATATTTCCCCTCTTTTCTGGTATTGCTACGATCTAAATAAAGGGCATTTAGCCCTGCTTTATAGGCAGCCAAATAATCAAATTCCCAGTGATCACCTATGTGCATTATCTGTTCGGGATATACATTCAAAATTTTACTTATTTTGAAATATATCTCGGAATTTTTTAATTCTTTGAAATCTGATAAAGCAGAGAAAGAAGTTTTAAAATATGGTTCTAATTTTTTCATTTTAGGAGTTAGAAATTCACGGGGCATAGCGGTAATAACAATAAGTATAAAATCTTTTCTTAATTTTTCCAAAGTGGGTATAACATCTGGGAATATCTTAACTTGAGACTCATATTTTTCAAGAATTTCTTTATATGAAGCTTTTAAGTTAAAATACGATATCCAATATTTAATACTATACCAATTTAAATTATATTCACCCAGTTTACTATATTCTTCTTTTACTAGTTTTAAACTCTCTTTAAAACTAATGTTTTTCTTCTTGGCTACTAATTCTGGGATCTCTTTAAACCATACTAAATCATTATATTCCAAATCTACTAAAGTACCATCCACGTCAAAAGAAATAATTTTAAGAGTATCTTTATAATTCCCCAATTCCCCAATTCTCCGATTAATTAGCAATTTAGTGAATAGTTGTT
>CAYTKP010000075.1:0-2584 GCA_964438695.1 uncultured Atribacterota bacterium | reverse complement strand
ATGGACATGGACGCTATGCAATGGTTCGATGCCGAATGTCGGCTGGGGACGTTCCGCCTCCATCAGCCCAAGGCGCCAACGACGGCTCAAGCCCTGGTGAGGGAACTGGAGGCCAACGGGATCTCCCGGGCCCTGGTCTATCATGCAGACGCCATCGGCTATGACCCCATGGAGGGAAACCAGCGGCTCCTGGCAGCGATCAGGGGATGGCCTCAGCTCGAGCCCTGTTGGGTGGTCCTCCCCCATCACACGGGCGAGATGCCCCCTTCAGACACCGTGGTGCGTATGATGCTCGACGCCGGCGTCAGCGCGGCCCGCATCTTTCCCCGCACGTTTCGCGTGCCGTTTCGAGTCTGGGCCCTGGACGCTCTGCTGTCAGCCCTGGCTGCCCATCGCATCCCCCTCTGGGTCGACTTCGGTCATCAGGGTTGGAGCGAGGAAGCGATAGACTTCGAGGGCCTCTATGAGATAGCCCAGGCCTTTCCCGAGCTGCCCATCGTGCTGGTGCGACCGAACATCGGCACCGAGCGGGGCCTCTATCCCCTGATGGAGCGGTGCCCACAGCTCTACGTGGAGACCTCCTATTACACGGTCCACCGGGGCATCGAACGCCTGAGCCTCGTCTTTGGTCCCCAGCGCATTCTCTTCGGCACCGGGCTCCCAGATCGGGCCCCAGGCCCTGCCATCACGGCCTTGAGCTACAGTGCCCTTGCACCATCCGCACGCAGCGCGATTGCCGGTGGGAACCTGACACGGCTGCTCTCCCAGGTCGAGGCCGCGCACAGTGAGCAACCCAAACCAGGAGGAAACGATGACCATGACACCGCGTGAGATCGTGAGACGGGCCATCCTCTTCCAGGGGCCCGAACGTATCCCCTACAATCTGCCGGAGCCCTACGGCAGTGACTTTGCATGGGTGGGCATGAGCCCCTCCCCTGACGATCGACCCAGCCGCGGCGTCGATGAATGGGGGTGTGTGTGGGAGAATATCGGGGTCTCCAACCTCGGTCAGGTCAAGGATCCGCCGTTGAAGCGCTGGGACCAGTGGTCAGAACTGAGAATCCCGGACATACGCGATCCCAGGCGCTGGCACACCCTCGAGGGGGCACGAGAGCGCGCGGGTGATCGCTTCCTGCTGGCTTCGGGGATCTCCCTGTACGAGCGGACGCACTTCATCCGCGGCCTGGAAAACGTGTGGCTGGATATCCTTGAGGCCCCTGAAGAGCTGGGGCGTCTGATCGACGTCCTGGTCGACATGAACCTGTACGCGATCGAGCGCTACGCCGAGGCCGGTGCCGACGGCTTCATGTTCTGCGATGACTGGGGCCTCCAGACCAAGCTGATGATCTCACCCCAGTCCTGGCGCCAGATCTGGAAGCCACGGTATGCCCGCGTCTACCAGGCCGCCCACGAGGCGGGGATGTTGACTTTCCTGCACAGTTGCGGTCACATCACGGCGATCCTGGACGATCTCATCGAGATTGGGCTGGATGTCATCCAGATGGACCAGCAGGAGAACATGGGGCTCGACAACCTGGGACGCTTCGCCGGCCGGATCACCTTCTGGTGTCCGGTGGACATCCAGGCCACCATGGTGACGGGCACCATCGAGGAGATCCGGGCCTACTGTCGGCGGCTGGTGACGACGCTGGGCCGACCTGAGGGCGGCTTCATCGCCCAATGGTATGCCGACCCGGAGGGCGCAGGTCACCGATGGGAGGCGATCCAGGCCATGTGTGAGGAATTCGTGGCCCTGAGCCACACGTACAGCACAGCACAGCCAGGAGGGATGTAACATGACCATTCGCAGCCTGGCATCGCAGGGCGCGCCGCTGACCCACTATCACGTCATCGACGCCCACGCCCATCTGGGCCGTTACCCCAACATCCACGTCGTGCACGGGGATGCCGAGGGGATCCTGGGGTCGATGGATCGGATCGGGATCCAGACCACATGCCTCTCGGCGTTTCGGGCGCTGGGAGGGGACTATCATCGGGGCAACGATGAGGTCGCCAGCGTGGTCGCCCGCTACCCGGGGCGCTTCCTGGGCTATGGCGTGATCAACCCCAACTACCCCGACGACATCGAGGCCGAGCTACACCGCTGTCTGGACACGCTGGGGCTCTTCGCCATCAAGCTACACCCCACGATGCACAACTATCCACCCGACGGCCCGGCCTATCATCGCGTCTACACCGCCATGCAGGTGCGACAGGGCCTGGTGCTCAGCCATACGTTTGGGGATCCCGCTACTCTGGAACGCCTGGCCGCCGGATACCCCAACGTGACCTTCCTCGTGGCCCATGTGGCCGGCACCTACGATCCAGCCCTGGCCGAGTCCTACGCCGTGCTCATGGAGGCGCGTCCCAATGTGTTCCTGGACACTGTGCTGTCCCAGGTCTACTACGGGGACCTGGAACAGTGGGTGGCGGCGGTTGGCGCCTCCCGGCTGGTGTTTGGAAGCGACGTGCCCTTCAATGACAACGCCCATCAGATTGGCCGTATCACCCACGCAGATATCAGCGAAGAGGACAAACGGATGATCCTGGGCGGGACCATGGCCCGGATCCTGGAGCGGATTGG
>CAYTKP010000074.1:0-2732 GCA_964438695.1 uncultured Atribacterota bacterium | reverse complement strand
GCCAATACGTCATAAGAACCGGTAACACCAACAGCTACTTCATCTTCATCACCAACGTTAAAGGCAACGTTTGCAATATAGAAATCTTCTACGTCTCCAAATAGAGTCCAATTACCGAGATCAGTATCTTCTTCATCCCAAACCCAAGTTGCTAAGAAACCATTGAATTCTTCTTGGTAAGTATCATAGGCATAAATCAATCCTAAACCAAGTGCTCCAAGATCTTCGAGATCAATTTCGCCTACTCTCAGTTGTAAATCCTCACCTTGATAGTCGATAAAGAAATCTTCCCAGGTTACTACAGGGGCACCAGAAATTGCATCAACAACATTTGCAGTAATTCCTGCAGTAGTCTGATCATTAATGGTAGCTTCAATATTGATATTTGTTTCATCGCTTAAGGTAGCAACCCCTACGGTAGGATATACAACTTTAGTATATGTTGCTGTGAAATCGCCAGTAACTTTAACTGGTTCAAAGAAAGTTTCATGTTTGGCTACAGTGGTCTCTAAGGCAGCAACTGCATCAGAGTTAGCACCTACAGCAGCTTCCAAATCGGCTACACTTACTCCCAAACTGGCCAGTTCATCAGCAAATTCAATAGATAGTTTTTCTAATATTGCTACATCATCAGCAGAGGCAAAGTCCATACCTTCTACATAGGCCAATGCTTTAGCAACTGCTTCAGCAAATTCGTAACGGGTTAGAGATTTTTCGCCACCAAAGGTACCATCAGGATAACCAACGATAACCCCTTTGGCCGATAAACTCTGTACTGCATCATAAGCCCAGTGATTTAAAGGAACATCTACAAATGGATTAGCTAACACTGGGAAAGCAAAAGCTAATACTAATACGAGTACTAATACTAATTTCTTCATTTTTTCCTCCTTGGTTTTTTAAGATTACTAGTTAGCCTCACCTTCAGAAGAAAATATTGCTTGAGTATCCCAAGTTCCCTCATTAATATCTTCTTCCTTTTAGTTTGCTAACCGGTTTTTATATCATCTCTACTGGATTAAAGCAGGTCCAAGTTTTTTTCACCTCCTTTCTTCCTACTTTAATCAATCTGAGACGATATATTTGTATACTAGTTTATTTTTTTTAATATTATTAATTATAAATACTATACCTAGGTTGAAAAATCCTTCTTTTTTTTGAAAAAAATTCAAAAAAATTAAAAAATTTCTGAAATATTTTTATGAGCTCGCAAGGGGTAGATATTTTAGAAGTTATTTTTTTAGAAAATGTCAATAATATTATATTTTTTACTCTTTTTATTATAATTGCTAATGTACCACAATGTCAAGAAAAATAAGAAAAAATTACAAGAAAAATAAGAAAATAATCTATCGATTATTTTAATTAACCAATGTATCAATGCCCCAATTCTCCAATTAAAATAAAGATTAGTTAGCTGGTTAACCAGTTTACCAGTTAAAACACAGTGATAGGCAATGACTAACAAGCAATAAGTTTCGAATTGCCAGTTTTATGTAAATGATAAATATAGGGCTCGATTCATCGACCTTATAGCTAAACACTACCCGCTCCATACTATAACGACTATTCACTAACAACTAATGACTAATTTAAAGAACGGGTTCAACTTCCATTCTTACTCTTAGTGGACCGACGCTCCAGGTATCATAGACTGAAATCACTGAGACTTTCATTGGCTTGCCCGATCCTTCAATAGTCTTAACTGTATTATACAAATTAACTGCTGAAATGGATCCTACAAAACTGGTTTTAGGATCAGGGATAATCCCTTTCTCTACTGCTAAAATATTTACTTTTCTTAAAAGAGTCAAAAGTTCTTTTTCTACTTCACCAGGCACTTTAGAACTTTTAATTTCCTCTGAAATAATTACTTCATCTACTTGAAATACCAACTTATTTTCTGTAAGGGAAAAATGAGCTACTATTGGTTCACCTTTTATTACATTTAGAGAAGATAAAAGTCTTACTACCCACTCTTTACCAGTATCACTATTATATATCTTCTCTATTATATCTTCAAATTCTTTTTGAGCAATAATAAATACCTGGTTGGTTCGTTCATCTTTTTTAGCTCCCATAGCTAATACTTTGTCAGAAGCCTCATTTAAAAACTCGATTAATTCTTCTCTTGTCTCCCCAATAGACTTTCCACCTTGAACCACAGTCAGAGCGATCTGTTCATTAGAACCAAAAATAACTTCACCTTCTCGAATCCAGGCTATCCCAGAATATAAGGCTTTTATAGTAGCATTTAAGTCTTCAATTTCCTCAGTTAATTTTTCCTTTTCTTTGATTAATTCTTGCCGAATTGATATTAATTCTTCTAACTGAACTGTTTTCTCTTTTATATCTTCAGATAATTTCCGATACTTTTCTTCAATTTCTTGCAATTGAGAAGACTTTTGTTGTAAATCTTCTTTCATAGAAGATAGTTGTATATTTCTTATTTCCACTTCCCGGGACAAATCAGAAAGTTTTTGTTTTAATTCTTCCATCCCGAATAGAGCTGTTCTAACATCATTGGAGGAAATAGTAAGTACGGCTACAGTAATAGCAGCAATTAAGATGCCACTAATTATAGTAATAAATACTGCAGTATAGTGGGGACGCAAACCAAAAATAGATACCCTTTTTTTGCCTACCTTTAAACCTATCCAATCACCTACAAAGGCAATTAATCCACTTATAATAATAAGAGTAAAAAGTAAAATAAAACTGTACATTTTCTT
>CAYTKP010000073.1:0-2879 GCA_964438695.1 uncultured Atribacterota bacterium | reverse complement strand
TTATTCCATTTTTTGCCTACCTATTAAAGCTTGGGTTAAAGTCACCTCATCAGCAAATTCTAAACTCCCCCCTATAGGAACACCATAGGCAATACGAGTTACTTTTATTTTTAAAGGTTCAATCAATTTTGCAATATAAGATGCAGTAACTTCTCCTTCAATACTGGGATTAGTTGCTAATATTACTTCATTAACTTTTTCTGTTTTTAATCTTTTTATCAACTTTTCTATCTTTAAATTTCCTGGTTCAATCCCATCTAAAGGAGAAATTGCTCCTTCTAACACATGATATACCCCTTTATACTCTCCAGTTCTTTCCAGGGCGATTAAATCCTTCACTCCCTCTACAACACATATTATAGATTTATCCCGACTAGTACTTTGACAAATTTCACATATATCTTTATCAGTTATATTGCCACAAATTGAGCAATATTTAATATTTTCCTTTGCCTCTATTATTGCCTTGGCTAAATTTGTCGCATTTTCTCGAGAATTTTTTAAAATATAAAAAGCTAATCTTTGAGCAGTTTTCGGTCCAATACCTGGCATTTTAGAAAACTCTTCAATTAATCTTGCTAAAGGTTTAGTATATTTAAAATACAATCTTTTTCTCCTTTAAGAACCATTAGAATAATCCAGGCATGCTAATTCCACCAGTCAATTTAGACATTTCTTGAGTAACCAATTCTTTTGATTGACGTATTGCTTCATTAACTGCTGCTAAAATAAGGTCTTCTAACATCTCTTTTTCACTTGCATCTATTACATCTGGCTCTATTTTTATTTCCTTAATTTCCTGTTGGCCATTTATTACAATTTCTATCATTCCTCCCCCAGAGGAAACTTTAATTTCTTTCTGAGCCAATTCTGCCTTAGTTTCTTCTATTTTTTTTTGCATCATCTGAGCTTGTTTCATTAGAAATTTCATATCCATTTTTATTTATCTATCTCCCTTCCAATACTTATTTACTATTCTTCGATTATTTTTCCTTTAAATAAATTTAGTGATTCTTGGATTAATAAATTGCTCTTAGAAAATTCAGATATATTTTTTTCTAATTTCTTATTTTTATCATTAATTGTAATTTTTTTACTCTTTTCCTCTCCCAATTTTAAAGATGAATCTTCCTTGTCGTTAATAACACATTCAATAATTAATGATTTTCCTAACTCTTTACTCATCAATTCTTTCAGTAAAGCTTTATTGTTCTTCCTTTCCAAACTTTCCTTATGAAAAATATTTTTTTTATTAAATCCAATGACTAGTTTATTATCTTCTATAGTGATTGAATTACTGGCAGTAATAAAAGAATATAATGATATTTTAGTTTTCTTAATTTTAGTTAAAATCCGGGATAATACTTTTTCTAGTTCTATATTGTTAGAATTATCTTTAGAATAAACAGAAATATCTATTTTTTCTTTATTATCTTGAGCTGATTTTTTGGATAATAGTTTTTCTTTTTCTTTTTTTTCTTCTTTCTTAACTTTTCCAACTAATTCCTTTTTCAAACTAACAACTTCTTTTTCTGTTTTCAAAGAAGGATTAATATTAATCTTCACTTCTTCTTTTTTACTTTCATCTTTTTCAACTTCTTGGAAAAGACAATTCTTTTCCGTAGTAAATTTAATTACTAACATCTCTAATAATACCCAAGGATGATGTGTATATATCATTTTTCTTTCTACTTCTGCTAAATAGTCAATTATAGCAAATAATCTCTCTGTTTTAATTAAACTCGATTGTTTTAGTAAACGCTCTCTATCTTCGGCAAATATTCCTCTAAAACCTATTGCCTCCTGAGTACAATATTTCACCAAAGATAAATTGTGGACATACTCCATTAAATTTTTTACAAACTGCGAAGGATCCCCACCTAAGTCTGATACTTGGTTAATTATCTCTATCCCCCTGACTGGCTCATTTTTTATTATTGCCTCCATAAGCTTATAAAAAATATCGTTATCTATTATTCCTAATATATCTCTAACGCTTTGTAAATCAATTTTTTTCCCACAATAAGCAATGACCTGATCTAAGGCACTTTCAGCATCACGCATAGAGCCAGTCGAAAATCGAGCAATAGTATTTAAAGATTCATCCTCTATATCCAGTTCTTCATCTTTAGAAATCGTCTTTAATTTGTTTAAAATATCCTGGATGGGTATTCTCCTAAAATTAAACCACTGACATCTGGATAAAATGGTTTTAGGAATTTTATGGGGAGCAGTAGTAGCAAATACGAAAATTACATTCGAAGGTGGTTCTTCCAAAGTTTTTAATAAGGCATTAAATGCCTCTGTAGTTAACATATGCACTTCATCGATAATATATACTTTATATTTACCTTCTGCTGGAGCAAATTTTACTTTATTTCTAAGATCTCTAATATCGTCAATTCCTCGATTAGATGCTCCATCAATTTCTATCACATCCATAGAATATCCTTCAGTAATTCTGACACAATTTTCACATCTATTGCAAGGATGAATGGTTGGTCCTTTTTTACAATTTAATGATTTAGCTAAAATACGGGCGGTAGTAGTCTTCCCCACTCCTCTTGGGCCAGAAAAAATATAAGCATGGGAAATTCTATTTAGAGAAATAGCATTCATTAAAGTTTGAGTAATATGTTTCTGCCCAACTATATCCTCAAAGATCTGCGGTCTCCATTTGCGATAAAGTGATTGGTACTCCATAAATATTCCTTAGTAACAATATAATTTAATATAAATCTATATTTATATTATTCTTTAATTCTTCCTCTATTATTATAACTAATAATTTAAGTGATCGTGCACCTACTTCCGATTTACCTCCCCAAGCGATACTAAGACAGTTTGCTCCAATCAGGTTTACCTGCGGCACCCAAAGA
>CAYTKP010000072.1:0-2885 GCA_964438695.1 uncultured Atribacterota bacterium | reverse complement strand
TTCAAAGTTTTCGGTTATGACGTGAATGAACAGGTTATCGATACACTTAAATCAGGAAAAATTCACATAGTTGAACCTGACCTTCAAAAAGCTTTTGAAAATGCACTCAATTCAGGAAATCTAATTCCAACAAATGAACTTTTAGAATCAGATATATTCATAATCTGTGTTCCTACTCCTTTTAAAGAAAATCAAGAAGAAAAACTTGCAGATCTTTCATATGTTGAAAAAGCCTCTAAAACGGTCGGAAAAGTACTGAAAAAAGGAAATCTTGTTGTTTTGGAATCAACCGTTCCACCAAATACCACAGAACAAATAATGGGAAAAATCCTTGAAAAAGAATCTAACTTAAAAATGAACGAAGATTTTTATGTTGCCCACTGTCCTGAAAGAGTGCTTCCTGGCAAAATACTTCACGAACTGAGAAACAACGACAGAATAATTGGTGTATCAAATAAGAAAGCCGGTGAATTGGCAAAAGAGCTCTATTCCTCAATAGTTACAGGTGGAAATATATACCTAACCAATACCATCACCGCTGAAATGTGCAAATTAGTAGAAAACACATACAGAGATATAAACATTGCCTTTGCCAATGAACTCAGTATAATATGTGATGAACTGGGAATAGATGTATGGGAATTGATCAACCTTGCAAATAAACATCCAAGGGTTAATATTTTAAAGCCAGGACCCGGTGTTGGTGGACACTGTCTTGCAGTTGATCCATGGTTTATTGTTGAAAAGTTTCCAAAAAAGGCGAGACTCATTAGAACATCGAGGGAAGTAAATGAATACAAACCAAAATGGGTTGTTGAAAAGGTTATTGAAGATATCAAAAATAAATTCGACAACAAAAAAATAACCATAGGAATCTTAGGTTTAGCGTACAAACCAAATATAGACGATCTTCGCGAAAGCCCAGCGCTTGAAATTGCAAAAGAATTAAAAAACAAAGGGTACAACGTAATTGCTTGTGAACCAAACTCTACTGAAAATGAAATCGATGGAATCTTGAACTTTAATCTTGAGGAATTGACAGATAAAGCTGATTATTTTGTTTATGCGGTTGCTCATGACCAATTCAATGATGGGAAACATCTTATTAATTCAAAACCTTGCTTTGATACGGTGGGTGTTTGCAGATGAAGCAAATATTCATGGACGTCAAAACAGGAAAACCTTTGATCATGGATGTTCCTGCTCCGGCTTGTAAAAGTGGTGGAATAGTTGTAGAAACGCTTTATTCTTTGGTTAGCGCAGGAACTGAAAGGATGCTTCTGGACTTTGGTAAAAAGAATCTTTTTGCAAAGATGAAAGAAAGACCTGATCAGGTGAAAAAAGTCCTGGATAAGATGAAAACTGATGGTGTCTTAACTACGTTAAAGATGGCTTTCAACAAACTGGATGAGCCACTCCCTTTAGGGTATAGCCTCGTGGGAAAGGTTATTGAAGTTGGAAAGAACATCTCCGAATTTCAAGTTGGTGATATAGTAGCATGTGCTGGTCAAACCGCAAATCATGCTGAAGCAGTATTTATTCCAAAAAATCTTGCTGTTAAAGTACCAAGTAATTGTAAAAATATAGAAGAAGCTGCATTTGTTGCCCTCGGTGCGATAGCTATGCAAGGAATCAGACAAGCCGAAGTGAAATTTGGAGATTGGGTTGCAGTAATAGGCCTTGGTTTACTTGGCCAGCTTGCTGTGAGAATACTAAAAGCCGCAGGTTGCAAAGTGATCGGCATAGACATAGATGATTCAAAAAAAGATGATGCAAAGAATTATTTAGATATCTTTGTAAATAGTTCCGAAGACAACGCTGTTACTAATATTATGAATATCACCGGAAACGGTTGTGATGCAATTGTTATTACCGCGGCTACCTCTTCCAACCAACCTGTTGAATTTGCAGCAGAAATAGCACGAGACAGGGCAATTATTTCTATGGTTGGTGTCACAGGCATGGATATTCCCAGAAGACCTTTCTATGAAAAAGAACTCACGTTTAGACTATCTCGCTCTTATGGTCCAGGAAGATATGATCCAAATTACGAACAAAAGGGCATAGACTATCCAATAGGATACGTTAAATGGACTGAGAGACGCAATATGCAAGAATTCATAGATTTAATTGCTTCAGGCAAAATTACTGTTAAAGAACTTATAACTCATAAATTTGAAATCACTGACGCCACAAAAGCTTACGAATTAATCTCAGACAATCCAAACAAAGAGAAATATATTGGCGTAATACTCGAATACAAGAATAAAAAAGAAAAATTTCAGAACGTTGTTCACTTACCAAAATCCTTCAAGAAAGTTGAAGGAAAAATCGGAGTGGGCTTTATTGGAGCTGGAAATTTCACTCGTTCAGTAATTTTGCCAAATATGTCCAAGATAAAAGATTATCAATTTATTGGGCTGGCTACTACAAGCGGAACTTCAGCAGGGCAGGTTATTAAAAAGTATAATTTTAACTATTCAACAACTGATTATAAAAAATTGCTTGAAGATCCGAATATCGATTTAATTGTTGTGGCTACTCCACACAACACACACGCTAAATTCACTGTAGAAGCTCTTGATGCCGGAAAGCATGTATATGTTGAAAAACCTCTTGCCATAACAATGGAGCAATTAGAAGAAGTGAAAAAAGCATTCGAAAGAAATAATCAGCATGTATTTGTAGGATTCAATAGGCGTTATTCACCATTTGCCAAATTCATTAAAGAAAATATGCAAACAGATAAATACCCTTGTATCATTCAATATACTGTCAATGCTGGATATATTCCCAAAGATCACTGGATTCACGATCCTGAAATTGGTGGTGGAAGAATAATAGGAGAGGTTTGTCATTTTATAGATCTGGCAGTATATTTCACC
>CAYTKP010000071.1:0-2926 GCA_964438695.1 uncultured Atribacterota bacterium | reverse complement strand
AAATGTTTGAAGAATTTATTTTCCCATATCAACTTCCTATACTTAAACGTTTTGGATTAAATTGTTATGGTTGTTGTGACCCCTTAGATCAAAGGTGGTACGTAATAAAAAATATACCAAATTTGCGAAGGGTATCAGTGTCGCCCTGGTCAAATCTGGAAAAAATGGCTGAGAATCTTGAGGATAAATATATATTTTCAATGAAACCCTTGCCCACACCCCTGGCTACTGCTGTCCTGGATGAAGGATTTGTTCGAAAAAAAATACGGGAAGCATTGGAAATCACTAAGGGTTGTGTGGTTGAAATAATAATGAAAGATAATAATTCGATAGGCAAAAATCCGGAAAACGTGATTAATTGGGTAAGAATTGTAAGAGAAGAAATTAATAAGATATATAATTAATAATAGTTATATATCTTAATTTCTACAGCGCATGAGACATTTATATATAATATTGGGAATTTAAAAAATCAAAAACTCCCTATAGACATACCGAATAAGAGAATTTCTTTTAAATAATAAGGAAATAACAAAAAGGGGAGGCATAAAAATAAAATTTTTCCTAAATGTTTTTTAAATTTAAAAAAATTATTGATGGAAGCAACCTTTTAAATTATGGGATAAAGATCTTGATTTAACCGTAAGTAAATAGTAAGTTAAAAGTTTCTAATTTATCTTTCCTGCTTTCCAAGTGGTACGGGGTCCAGTCATCATATAACTTCCATTTTATCTTATCAGGATTTATTTCTACTAATTCTAATACTTTTTTGATATACTGAGAATAACCATAATTTAAAAATTGTATAGTATGTCCTGGACAACGCACATCTTGTCAAATTATAATTAATTTGACAAGAAGGATTGCCTTGTTGTAGAATGAAATTACCTGCAATCGAATGCATAATTATAATATTAGTCTAATTATATATTATATAAATTTTATATAAATTTCGCTATAAATCCTCCTATTGTTTGTCACCACCTTGCATTTATTATAGATCCTAATTGCTTGACCTATGAAACACAAGTATAGATACCCTGAGATTAAAACAAGCTATTGATTAGAAACAATTTTAGAAGGAATTTTTAGGGATTTAAATTATTATAGTGCAAACGTTCGCATAAATATTGTAAAAATTGATCAGATTAATGTAGAAAATTGACTAAAAAGTCATTATTAGCATTGGAATTTCAAAGGAATTCCGATAGTAAAAGATAGATTATTTCTTGAGTTATTTTCATATAATTTCAAATACTTTTTATAGAAAAGAATACCAAAATTAGCTCCTTAAAAAATAAAAAATTCCCTGCAGCTGTGGCTGTAGCTTAAAAAAAGAGACTGTCATCCAAATAAAATAACAGGGAACCAACGAGAGGAGGTGAGATATAAGAAGAAAAAGTTTCCTATTTTCCTAAATGTTTTGTAAAATTTAAAGAATATTTTTTTGGAGGTAAAAAATGAAAACTAATTTAAAGAGTCGTTTGTTTTTAATGCTTGTATCTGTATGTTTGTTAACCCTTATTTTTGGAACCTTAGTAGAAGCAGAAACTTTCAATTTCTATGTAGTATCACACGGTGGACCAGGTGACCCTTTTTGGGGAGTAGTAATGAAAGGTATGAAAGAGGGAGCTGAGGCAATTACCAAAGGAACAGGAGATACTATAAATGCTACCTATTCAGGCCCTGCTAAATATTCAGTAGAAGAACTTATCAATATGCTAAACAGTGCAATAGCTACTAAACCAGATGGGATAGCTGTTACCATTACTGATCCTGCTGCCCTTGATGCACCTCTACGAAAGGCAATAGCTGCAGGAATTCCAGTAATTGCCATCAATGTCCCTGATTCTCGTCCTGAAGCAGAAAGAATTCCTTACCTATTTTATATAGGTGGAGATGAATATCTATCCGGCAAGAAAGCGGCTCAGAGAATTTTAACAGTTCGCAAACCAAAACGGGCAGTAGTAACTATTCATGAAATTGGCCATATGGGATTAGAATTAAGGGCTAAGGGCTTTATTGAAGTAATGACTGCAAACGGAGTACCGGCAGAAAAATTAGCTACTTATTTGGACCCAACTCAAGCAATAGAAATATTAAAAGGATATTTCGCTAAAAATCCTGATACTGATGCTATCTTCACTTTAGGTTCTATAGATAGTTCATATGTAATTACTTTCTTAAAAGAACAGGGTTTGGCCGGAGAAGTAGTTCATGGCGCATTTGACGTATCAGATGAAGTCGTACATTCCATAAAAGAAGGAACAACCTTATTTACCATTTCCCAACAACAATATCTCCAGGGATATCTTCCTATGCAGTTCCTCTATCTTTTCAATAAATACAAATTCCTCCCGGCAAATGATATACTTACTGGGCCTGGATTCGTTGATGCTTCAAATGTAAAAGACGTAGAAGAGTTAGTAATGCAAAAATATTGGTAAAAGGTGAATAAATAAAATTAAGTTGGTAGGGATGAATAATTTTCTCCCTACCAACTTAAAAATTAACTAATTGCTAAAAGGAGGAAAATAAATGAAGGATAAAAGGTCAAAATTTTATTCATCTATTGCCTTATTGCTTAGAATCCATCCAGAATTTGGCGCCTTGCTAGCCTTAGTATTAGTTTTCATAGTATTTTGTTTTACCGCTACACGTTTTCTAAGTTTAGAATCATTAGCCGGTATTGTAACTGTTGCGTCGGAGTTGGGAATTGTAGCAGCAGGAATTACTTTTTTAATGATTACCGGTGAATTTGACCTTTCTGTCGGTTCAACCTTTGGGTTTTCCGCTATGATCCTTGCACTTACTGCAAATGCAGGGATTCCTTTATGGATTGGATTTTTATTGGCCTTAGCAGCTGCCTTCTTTATAGGATTGATTAACGGAATTATTACAGTAAAATATAAAATACCTTCTTTTA
>CAYTKP010000070.1:0-2978 GCA_964438695.1 uncultured Atribacterota bacterium | reverse complement strand
GTCCCAGCAACTTATTTTGATAGATAAATAGAATAAAAATAAGGCTAACAAGTTTTTTAATTTCGTTAGCCTTATTTTGTTGAAACAGAAAGGGGAAAATCAATGAAATGGCGATTAATCAAAGATGGTTATCATAATGGTTTTATGAATATGGCGATTGATGAAGCAATAATGATAGCTCACCGAGAGGGCCTGGTCTCTCCTACTATCAGATTTTATCAGTGGTCTCCGCCGGCTGTATCTTTGGGTTACTTTCAAGATTTAGAGAAAGAGATAGATATAGATGCTTGCCAAGATATGGGAATTGATATTGTTCGTCGGCCTACCGGTGGCAAGGCAGTTCTCCATGATAAAGAATTGACTTATAGTTTTGTAATCAAAGAAAATCATCCCTTAGTTAATGATTCTATATTAGAGACCTATAAGAAGATTAGTGGAGGAATAATCAAAGGTCTCTCTTATTTAGGGGTCAAAGCTGAGTTAGTTCCTGTAAAAGAGAAATTAAAGAATGATTCTTTAAATAAGGGAAAAATTTCCAAAATTTTTCATCCAAATATTAAATCAATCTGTTTTTCGGTTCCTTCCCAATATGAAGTTCAAGTTAATGGTAAAAAGATTGTAGGGTCTGCTCAAGTAAGAAAAGGAGGAATAGTTTTACAACACGGCTCTTTATTGATAAAATTAGAAAAAGACAAACTATTCTCAGTTTTTAATTTCCGTTCTGTTCAAGTAAGAGAAAAGCTTAAATCAAGATTTAATGCTACTAGCTTAGAAGAGATTTTGAAGAAAAGGATAGATTTTTCAGAGTTATCAGAGATTCTTCCCCGGGGCTTTGAGGAAGAGTTTGGCGTAAAGTTAGTAGAGGGCAAATTAACCGAACAGGAAGAAAGAGTCTCTAAAGACCTCTTTGAAAATAAGTATTCAACCTATGAGTGGAATTATGAGAGAAAAAATAATTGATGAGGATAAATTTTTAGAAACTTGGCTGGCAAAAAAAGGAAGGAGCAGTATAAATGATTAAATTTAAAAGTAAATTTATTGTAATTGAAGGAGCTATAGGAGTTGGAAAAACAAGTTTAGTCCTGTTGCTAAGTAAAAAATTTAATGCTAAACATAATTTGGAAGTAGTGGAAGAAAATCCTTTTCTCTCTAAATTTTATGATAATATAGAAAGATATGCCTTCCAGACTCAAATATTTTTTTTATTGAGTCGCTATAAACAACAATTAGAATTAGCCCAACAAGATTTATTTAATCAATTAGTATTTTCTGACTATTTGTTTGCTAAGGATAGGATATTTGCTCACCTTAATCTTTCTGGAAACGAACTGTCTATGTATGAGCGCCTTTATGAGATTATGGTCAAAGATATTCCTCAACCTGATTTAATTGTTTATTTACAAGCGAGCACAGAAACTTTAATGAAAAGGATAGCACTAAGGGATCGACCTTTTGAACGAAAAATATCTTATGAGTATATGAGAAGATTGAACTTAGCCTATGAAGACTTTTTTTCTTGCCCTGATAATTATAAAAAATCGATTTTAGTTAAAATTGATACTAATAATCTTGATTTTGTGGGAAAAAGTAAAGACCTTGAATACATTATTAAGGAAATTTATAAAGGGGATAGTTTAAGGTGAAGAAATTTATTATTGTTTCAGGGAATATAGGTTGTGGCAAATCAAGTTTAACTGACTTATTAAGCAAAAGATTAGGCTGGAAACCATATTATGAAGTAGTGGAAAATAATCCTTATTTAGAAGATTTCTATAAAGATATGAAAAAGTGGAGTTTTCATCTTCAGATATTTTTTCTATCTAAAAGATTTCGCCATCATCAGGAGATATTAAAGAATCCTAACTCGGTAGTTCAGGATAGGAGTATCTACGAAGATGTGGATATATTTGCTAAAAATCTAAATCAGCAAGGTTATATAGAAGACCGTGATTACGAGAATTATCGAGAATTATTTAGTATAATGACCCAATTCCTTTCTCCTCCTGATTTAATCGTTTATCTTCAAGCTTCAGTCCCTACTCTTTTAAAAAGAATTTCTTTGCGAGGAAGAGATTATGAGAAAACAATTTCTGAGGAGTATTTAGCCCAATTAAATGTATTGTATGAAGAATGGGTAGAGGATTTTAATATTTGCCCTATCTTAAAGGTGCCTGCTGATAATTTAGATTTTGTTAAACGTCCTGAACATCTAAACTTAATTGCCAATAAGATATTAGATAAACTTCAGGGGGTAGAAAAAGTAGTATTTGACTAAAAGAAACAGGGAATGGTTCTCTGTTTTTTCATAAATCAAAGTAGGAGGGAATATTTTGAGGGCAGTATTAATTTACGGTGGAGATGATAAGAGATTAGAATTATTTGCAAAGAAGATATTTTCTGCTATCGAAAGAAAAGGAAATGAATTGAAGGTAATTAAAGCAGAAAGAGGGAGAACCGCTACTAATCTGTTACCCTATGAATTTATCTTTGTAGGCTGTCCAGTTTCAAGCTTATTTAAGGGGAAATTACTTCCTGAATTAACCGATTACATTAAGCGATGCACTGGATTAGAAAGAAAAAAAACTATTGTTTTTATTATTCCGAGGTTAATGGGAAATGAAAAAACCTTAAAGAATTTAATGAAATTATTAGAGAGCAAAGGGTCTTTTATAATCGATTTTAGACAGATTAGAGATGTAGATAAAGATAGTGAAATATTAGCCTCCCGTATAAAATAATGCACCAGAGAACCGTCTCCTGGTGTTAGAGGGAATAAATAATGGCAAAAGATGTATTAAAATATTTAAGAGAGAGAGAATATATTTCTGGTGAAGTATTATCCCGGAAATTAGGTATCTCCCGAGTAGCGGTTTGGAAACAGATACAAAAACTCAAGGACATGGGATATAGAATAATATCTGATCAAAACCTGGGCTACTGCCTGGTTTCCCGCCCCGACCTTTTGCTTCCCCAAGAAA
>CAYTKP010000069.1:0-2998 GCA_964438695.1 uncultured Atribacterota bacterium | reverse complement strand
ATCACCGGTCAAGATGGCTCTTATTTAGCTGAGCTTTTACTTGAAAAAGGCTATGAAGTCCACGGTGTTATTCGCCGCTCCAGCAGTTTCAACACAAAACGAATAGACCACTTATATAAAGATCCTCATGAAAGAGATGTCAATCTATTTTTGCACTATGGAGACATGACAGATTCAACAAACCTTATACGTTTACTTCAAGAAATCCAACCAGATGAGATATACAACCTTGCGGCACAAAGCCATGTAAAAGTTTCTTTTGAAACCGCTGAATACACAGCAAACTCAGATGCTTTAGGAACATTAAGGCTACTCGAAGCTATTAGATTACTTGGTCTTGAAAAGAAAACCAAGTTTTATCAAGCATCCACTAGTGAACTTTTTGGAAAAGTTCAAGAAATCCCTCAAAAAGAGACAACCCCTTTCTATCCCAGAAGCCCATACGCTGCAGCTAAACTTTACGCTTATTGGATAACAATTAACTATCGTGAAGCATATGGTATTTTTGCCTGTAATGGCATTCTTTTCAATCATGAATCCCCTCGAAGAGGTGAGACATTCGTTACAAGAAAAATAACCAGAGCAGCTGGAAGAATCGCTGTTGGACTTCAGAAAAAGCTGTATCTTGGTAACCTCGATGCCAAAAGAGACTGGGGCTATGCTCCTGACTATGTAAAAGCTATGTGGATGATGCTTCAACAAGATGAACCTGAAGACTTTGTTATAGCTACAGGTGAGACACATAGTGTCAGAGAGTTTGTCGAATTGGCTTTTAAACATGTTGGGATAGACATTGAGTGGCATGGAAAGGGTGTAAATGAAAAAGGAATAAAAAAAGGTACAGACGAAATCTTGGTAGAAGTTGATCCAAGATATTTCAGACCAACAGAAGTTGAGTTGCTCCTTGGTGATCCAACCAAAGCGAAACAAAAACTTGGTTGGGAACCAACGGTTACCTTTGAAGAATTGGTTAAAATAATGGTTGAATCTGATCTGAGGCTTGCAAAATATGAATTACACAAGAGCAACTTCAAAGGTTAAAATCGCGTGGTATGTTACAGGTCATGGCTTTGGTCACGCAACTCGTACTATAGCATTGGCTCGTAAGATACTTAAGAATGATCCAAACATAGAGATATTATTCTTAAGTCAAAAAAAGCAATTAAGTTTCATAATCAAAAGTCTCTCCATGTTCAAAAATCGGGTCTTTGGAAAAGTAAATACACATGATATCGGCCTTCATCTTAAAAGTTTCGACGAACCTGGCGTAGAAAGAATGGAAACAAATTTGAACAATTATTTGTCACATGTCAATGAGGTCGCAACAAAAGAAACAACTGTTCTAAAAGAATTTGAAGCTCAGCTTATTGTTTCAGATTGCGTTCCTCACGCATTTGTTGTTGCCAATATCTTGAGAATCAAAAGTCTTTTACTTACGAATTTTACATGGGTAAAGATGTACGAAGGTATCTTAGGAAAAGAACTAACTCAATTGAGACAGATGTATAGCTTGGCAGATTATTTTATACAATTACTCCCTTTTAAGGAAGAAGTAGATGTATTTTCTTATGCAAAAAGAGGATTTTACTGTAGAGATTTCAATAAAGAGAAAGCTTTAGAAATAAGAAAGCATTTACTAAAAAATTATGACGACATCGTATATTTCGGAATGGGAATGTCTGTTGAATGTAGCAATGATTTCAAGAAATTCTTTGATAAGAACAGAAAAGTCGCTTTCATCGTTCCATCAAATTTTCCAAAGATTTCTAATAATTGCTATCCAATTCCTATAGACGAAACAGAATCACAGAATTTTGTTATGGCAGCTGATTATGTTATAACAAAAGCGGGTTGGTCCACCGTAGCAGAAAGTCTTATCGCTGGAAAACCAATGGTAGTTTTAGATCGTAAAAGCATTCCAGAGGACATAACCACAATTGAGTATTTAAGAACTCTGGGAATACAGTCTATATCTTTAGATAAAATATTGGATTCATCTGTGAACGAAATACCTTTTAAGCAAGCCCATGTTGCTGAAGATAATAGAATTCATATAGATATTTTGAACATAATTCGGGAGGCGTGAAAATGATAGATTTAAGTACTAAGCGAATTGTCGTAACTGGTGGAAATGGTTTTTTAGGAAAGCACCTTGTGAGAAAATTAAAAGAAGAAAGAAACTGCAATAAGGTCTTTGTTCCTGAATATCCCGAATATGATCTCACAAAACTTGAAGATATTCTCCGAATGTATGAAGAGTTTAAACCTGATATAGTTATTCACTTAGCAGCGGTTGTTGGTGGAATTGGAGCAAACAGAGCCCATCCCGGAAAATTCTTCTACGACAACGCGATAATGGGAATACAGCTCATAGAATATGCAAGAAGATACAACATAGAAAAATTTGTACAAATAGGAACTATTTGTGCTTATCCAAAATACACTCCTGTCCCCTTCAAAGAGGAAGATTTATGGAATGGCTATCCGGAAGAAACAAACGCTCCATATGGTCTGGCAAAGAAAATGCTTCTTGTTCAACTTCAAGCCTACAGACAGGAATACGGATTTAATGGAATATACCTTCTTCCTGTTAATCTTTATGGTCCAGGAGATAATTTCGATCTTGAAACATCTCATGTTATCCCGGCAATGATTCGAAAATTTGTTGAAGCAAAGGAAAGAGGAAACAAAGAAGTAGTTCTCTGGGGTGATGGATCACCAACAAGAGAATTCCTTTATGTAGAAGATGCAGCAGAAGGAATTATCCTTGCCACCGAAAGATACGACAAACCTGATCCTGTAAACCTTGGAGCAGGATTTGAAATATCCGTAAAAGACCTTGCAAACAAAATAAAAGAATTAGTTGGTTGCAGAGGAAAAATAACATGGGATACTTCAAAACCAAATGGACAACCAAGAAGAATGTTGGATACTACAAGAGCAAAGAAAGAGTTTGGATTTGAAGCTAAAACAGATTTTGAGAAAGGATTGAAAAACA
>CAYTKP010000068.1:0-3027 GCA_964438695.1 uncultured Atribacterota bacterium | reverse complement strand
TTTTCTTTTCATATATTTGGCTCCAATTTTACTATGTTTATCATATTAAAAAGCATATTATCCAAAATATTACAAATAATTCTTTTTATAGTATAATACTTTCAAAATTAAACTCAAATATTTTATACTTGATATTATTTACTGATTCAAATTTAAGTATCGTATATTCACAACTAAGAATTATAAAACTTTTTGTCAAGTATTTACAAATTTTTCCGGATCCATCTGACTTGAATCTTGCGGGCTCGATAAACCAAACCCCTATCTTCACAGACGAGACATCTGTCCTACTTATCGCTTGTATTGACTGTTAAACATCCTTCGTCTTAACTAGTAAACTGACCAACTGGGTAACCGAGTAACTATAATACTAATTAGTTAACTTTCCCCTCATTATCCATTACATATTGCCTGTATATATCATTTGTTACTCTATCTTACACGAGATACGAATTTGGCTTTTGGCTCCTGAATTCTTCTTTCTTCGCTAACTACTACTCGTACTCGCTCGATAGTCAATACTATTTCTTAGTATACAAATCGAGTAATCGTAGCTAAAATAATAGCTACAACAAAAGTAAAAGCTATGGTAAAAAAAGTTCGTTTTGTTCCTATCTCTCGCCATAGGACGGCAATAGTAGCCACACAAGGTATATAAAAAATGATAAAAATAGTAAAAGTCATAATTTGAGTTGTAGACATTACAGCAGCGACATTCGATGTTCCTATAGCCTGGATCAACATTAACATAGAAAGTTCTTTACGAAGAATACCGAATATCAGAGTAGTCCCTACTACTAGAGGAAGGCCAAGCAGAGAGCTTAGAGGAGAAAAAAAGTTATTTATAAGCATATCTGTCTTATAGTATTGTAATAAACTTAAAATTGTACTGCCCACAATAAGTAAGGGCCAAGCTACAAAAATAAATTCTTTCATCCTGAGCCAGGTCTTGGCTAAAACTACTTTTAAAGAGGGAGTATGATAGCTAGGAATTTCTAAAATCATTCCCGGAGTTATCTCTGGCAATAAGCGAGATAATATCTTTCCTGATATGATAATTACGATAATATTTAAAATATAAACTGCTAAAGCTGCTTGAGGACTAATATAAAAAGCCACTAATGCAAATATTATAGTCATTCGTGCAGCACAAGGGATCATAGTAGCCAGCACAGAAGCAATAAAACGGTCTCTTTCTGATTCTAAAATTCGTGTAGCCATTATAGCTGGTACTGTACAACCATAACCTAACATAAAGGGAATAATTGCCTTACCATGTAAACCGATTTTATGTAAAAATGCATCTAAGAGAAAAGCTATGCGAGGCAGATAACCTAAATCTTCTAAAATAGCCAAACCAAACAGAAAGGGGAATAAATAAGGCAAGACAATGGCTATTCCGCCTGCCAATCCCTGGATAATACCACTAATCACGGAAAATAATAAAGTTTCTGCATCAATGCTTCTCTCTATTAAGGGTATTATTCCATAAAAATAATCCAATAAAGGTTCTTCAACCATTTTTCCCACGGTAAATACTAAGTTAAAAAACAAATAAAGGATAAGGCCTAAAAAAACATATCCAAAAATTGGATGCATAAAAATATTATCTAAATTATCTATCAGGCTGGTATGGGGTTTAGTAAGCGAAACTACAGATTCATATATATTCATAGATAGGTGATGCCGTTCAGAAGAAATAACTACATCTGGTGGTCTACCGTGAACTTCTTTGAGTAAATTCTGAAAATAATTAATTTTCCTAAAAATATCTTTCTCTATGTCTTTGAAATTTTCCATGAAATAACTATCATTCTCTAAATACTTAAGAGCTAAAAACCGTATAGGAACATTGAATTCTTGAGTAATCTGTTTCTCTTTTATCTGAGCAGATAGTTGGTCTATAATTTTTTCAACATCTTTACTAAAATTCAAGGTTTTACCTATCCTTTTTTCCTCTCCTATCTTATAAGCTACAGAAAAAAGCTCTTTCACTCCTTTCCCTTTTAAGGCAATTGCTGACACAACTGGAACACCGAGAATTTTGGATAATTTTTCAATATCAATCTTAATTCCTTTACGCTCAGCTTCATCAATCATATTAAGACATACTACCATCGGCAATTTAAGTTCTAATAACTGAAGAGTGAGCTCCAAACTTCTACTAAGTAAAGAGGCATCTATTACATTTATAACTACATCAACATTCCCTTTTAATAAATATTTTCTAGCTTCAAGTTCAGCTAAATCAAAGGAAGTTAAAGAATAAGTCCCTGGTAAATCTACTAGCTCAATAGTTTGCCCAAAAAGGCTAAATTTTGTTAAAGTATATTCTACTGTCTTTCCGGGGAAATTAGAAGTTACCGCTTTATATCCCGCAACATCATTAAAGATAGTACTCTTCCCTGAATTAGGTTGCCCCATAAGAGCTATCTTCATTCTATTACCTCCACTAATATTTTTTTTGCTATTCCTCTGCCTAAGGCAACCTGGTTACCATGGATACTTATTAAAATGGGCCCCCGCATAATAGCACTCTTTTTTACAGTTATTATATCTCCAGGATGAATACCTAAACAACCTAGGCGCTGCCTTATTCCCCATCCCCCATAGATATCAACAACTTTTACTTTTTGGCCTTCTTTAATTAAATCAAGAGTAATGTTCATATATCTTGCCCTTCCTCTTTAAATATTTTGGGTTACAATCTTTTATTTTTTTCTCTCCTTCTGTAATAAATCCCTCTCTTCTAAATATTTTTTGAAATATTCTTTCCACTTAGAGCTCTCTGGAAGTAAATTAATAAGTTCTACAAATTTAATTAAACAATCCATAGTTTCTGATGAAGCATCATGTTCAAATTTGCAAGCATCCCTCTGAGCATTCTCTTCACTTACTCCAATAATTTTTAGAAATTCTACTAATAAAATATGACGTTTTTTAATTTGCTGAGCTAATCCTTTACCTTTTGCTGTAAATACAATTCCACCATATTTTTCATAAACTATATATTCATTTTCTGATAAC
>CAYTKP010000067.1:0-3065 GCA_964438695.1 uncultured Atribacterota bacterium | reverse complement strand
CAATTTACCAATTTACCAATTAAAAATCCGTTAACTGGTTAAATTAGTCGATAGCGGATATAACCTAGTGTGGAGCGTACAGCATTTAGCGTATAAGTGCGGATAATAAGTTGTAAGGAAAATACAAAATTTCTTTTGAATAATATATGATTTTAATAAGAAAGGGGAGCAGATTTATCCGCCTCCTTTTCTTATTTTTAATCCTTCAAACGGGTTCCATAAATCGAATCCCTTGTATATTAATAGTAACTTATATCTTCTCACTTTTTACTCATCACTCTATTCCTAGACTCTATACCTTTCATTCTTTAGGAATAGTAAACCTTTGATAAGGATAGATTAAATCAGGATTCTTTATCTTGTCTATATTTGCTTCAAATATTTTTATCCACCGTTCTCCTTGGTGATAAAATTTTTCAGCAATTTTCCATAGAGAATCCCCTTTCTTTACTTCATAATAATTCGGTTTGCTTTTTTCAATTATCTGGGCTAACTCTGCTTCCAATTTATTCTTTTCTTCTAGTACTAAAGATAGTTTATCAGTACATTCCTTTTCCTTTTCTTTTTCTTTTTGAGCTAACTGTTCCCTTAATTCATCAATTTGTTCTTGGTATTCTTTTATATTTATAGATAAATCTCCAATTGTTTTGTCTCTTTCCGCGATATTCTTTTCAAATTCTCCTTTTTGCTGCTCAAATAAGGTAATTGCTTCTTCTTTCTCTGAAAGAAGGTCTTGGAAAACCTTTAATTGAGATTCAAGTTTGAGCTTTTCCTCCCTTAGTAAAGATATTTCTTCAGTATAATCTTCTTCTTTTTCACTACTTAGCTGAGCTAACTGATTTTTTAATTCATTAATTTGATTAGTAGATTCTTGTAATTTACTAATCAATTCTTCTTTCTCGCGGTCTCTCGCTTTCAATTTTTCTTCTTGCTCAATTAATAAAGCTTCAAGCTTGGCTTTCTCTTCCATTAATGCAGATAATTTCCCCATATATTCTTCTTCTAAACTTTTTTCTTCTCTTGGTAAACTTGCCTTCAATTCTTCAATCTGTTCTTCTTTCTCTTTTACTCTTTCTAATAACTCGGCAATAGTTTTATCTTTTGAAGCAACAATTTGTTCAAATTCTTCTTTCTGTTTCTCAATAATTTTCATTGCCTCTTCTTTTTGAGCTAATAGAGAACCAAGTTTGATTTTTTCTTCTGTTAAAATAGACAACTTTTTAGCATAATCTTCTTCTAAATTCTTCTTTTCATTGCTTAGTTCGGCTACTTTTTCTTTTAAATTAATTATTTCATTATCTAAACTACTTATATTCTCTTTATATTCACTAATTTCTTCCTCTAACTTAATAATGGATTGCTCTTTTTCCTTATTTTTATCCAGCCACACCTTCTCTTTCTCTGTCAAGAGAGTTTCCAGCTGACCTTTTTCCTCTATTAATGCAGACAATTTATCAGCATATTCTTCTTGTAAATCTTCCTTCTCTTTCGTTAAATTTTCTTTTAATTCTTCGATCTGTTTCTCTTTTTCTTTTATGCCCTCTTTCAGTTGTAAAATAATCTCATTATCTTTCTCTAATTGAAGGCATTTTTCTTCCATTTCTTTCTTTGCCTGGTTAGCTTGATCATAATTATAAATACCAATACCGCCAACAATTAATAAAATTATTATAAACAAAACCATGATATTTTTTGACATTTTTGCCTCCAATATTTTAATTATTTATTCATATTTTAGTAATACTACAAAAAATTCAAAAACCCTCTTTTATAATTAAAAATTTTAATTTTTTATAATTAGGTAACAGGAGCCCAAACGAGAGCTGCTGCCCCTAGAACACCAGCATTATCACCCAATTTTCCAATAACAATTTTAAGAAATTTATAATTAGTATAAAATGCCCTCTTTTTTACTTCTTCTCTAATAGGGACAAGAAGTTTATCTCCTTCATTAGTTATTCCACCTACCAATATCACCATTTCAGGATTTAATATATTAGTAATATTGGCTATAGCTATTCCTAAATAGGAAATAGCTTCTTCAACTATAGTTGAGGTTAATTTATCGCCCTGGCGGGCAGATTCAAAAATCGATCTTAAACTAATTGATTCGATGGACTCAATATTATCTATATTTAAAAATTGGCTTCTTACTCCTTCTTCAAACCTATCTCTAATTCTATTTTTAATTCCAGTTGCAGAAGAATAGGCTTCCAAACAACCATAGTTTCCACAATTACACTGAGGTCCATCTTTGTTCACGGTTATATGCCCCAATTCTGCAGCACCATAAGTGATGCCATGATATATTTTACCATCAATAATTATGCCGCCACCAATTCCTGTCCCCAGGGTAAAACACACTAAATTGTCTACACCTTGACCTGCTCCCAAACATCTTTCCCCCCAGGCAGCTGCATTAGCATCATTTTCTAAAATAACCTTAATATTAAATTCATCTTCCAATATTTTTTTTAAAGGAACATCTCTCCATCCGGGAAGATTAGGAGCAAAATTAATAATTCCTTTTTTGACATCGAGGGGACCAGGAGCTCCAATTCCTATCCCCATCACATCACCAGGGTCAATGGTAGACTGAGCGATATTTTTACTTATAGCCTCCATTATTCTTTTAATAGTAGCTTCTTTCCCTCTATTAGCCAAAGTCGGAATCTTTAGACTACTTACAATATTTCCATCATAATTTACTATCGCACAAACAATATTTGTTCCACCTAAATCAACACCAATAGCCATTTTTTTCTTTACATTATCCATCTATTAACTAACCTTCACGTTTATTCATAGTTTTTATATGTTTTATCTTTTATTAATTATATGTTAATGTTTAAAATTAAGTCAAGAAATACTCAAGCCTATGTCCAGGTTATATTCAATAATTGAAGTTGTATGAAGACTGCAGTCTCGTACCACTCTGAAAGCAGAAAATATAAATTACTAAGTTTCTCGAAAGATCGATCCTGAAACGAACAGGCCTTATCAACATTCTAAAAATTGCCAGAGGGTGACAATAATATCAGATTTATGATACTAATAATGTTTGT
>CAYTKP010000066.1:0-3067 GCA_964438695.1 uncultured Atribacterota bacterium | reverse complement strand
GATAATCTTTCATATGGTCAGCAAAACCATCTAAAATCCTTCCCATTTGCACTTTGACCCCTGTCATAGGGATATTCTCACAAAATACTTTAGTACAGTTGGGAAGTGAAAATATTGCTTCGGAAACATCTTTCCCCACTTTTCTTTTATCAATATCAAAGGCAGCTACTACCTCAATATCATAGGGTTTATACCCCCCAATGTCCCAGTGCATTAAACCGATAGCTTCTCGGCTATCCTTATCTTTATAATAGTTTATGCCCTGGATTAAAGAACTACTACAGTTTCCCACTCCTGCAATTGCAATTTTAATTTTCTTCATTTTATACTCCTCCTTACTGTATTTTATTTTTTTATACTTATATTAATAACCAATTTTAAACTAAGAAAAAATCTGACATAATAATATCATACCTGTACGTATAGGTCAAGTTATTGGTTATTAATTTCATACTAATAATTAAAAAAGAAAGGTTGGAAAAAAGAAAATTGCTTCCCTGTGAGCCTCCTCCACTCTGCTAGGACAGGTTTGCTTCATCTCTTACAATAACATATACCCCTTTATTTATAAGGTTTTCACCAATTTTTATTAATAGAAATCTACCTCGCCAGGTATACTCTTACTTAAGGCACACGGAGAGCGTTTTTTTTGGGGCTTAAATTTTTCAAAAAATAGACCATTTTATACCCTATTTTTGGAGTATTTTTATCTTCTTAAAATTCCAAAACCTTTATAAATAGCCACTTTCAGGTTCTGGAAGGGCTAAAAATTTGGTCATAGAAGTGTAATTTTCGAGGGATAAAGTATAGCTCAAGTAAAAATTTTCTCTTATACGTATTATTTCGCAATATTCCTTTAAAAACCTTATATTATAAGGGTTTGCAGTTACAATTCTGAGTTACACCATATATCATATCACTGCAAATAAGGACTTAAAATATACAAGATCCTTCCTTATTTACTACATAATATAGAAAGGGCGATACAGTTAAATTTTACCTCACTCTTATCTGCTCGGGAGGGTATTACTACCGGGACCTTTGTCCCCACTAAGGTGTGCCCTACCTGGTAATTAGCATAGTAAGTAAGTGCCTTGCCAAAGATATTGCCAGCAGCAATATCGGGAAGAATTAGAATATCAGCCCTGCCTGCTACCGGTGAGGTGATTCCTTTTTTCTGAGCAGCAAATTCTGAAACAGCATTATCCAAAGCCAGCGGTCCATCGATAATACAGCCAGTAATTTGCTTTCTCTGATTCATTTTAGAAATCACTCCAGCTTTAATAGTCTCTTCCATATCCGGATTTATAGTTTCTACTGCTGCTAAGAGGGCTACTTTGGGAATTTCGATAGCTAATTTATGGGCAACTTCAACAGCATTATTTATAATAGCAATTAAAGTATTCACATCTGGTCTAATATTTACTCCGCCATCACTCATCAATACTAATTTAGGCTCTTTTTCTCTTCTGTCTTCAAATACAAATACATCACTTATTATTTTATTAGTTCTTAAACCCCATTCTTTATTTAACACGGCTTTTAAAAGAGTAGCGGTCTTTATCTTTCCTTTGAGGAGCGTTCCTCCTTCTTTTACCTTTTCCACTGCCTTTCGAGCCTTCTCTGCATCATCTTTTGCTTCTATAATCTCTTTTATATAATTATCTTCCCCCAAAGAAGAGATGCATTTTTCAATTTCTGCTCTATCCCCCACTAAAATTCCTTCTCCAAATCCATAATCGTAACAATCTTTTAAGGCTTTTAAGGATTCAATATCTTCTCCCCCGGCGACTATGATTTTTCTTCTTCCTTTGTTTTTCAAATTATCGAATAATTCTTTAAAGCTTTTTATCACTTTAGACCTCCTGTACAAAAATTATATTTTAAAATAAAAGTCTATTCTCAAGAATAGTTTTTTGCTTTCTCTACCCCGTTTAATACTCTTATAACTGCCTGAGCTAATGACTTCATCTCCTCTTCTCCCGGGTAAACTACAACTGTGGCTATCCAACCTACCCGCTCTTTTAGCTTATCTACTAAAACCTCATTATGGGCCATTCCACCAGTAAGAATAATTGCGTCAATTTTTCCTTTTAATACTGTAGCCATTGCCCCAATTTCTTTGGCAATTTGATAACACATCGCCTCAAAAATTAGTTGGGCATTACTATCCCCCTGTTCTATCATCTTCATAACTTTTCTTAAATCATTGGTCCCTAAATGAGAGACGAGTCCGCCCTGATGAGTAATAAACTTAATTAGTTCTTTTTCCGAATATTTACCAGAATAACACAAATGAATGAAAGCCTTATTAGGAAGACTGCCAGTCCGCTCGGGCGAAAAAGGTCCTCCATCATTGGCATTATTTACATCTACAATTCTCCCCTTCTCTAAAGGGGCTATAGATATTCCGCCTCCCAGATGAGCAACAATAAGATTCAATTCCTCAAGCTTCTTCCCCCGTTCTTTGACATAACGGAAAGCATTAGCTCGAATATTTAATGTATGAAGTAAAGACTCTCTTTTGATCCCTTTTAGACCAGATATTCGGGCAATATCGCTAAATTCATCAACCGATACTGGGTCAGCAATATAGGCAGGAACATTAATTTCTTCAGCTATTTCATGGGCAATAATCCCTCCTAAATTAGAGGCATGTTCTCTGGGAGAATTTTTTAAATCTTCTATAAGCTTATCGTTTACCCGGTAAGTTCCAGCGGCTAAAGGTTTCAATATTCCACCTCGGCCTATAACCGCTTTTATTGAACCAATATCTATCTTTCTTTTTTTTAAGGTATCCAAAATTATCTCTTTTCTAACCGGACCTTGCTCTAAAAGAGATTTGAATTGAGAAAGTTCTTCGGTAGCATGAGATATGTTCTCTTTAAAAACTTCTTTTCCCTCCAGATTAAATAAAGCAACTTTAGTAGAAGTTGAACCGGGATTGATTACCAAAATATTTTCTTTCATATTTTCCTCCATTTTAATTAGTCGTTAGTCGTTAGTATTTAGTATTTAGTAAAGAAATACGGTCATAAGTAATGTGTAATATGTACCCTAAAAAATA
>CAYTKP010000065.1:0-3141 GCA_964438695.1 uncultured Atribacterota bacterium | reverse complement strand
CGCAAAGCTTTCTTCGGACATGTTCCGTTCCCTTTGGTTCATATAGATACCTCGTTCAAGATACCTGAAATGATAGAATATCGCGACAGCCTCGCCATGGAATGGAATTTAGATATGATATATGGGCAAAACGTTAAAGCCCTAAAAAACAAACAGACATTCCCAGATGGAAACACCACAAGAATTGAGTGCTGCAGACTACTGAAAACCGAAGCACTCAAACACACTCTTGACGGTTCCTGGCCACGCTGGAGACTCAATCATGACACCGGAAAATACGAGATAGATAAAAACACCGAACCCTTCACCGGTGTGATTGTTGGCGTTCGTGCAGACGAAGAGGGAAGCCGTTCGAAAGAGCGCTATTTCTCTCCACGCGATAAAAGTAACTACTGGTTAATTGAAGATCAGCCACCAGAATTCTGGAATCAATTCAATACAGATTTCGCTCCCGGAACCCACATCCGTGTTCATCCCCTTCTGGATTGGACAGAGCTGGATATCTGGGAATACATCAGTCGAGAAAAGATACCCACCGTTTCCCTTTACTATGACCAGGGAGATGGAAAAAGATATCGTTCCCTTGGTTGCTACCCCTGCACCTTCCCGATTGATTCCACTGCTAAAAACGTGGATGAAGTCGTGGAGGAACTAAAAACAGGGAAACTGAAAAACATTGCTGAAAGATCCGGGAGAGCCCAGGACAAAGAAGACGGTGGCGGGCTCGAAGAACTACGCCGCAACGGTTACATGTGATAAAGGAGTGAGTGCGATGGGATTCAATAACACTGAAGATATGAATGTCGTTTTTGTCGGTCATGTGGATCACGGAAAAAGTACTATAATTGGAAGACTTCTTGCAGATACCAATTCCCTTCCTGAAGGGAAACTTGAGCAGGTAAAAGAAACATGCAGAAGAAACTCCAAGCCCTTTGAATACGCCTTTTTGCTGGATGCCCTTAAAGACGAACAATCGCAGGGAATTACCATAGATTCCGCAAGATGCTTCTTCAAATCACAGAAGCGAAACTACATAATTCTCGACGCTCCGGGTCACAAAGAGTTCCTGAAGAATATGGTAACCGGGGCAGCGAGAGCGAAAGCAGCTTTATTGGTAATCGATGCCGGTGAAGGAGTACAGGAAAATTCCAGACGTCACGGTTACATGCTTGCCATGCTCGGTATAAAACAAATAGCGGTTCTCATCAACAAGATGGATTTGGTGGATTATAGAAAAGATGTCTTTGATTCAATCGTTGCAGAATACAGTGAATTCCTCTCACAGATAAACCTCAAGCCCCAGGCTTTTATTCCTGTGAGTGGAATGCAAGGAGATAATGTTGCCTTTCTTTCCAAAAAGATGCCGTGGTACAGTGGGAAAACCGTTCTCGAAATGCTCGACAGCTTCGAAAACGAAAAATTGCCCGAAGACAAACCCTTCAGAATGCCCGTGCAGGATGTGTATAAATTTACAAAAAGCGGGGATAACAGAAGAATAGTAGCCGGAACGATAATCACCGGTAAGCTCCGCGTTGGTGATAAGATCGTATTTTATCCCTCCGGAAAAAGAAGCAGGGTAAAAACAATAGAAGCTTTCAACAGCAAACCTTCAAAAGAAGCCACGGCTGGATATGCAACGGGATTTACGATGGAAGAACAGGTATATGTAAAACGTGGAGAAATAGCATGCCTGGTGAATGAAAAAACACCTAATATAGCAACACGGATCATGGTGAGTCTTTTCTGGCTCGGCCGAGAACCCATGGTTCGAGGCAAAGAGTACTCTCTAAAACTTGGAACGGCAAAGGTTGGTGTCAAACTGGAAGAAGTCAAATTGGTTCTTGACGCTTCTACGTTAGAACGTGTTCAAAAAGACAAAATAGAACGCTACGATGTGGCTGAATGTATCTTAAAAACAGATAAACCCATAGCTTTCGACCTCGCTCATGAGATAAATCAAACCAGTCGTTTTGTTATTGTAGACAATTACCAGATCGCAGGCGGAGGAATAATTCATGAAGCCTTAAGGGACGAAAGAAGCAAAATCAGAGACATGGTCCTTCTCAGAAACATGAAATGGATAAAGAGCAAAATCTCTCCTGAAGAAAGGGCAGAAAAATACAATCAGAAATCTTCTTTGGTCCTCATAACAGGTAAAGAAGGCATGAGGCGAAAAGACATCGCCAGAGCCCTTGAGAAGAAACTCTTCGATGATGGAAAATTCGTGTATTATCTGGGAATTGGCAGCATAATATACGGAGTGGACGCTGATATTGATCCTAAAGATAAAATGAAGTATCGGGCGGAACACCTCAGAAGAACCGCCGAGGTAGCCTATATCATGCTCGAATCAGGTATGATTTTAATTGTCACAGCGATAGAACTCGACCAAGACGACCTGGAAATCATAAAAACCGTGATAGATCCTGAAAAGATCCTGACAGTATGGGTCGGCGAAGACATAACTACAGACATCTCATATGACATACACATCAGCGACTACGCAAAAATAGAAGAAGCCATGAACATGATTAAATCACAATTGCAGGATAGAGGGATTATTTTTAAACCATGGTGAGTTAGAGACCATTTGAAATTCGAGTTTAGATGTTGGAGACTAGAGATTAGGTTTTAAACCTGAACACCAAAAAGCAATACTCTAACATCTAATCTCTAAGCTCTAATCTCTAGAAAAAGGAGCACAAAATGGCATTTAAAGACATGAAAATATGGGAACTGAGCATGACGCTTGTTGAAGATATTTACAGAAAAACACGGAATTTTCCACAGCATGAGTTATATGGACTTAGTTCCCAGATGAGAAGAGCGGCTATATCAATACCGTCCAATATTGCTGAAGGTAATGGTAGAGCTCATTCAAAAGAGTATATCCAATTCCTTTATTTAGCTCGAGGATCTTTGATGGAGCTTATGACACAGTTAGAGATTGCACATCGCCTGAACTATATTAATATCGAAGAAAAGACGGAGATTTATGATCAATGCGAAATTATTTTGAAAATGTTGCATAAATTGATAACATCGATCAAGAAGAAGAGCGAGAACAAGAATCACGAAAGCAGAGGCTAGATATTAAAAGACCGAAATTAGATGTTAGAGATTAGAGTTTAGATAAAAAAA
>CAYTKP010000064.1:0-3243 GCA_964438695.1 uncultured Atribacterota bacterium | reverse complement strand
ATCTTCGCCCCTTTATCAGCCCACTTTATAGCCACTGCTACCGGGTCATCAGAAAATATCTCCGTATCTTCAAAATTACCCTCTGTAAGGCGAACACATTTACCCTCTTTAACATCTACAGCAGGTATAATTAACATTTATTCTAACTCTCCAAAATTTTTTAAAATTTTTAACCCCAAAGTACTACTCTTTTCAGGATGAAATTGTACTCCAAATAAATTCCCTTTCCAAATAGAAGAGGAAAATTCTAGACCATAATCAGTTATAGAACTTACTGTCGCTCGATAATTTGGTTCACAATAATAAGAATGAACAAAATAAAAATAAGATTCATCTGGAATATCCCGGAAGATGGGATTTTTATTATGGTTAGAATTGGAGGTAAATTTTATTTTGTTCCACCCCAGGTGAGGACATTTTACAGAATCAGGGAATCTCTTGACTTTGCCGGAAATAATATCTAGTCCGTCAAAAAACCCGCCTTCTCCACTAAAGCTAAATAATAATTGCATCCCTAGACAAATACCCAAGAAGGGTTTGCCTTCCTCTATGGCTTTAATTAATTCCTTATCAACTTTCTTGATTCTTAGAAATTTAATTGCATCCCTAAAAGCTCCTACCCCGGGGAGCACTAAAGCATTGGCTTTTTTAATCTGGTTCAAATCATTAGTTATCACTGTTTTATATCCGACTTTAGTAAAGGCATTTTTCACACTCTTCAAATTTCCCATTCCATAATCTATTATCACAATCATCTTCTTTGCTCCTTCAAACTTATTAATCCATAACCCCTTTACTGGAAGGAATATTATTTAAACGATTATCTTCCCTGGTTGCCTCATCTAAAGACCGGGCGAAGGCTTTAAATATGGCCTCAATAATGTGATGGGAACTTTTGCCATAAAGTAAATTTATATGTAGAGTCATCCCGCTATGATAAGATAAGGCTCTAAAAAATTCCTCCACCAGACTAACTTCAAAAGAACCTACTCTTTCCTGTTTAAATTGTACTCTGTAGATTAATTGCCCTCTTCCACTTAAATCTAAGGCCACTTGTACTAAAGATTCATCCATAGGCAAAATGGTAAATCCATATCTCTTTATTCCTTTTTTATCTTGTAGGGCCTTCTTGATGGCCTCACCCAGGCATATTCCTATATCTTCTATGGTATGATGATAATCTACTTCAAGATCCCCTTTGGCTTTTATCTCCAGGTCAAAAAACCCATGCCGGGCAAATAGGGTAAGCATATGATTTAAAAAATAAATTTCTGTCTGTAAATTACTTATCCCTTTGCCATCTAAATTTATCTTCACTTCTACCTCAGTCTCCAAAGTCTTTCTTTTGTATTCACCTTTTCTCTCTTTCAAAATTATCAACACCGCCCTTCCTTCCTTTATGGTCTACTATTTTTTACCCTTTCTAACCAATCTAAGAGGCAATTAACATCCTGAGCTAATAAATCCACCTCTTCATTTAGGTAATGTTCTACCTTTCTATTTTGTAAATTAAATCCGTCCGTTAGAACTATTGCCGATAAAAATTTTATTTCTTTTTCTTCTTTATTAAAATTTTTCGCGGTAATTATATCATCCCAAACATCACCTATATAGATCCCCAACTCAGTCTTTAAGTTATAAGCTAATCTTACTAATCCTTGAGGATGGGGCTTTTCTATACCATCATCAGCAGTAACCATCTTCCCCTCAGATATTATATCCTCCCAACCTAATCTTTGCAGAGCTATTTGAGCTTCTCTCTTAGTTCTCCCGGTCAAGATACCGATAGAAAAACTTTGTAAAAAATCTTTCTTCTTTTTATTTATAATGATTTTTTCTTTTTTTATTAAACCTTCTGCTTTAATCAATGAGGGATTAAATCCGTAAATATCCCAGCAATATTCTTCTCCCGCATAGATCTCTTTAAATATCTTAGTAATTAATTCCTTATCCCACTGATTAAATATTTTATCCTTTATGTCCCAATTTTTCTCCACTAAATTTACAACTTTACCCAAACCTCCTCCCGGAGGTAATATTTTACTAGTCAATTCTTTTATATCTGGCTCTTTAGATCTAAGCATATCTAGGTCCCTTAAATTATTTTTTCTGGCCTTCATCAAATAAAACAAAACTATAGCGGAAGTTAAATCCCAATCATTATTAAAGCCCCCGGCCATTTTAAAATATTCAACCTCTTCCGGATTAATTAGATTTTGGGAACCCTGAAAATGTAACATCTCTTTAAAATAAAATTGAACTGTTCGGCACACAGCTTCCCTATAAGAATTACACACATCAATTAAGACACCATCGACATCAAAAACCAATGTATCTACTTGAGAAATTCTATCCTGAATCTTTTTATTTAAAATAATATTTTTTTGGAATAGATAATCTGATTTTAATTTTTTTGGAATTCGTAACAATTCAACTCACCACTTCCTAATTTATTAAATCTGTCTTTATACCCCCCTCTGTCATTCCCGTGGAAATAAAAATCTATCTTCTTTATTATTACTTCCACAACACATCACACAATATTCAATTTAACTATTCATCTGAATATCTTATCTCTATCGAACGGGCATGGGCCTCCAGCCCTTCCAATCTGGCTAAACTAACTATTTTCTGCCCATCCTTTCTTAAATTCTTTTTATCGTAGAAAATTATACTGCTCTTTTTGGTAAAATCCGTTACCGATAAGGGCGAAAAACATCTTGCTCCGCCGGAAGTAGGAAGGATATGATTGGGCCCTGCCCAATAATCCCCCAAAGGCTCAGGTGCATATTCCCCTATAAATATTGCTCCCGCATTTCTTACCGCTCCTAATATCTGCCAGGGATTTTCCACCTGTAATTCTAAGTGTTCAGGAGCGAAACAATTTATAAACTCTAAAATTAGTCCTTTATCTTCGGCAATAATCAGCTTCCCCTTTTTTTCTAAAGCTCTTTGGATAATTTCTTTTCTATCTAAATTCTTCAACTCGCGCTCAATCTCCTTTCTCACTTTATCAACCAAAGAAGAAGATGTAGTTATTAAAATTGCTGAGGCTTCTATATCGTGCTCCGCTTGAGAAAGTAAATCGCAGGCTAAATATTGAGGATTAGCTTGATTATCAGCCCAGATAAGGATTTCACTGGGCCCTGCCAGCATATCTATATCTACATCTCCAAAGACATTCTTTTTAGCCAAAGTTACATAGATATTCCCGGGTCCCACAATTTTATCTACTCTCCTTAT
>CAYTKP010000063.1:0-3246 GCA_964438695.1 uncultured Atribacterota bacterium | reverse complement strand
CGAGAGGTACAATATTTATGGGAGGAATTCTGATGCTTAATGGAAAAGTGGTTTTGGTAACAGGAGGCACAGGAACATTTGGGAAAGCTTTTACAAAGTACGTGTTTGAGCACTACAAGCCAAAAAAGGTGATAATATTCAGTCGAGACGAATTCAAGCAGTACGAAATGGCCAAGGTATTTTCTCCCAACAGCTACCCTATAAGGTACTTCATTGGTGATATTCGTGATCAGGCAAGACTGTATCGAGCGTTCGAAGGTGTGGACTATGTTGTTCACGCCGCTGCTCTAAAACAAGTACCAGCAGCGGAGTACAATCCATTTGAAGCCGTTAAGACGAATATTGTTGGGGCTGAAAACATTGTAAATGCCGCTATTGATATGAGAGTGAAAAAAGTCGTGGCCATCTCCACTGATAAAGCTGTAAATCCGATAAATCTGTATGGAGCTACTAAGCTTGTCATGGAAAAAATAATGGTAGCTGGAAATGCTTATGTTGGTGCTAGAGATACTGCTTTCTCGGTGGTGAGATACGGAAATGTAGTGGGAAGTAGGGGAAGTGTTATCCCATTTTTTGCCGATCTTGCAAAGCGAGGTGTAAAAGAACTACCGATAACACACGAAGATATGACTCGATTTTGGATAAGAATAGAGCAAGGCGTTCAGTTAGTTATCGCTGCTTTAGAAGAGGCACTGGGAGGAGAGATTTTCGTTCCAAAGATACCAAGTATGAAGATCGTCGATCTTGCTAAAGCCATGGTGCCAGATTGTGTGTTTAAGTTTATAGGGATAAGACCTGGAGAAAAGATACACGAGACACTTATATCGGAAGATGAAGGTGCAGATGTTGTGAGAATGAGGAAAAACAGTATGGATATATACGTAATATTACCTCAATTTGCGCCAAGATCAAGTATCTATGATAAATACAGAGAAAGTGAAAGGCTTGGAAGACATTTCAGTTATAAGAGCAACGAAAATGATTGGTGGCTCACAAAAGAAGAACTTAGAAAAATGGTTAAGCCTTTCTTGAGGAGAGGATCTTGATGGAAGCGATTCCTTATGGCAGACAGTGGATAGATGAGGAGGATATATCCGCTGTAGTTGAGGTATTGAGAGGTGACTGGATAACGCAGGGTCCAAAAGTGGAAGAGTTTGAAAGAGCGATAGCAGATTATGTGGGAGTTCGATATGCCGTTGCATTTAATTCGGGCACCTCTGCTCTTCACGCAGCTTATTTTGCCGCGGGTATTACAGAAGGAGACGAGATTATAACTTCACCTATAACCTTTGTTGCCACCGCCAACGCAGCGCTCTATTTGAGAGCACAAGTGACTTTTGCAGACATAGATATGAAAACTTATTGTCTTGATCCCCAAGAAGTAGAGAAAAAGCTCACACCGAGGACAAAATTGGTAGTTCCTGTATCTTTTGCCGGTTATCCTGTTGATCTTGAACCTTTTTTTGAGCTAAGAGAAAGACATAACTTTACCATAATAGAAGACGCGTCACATGCATTAGGAGCAGTGAGAAACGGCAAAAAGGTGGGTCAAGAGGCGGACATGACAGTGTTTTCGTTTCATCCTGTGAAACACATAACCACAGGAGAAGGTGGCATGGTTGTTACCAACAAAGAAGAATTCTACGAAAGATTGAAAATGTTTCGAACCCATGGTATTACAAAAGATCCGGATAAACTCACTAAAGATGAAGGTCCCTGGTATTATGAGCAACACTACCTTGGATATAACTACAGACTTACAGATTTTCAGTGTGCTCTGGGTATTTCACAATTGAAGAAGATCGAATATTTTCTTGAAAGAAGAAATGAAATTGCCAGGAGATATGATATAGCTTTCGAAAACATGCCACAAATAGTACCAGCCCCAAGCGTTTTAGAACCTGATCGACATGCCTATCATCTTTATCCAATCCTTTTGAATGATGTAAATCGGAAGGATGTTTACCTGAAACTTCGGGAAAAAGGTATCTACACTCAAGTTCATTATATTCCCGTTCATCTGCAGCCATATTATCGTAAGAAATTTGGTTTCAAACCGGGGGATTGTCCACATGCGGAGTACTATTACAAACGTGAGCTATCAATACCAGTGTATCCCAAGATGACAGACGAGCAACAAGAATACGTCATTTGTTCTATCCAAAAAATTATTTAGGCAGGTGAAAAGAGTGTGGAATTCAAAATAGGTAACAAGTATATCGGAGATGGTCACCCTGTCTTCATAGTAGCTGAAATGTCATGTAACCATCTGCAAAGATTCGAATACGCTGTTGAGATAATCAAGAAAGCTAAGGAAGCCGGAGCTGATGCAATAAAGCTTCAGACATACACTCCGGATACCATGACTATTGATTGCAACAATCAGTATTTTACCTTAGAGGGTACAATATGGGCTGGCAAGAGCTTATATCAGTTGTATGAAGAAGCCTACACCCCATGGGAATGGCATCCAAAACTGAAGAAAATTGCTGAAGATGAAGGACTTGTGTTTTTTTCAACACCTTTCGATAAAACAGCGGTTGATTTTTTGGAAGATTTGAACGTGCCAATATACAAAGTGGCCTCGTTTGAAATAACGGATATACCTTTAATTGAATACATTGCTTCAAAAAGAAAACCTATAATTCTTTCAACTGGTATAGCCACATTAAGCGATATAGAGCTTGCTGTAAGCACAATAAGAAACCAAGGAAATAATCAAATAGTTTTGTTAAAATGCACAAGTTCTTATCCTGCACCAATAGAGGAAGCCAATTTAAGGACCATACCAAATCTAGCTGAAACATTCAGGGTAGTATCGGGACTTTCCGATCACACCGAAGGAATTGCCGTTCCTATTGGTGCTGTGGCACTTGGTGCCAAAGTGGTAGAAAAGCATTTTACTTTAGATAGATCATTAGGCGGGCCTGATGCAAAGTTTTCACTAGAACCTGACGAGTTTGCTGAAATGGTTAAAGCTGTTAGAAATATAGAAAAAGCACTCGGACAAATTAGTTATGAACTGACTGAAAAAATGAAAAAGGGACGAGAATTCAGTAGATCTTTATTTGTCGTAAAGGATATAAGAGCAGGAGATATTTTTACAGAAGAAAATGTTAAGTCTATTAGACCAGGAATGGGATTAAGCCCAAAATATCTAAAAAAGGTTCTTGGACGTAAAACTAGAAAAGATATCAAAAGAGGAACACCATTAAACTGGGACTTCATAGATTAAAATGGTGGTGA
>CAYTKP010000062.1:0-3580 GCA_964438695.1 uncultured Atribacterota bacterium | reverse complement strand
AGAAAGAAGAGAAGCAAAGGGAATTTCTTTAATTGAAGTAGAGAAAGATTTAAAAATACGTAAGAAATATTTGCAAGCTCTGGAAGATGGGAATCTTAGTATAATCCCAGGGAAAGCTTACATTGTGGGATATTTAAGAAATTACAGCAAATACTTAGGTATAGAGGAAGAAGATATAGATAACATCATTCAAACTTATAAGAATGTAGAAAAAGAAAAAAGTATTTTGCAAGACGTTAAAGAAGAAAATGTTTTTATAAAAAAGAAAGATAAATCTATTCTATTTGATAAAAAGAGAGTTGTTTCCCCCTATAAATATGTCTATCTGATTAGTTTTATTTTAATAATTTTTACAGGATTATTGTGGATAAATCATTCTTTTAAAAAAGCTCAAAATATCCCCGTTCCTTCTCCAGAAATAGAGTCGAAAACTAATTTAAGCATTACGGAAAATATAAATGAAACAGCTACTTTAAGCGAGGAAATTAATGAAACTTCGATTGAAGAAGAATCAATTCAAGGAACTTTATCAACAGAGGACAATTCAGTTAAGAAAGTACCTACATTAAGAATAATTGCCAATGATAATGCCTGGGTAAAAATTTTTCATAACAATGAAATAGTATTTGAAAAAATATTATTTACAGGAGAAGAAATTTTTTGGCAAAGCGAACAATCTTTAAATCTTATTACCAAATATCCAGCACAAATCGAAGCATATTATAATGAGGAAAAGATAGAAATAAATAAAGGAATTATTAAAGATAACATTTTAAAATACAATTTTATACCTATGTAAATTAATTTGAAATATTATTAAGGAATATAAATTGAGATCATGGGAAAGATATGTTTTCCAAATCCAGTTAAACTTATAATAAGCATGATTAGTGCAGATGAGAATCTTTTTAGTTATTGTAAGGATATATTGATAAAAAGATTTGGTTCGATAGACCTCGAAAGTAACATTCAGTCATTCAATTTTACTAATTATTATGAAAAGGAATTGGGCAAAGGTTTAATTCAAAAATTGTTTTCTTTCGGATCTCTAATTAAAAGAGAAAAACTTCCAGAAATAAAAAAAATAACTAATGATATAGAAATTAATCTTATTAAAAAGAAGGATATTAGAAAAGATATGTCTTCTTCTAAAAGAAATATAAATCTTGATCCAGGTTATATTTCTTTGGACAAATTTATTCTAGCAAGTACTAAAAATGGACCATCAAGGATTTATCTCAATAATGGAATATACGCTGAGATTACTCTCAGATTTATTAATAAATCATTTATGCCAGGTGAATATACTTATCTTAATTATAAAACAGAAGAATATATAGAATTTTTAAATAATATTAGACAAAAATACAAATTGCAATTGAGAGAGTATTCAAATAGGTAGATAAAATAATATTTTTGATTTTAAATGGTAGCTTTAGTGTACAGATACAGTAAATGGAAATAAATGAAGTAGAATATTTAAAAGCGAAAAACCATAATTTAAATATATTTATATTTTTTTGTCATTGTGAACGACTACAGCAAGCGCATTAATCTATTATAAGGGGCTAGATATACCAATTTGGAAAAGGTAAGGACTTTTATCGCAATCAATTTAGATTCAAAAATAAAAGAATATTTATCTTCTCTTAAAAATAACTTAAAGACTGATAATTCTAAAATAAAGTGGGTTGAAGAAAATAATTTACATATTACTTTAAAATTTTTAGGATATATTTTACCACAACACTTAGAATTAATAGATCTGGAACTAAAAAAAATAACTAATCAATACCCTTCTTTTTCTATAAAATTATCGTCAGACATAGGAATATTTCCTTCCTATAAAATGCCTCGAATAATATGGGTAGGGATTAAAGAAAGCTCACATAAATTAACAGAACTTTATAACTCAATCGAAGAAAGGTTGTATAAAAATGGTTTTCCTAAAGAAAATAAAAGATTTTCTAGTCATATTACCATTGGAAGAATAAAATATATAAAAGACAAAAACAGTTTAATTAATAATTTAAAACAAATAAGTATAGAACGTTTATCTCAAAAAGTAGAAAGTGTAGAACTTATGAAAAGTGAATTAACCTCGAAGGGGCCCGTATATCGCGTTTTTCATAAGTATCTATTATTAAAATAATAATATTTTAAAGGAGTAGAAAGATGGCTGAAAAAGATAAACAAAATAATCCAGAAAAGGAAAAAGCATTAAAAATAGCTATGCAAAATATCGAACAAAGATTTGGAAAAGGTTCGATAATGAAGCTAGGAGATAAGCCTATAGTATTAGATAGCAATTGCATACCTACAGGTTCATTAGGACTAGATATTGCTCTTGGGATAGGAGGTGTACCTCGTGGAAGAGTAATAGAAATATTTGGACCTGAATCATCAGGGAAAACAACACTTGCTTTACATATTATAGCTGAGGCGCAAAAAGACAATGGAATTGCTGCATTTATTGATGCTGAACATGCTTTAGATCCAAACTATGCTAAAAATATTGGCATAAATATTGACGAATTAATTATTTCTCAACCTGATACAGGTGAACAAGCTTTAGAAATTGCTGAATCCCTAGTAAGAAGCAATGCTGTTGATGTCATAGTAATAGATTCTGTCGCAGCCCTTGTTCCTAAAGCAGAAATTGAAGGTGATATGGGAGATTCTTATATGGGGTTACAAGCAAGGTTAATGTCTCAAGCTCTTAGAAAACTTACTGCTATTATAAGCAAATCAAGAACTACTACTATATTTATAAACCAAATTAGAGAAAAAATTGGTATTTTTTTTGGTAACCCCGAAACAACTCCTGGTGGTAGAGCTCTTAAATTTTATTCAACAATTAGAATGGATATTAGAAGAAAAGCATCGATTAAAAAAGATGATAATGATATTGGAATAAATGTAAAAGTAAAGGTAGTAAAAAATAAATTAGCCCCACCTTTTAAAGAAGCAAACTTTGATATAATTTTTGGCACAGGGATATCAAAAGAAGGAAATATTCTAGATCTTGGGTTAAAATACGATATATTACAAAAATCGGGAGTATGGATATCCTATAATGATATAAGATTTGGACAAGGTCGTGAAAATTGCAAAACATATTTACGAGAACACCCAGAAATTGCAGAAGAAATAGAAAATAAAATACTTTCTACTGTTAACCTTAATAGAAAAACAAACAAAGATACTGCTAAAAAATAAAAAAATAACTTATATCGAATATAATAAAAAGAACACTACCCAAAGAGTGGTCTATATAGGTAATAAATTATAAAATACAATGTTGACAAGACAATTATTAATTCACATGGTGAATTATTAGCTAATATGTGGGCTCAATCTAGAATGAAAAATAAACCTATGGAAAGATATAGACTAAATCAGAAATTAAGAAAGAAAGGAATTAATCAGGGTATTATTAATTATTATTAATAAAGTATTAGATAAAATATATTATAATGATGTAGGCGGGTTAATACTAGTACAAGATCTTATTTCTAAAAAAATTACTTCATTGAAACTAAAAAATATATCTGTAAATCCTGATAGAATATATAATTTT
>CAYTKP010000061.1:0-3713 GCA_964438695.1 uncultured Atribacterota bacterium | reverse complement strand
AAAAATCATTTCTGAAAAAGAAATTAGCAATATAACTTTAAACAATGAGGAATATAAACTTATTTGGGATATTGGGAGAAAACTTGAATCTTTAAGAGAATTTCCTTCAGAAATTTTGGAGAAAATTACCTCTGATGCTGATGAGAGGATGGAAATCGTAGCAGATGTGCATACTGATGTGAATACCGGCCAGGTTTTAGAGGAGGGAGTTGGTTCGCCATTTAATATCTATGTTATAATAGATGATACCAGAGGAATTAGAATCTGTCGGGGCGCAGTTTTTTCTTATTATGAATTTAAGCATCCTATGAATGATAGATTGACTGATGAAAAATGGCAGGAAATGGGAGAAAAGAGAGAAAGACCAAGTCAACCTAATTGGGTAAAGACTTTTATTGCAGAATAGACAGTATTGATTGAATAAAAGGAGTCAGAAGCAAGGAGTCTAAGGTAAAGATAAGGGTAAAATGTATGGTGCCCCTGATATATGATATGATATACTATCACTGATTCAGTTGGTAAATTGTCCAATTATGGAATTGCCGAATTTGTCAATTATTTAATTTTAAAGAAGGAGCAAAAATAATGATATTTTTATTTTTTTATCTATTTATATTAGCAATTATATTCTTTTTTATGATTACCCTTATCTTTATACCCTATGGTTTTACTATATATTCTTTGATTACCTTAATTACAGTTCCTCAGCAGATTATAAATATTGCGAAGAATAAAGCAATTAGAAGGAATCATGCCCTGGAACACGCCACTATTAATGTATTAGAAAGATATGCCGGCAGAAGGTTGCCTTTATCTGGTTTGGCTCAGAAAAATGGTTTTATAATTTCAGGTGCTCACGACCCGGACTTAGTTATTGAGGCTGCAAACGAAGGTCTATATTTATTAAAAGAGGGAGAGTGTCAGCTAGCTATACATCGAAGATGTGGGACAAGTATAGCTATAGCAAATTTTCTTGCAGCATTGTTATTTATAATATTTTTACTTCAGACTGGATATTTTAGTATTTTGGCAATAGTGATTGCTCTTTTAACCGCAAATCTTTTAGGTCCTTATCTGGGTGAAGTTATTCAGAAATATTTTACTACCTCTTGTGATGTGGAAAATATAGAGATTGTAGGAATTCAACCAGAATACAGATCTGGAGGATCTCCTAATATCTTATTAAATTATATGCCGGAGGGCTATTTTATAAAAACTCAATACTTTAAGTTAATAAAGGATTAAGGAAAACCGAAAGATGTTAATTAAAGGTAAATCTAAAGAGGACAAAAAGGAAAAAGTGATTATTTCTTTTATCCAGAAGTTAGGTATAGTTTGCCTGAGGAGTCTGGAAGAATATATCAAAAAAAGTAAAATAGTAAAATGTTATATTATTATTCCCCATCCCCCTCACCCTAATGTGATTAACTATGCAAAGAATATCGGCATAGTAGAAATGGTTTTTTCTTCTGATTTTAAAAAGAAGATAGAAGAGATTAAAAAGATACATTCAGACAGTATAATTGAAATAATTGATTTAGAGGATTTTGGCGAAAAAAATTTTATGCGAGATGCGGTATGAAGATATAATAAATAATGCGTAAGACAAAGTAGAAGAAAGGAGAAATAAAATATGAAGCAGATTGCCCAATTAGATGTTACTGATAATAAGAGATTAGTTTTATCTATAGGTGACTTTCGGGGGGTAGAGAGAGTTGATTTAAGACAATATGTAAAAGTGAAAAATGGGGAAGAATATATTCCTACTCCCAAGGGTATAAACTTTAGTGCAGAATGGATAGATGATTTTGTGAAAATGGTAGAGAAATTAAAAGAGGTTTGATTAAAAAATATAAGAATATATTAAATCTTTAAGGAGTAAATCAATATGGAAAATGTAAATTATTTATCTGTAGCTGAAGAAGTTGTACAGCAGATAAAAACTAAAGGGGCTCTTCTAGTAGCCAAATCCCAAGATAATGAAAAGATAAATGTTATGACTATAGGTTGGGCTGCTCTGGGATATATGTGGAGAAAACCGGTGATGGTTGTGATGGTCAGGGAGAGTCGTTTTACTCATCATATCATTGAAAAAGCCTCCAGTTTTACAGTTAGCTCTCCTGCTGACGATTTAGAGGAAGTGTTGAAATTTTGCGGGACCAAATCTGGTCGAGATGTTAATAAATTCCAAGAATGTAATTTAACTACTATTCCTGGACAAAAAGTAGACACTCCCATTATTAACTTTTCTGGGATTCACTATGAATGTAAAATTGTTTATAAAAGTAAAATGAATCCTGATTTTCTTTGTAAAGAATATAAGGAAGATGTTTATTCAGATAATGATTACCATACTTTTTACTTTGGAGAGATATTAGCTTGTTATAAAATAGGAAGTAGTTAAGTTTTATAGTAATATAGTAAAGGGAAGAATGATTTATAAAACTATTTATTTCTAAGAATTTTCTACCAAAAATACCAGAAAGAAGGAATATTAAATATAAATATAGAATAAAAAATATGAACTAATTTTAAAAAATTAAGGGTGATCTTTTAATTTTTAATTTGTGATATATATTTTTTTAAAAAAAGGAGGTGGTTCATAAGATTGAATTGCGCTGATTTGGTCGAGTTTAAATAACTATTAATAGATATTTTAAAGGAGGTATTGTAAAAATATGTTGAAACTTAAAGTAACTAAAGGACTGTTGATTGGCCTATTAGCTTTTTGGTTGATTTTAGGTTCTATATCTTTTGTTTTAGCCGCTGAAAAGGAAATTACAATTTTATCAATCAATGACTTTCATGGTGCTCTTGCTCCTGCCGGTAAAAACGTAGGAGCAGTAAAGCTGGTAGATGCTATAAAGACCGAAAAGGCAAAAAATCCAGAAGGAACAATTATAGTATCTGCTGGTGATAATTACCAAGGTAGTGCTATGTCTAACCTTTTATATGGTGAACCAGTTTCGGCAATGTTTAAAGAAATGGGGTTAGAGTTATCTGCGGTTGGTAACCATGAATTTGATTGGGGAACTAATCGGATTAATAAATGGGCGGAAGATGGTGGATTTACCTTTGTCTGTACTAATATTTATGACAAAAGAACTAATCAGCCGGTTGATTGGGCAGAACCTTTTGCCATTATCGAAAGAGAAGGGATAAAGGTGGGCTTTATTGGTTTAGCTACACCAGAAACTGCTTACAAAACCCTTAAAGCAAATGTGGAGAATTATGAATTTAGAGATCCGGTAGAAGTAATCACCGAGTGGGTGCCCAAAGTAAAAGAGGAAGGAGCAGACATTATTGTTGCTTTAACTCACCTTGGTTCATTCCAGGATAAAGAAGGGAATATTAGTGGTGAAGCTGCTGCCTTATGTAATGTGGATGGAGTAGATGCAGTAATATCTGCGCATACTCATCAACGTGTTTGTGGCATGGTAAATGGCAAGCCACTGGTACAAGCTTATAAGCAAGGTCGCTCATTTGCTAAATTGACTTTTATTTTCGATGAGAATAATAAACTTATAGGCGCAGAGCCTTTCTTAGACAATCTTTATGAGAGAGCAGATACACTCAAAGATGATCCTAATATGTTAGCAATTTATAGAAAATACGAGGAAGAATTAAATCCTGTTTTAGGAAAAGTATTAGGGAAGACTACAGTAGATTTAGATCATGATAGATATGCCGGACCATCTTTATTGGGTGAATGG
>CAYTKP010000060.1:1382-3782 GCA_964438695.1 uncultured Atribacterota bacterium | reverse complement strand
GCCAACGGATCTACAGTCCGCTCCATTTAACCACTTTGGTACCTCCCCATTATTCCTCTTTTGGAGCCGATGATCCGATTCGAACGGATGACCTGCTGATTACAAATCAGCTGCTCTGCCAGCTGAGCTACATCGGCGACTTAATACATTATAAATATTTTTTTTATCTGAGTCAATCTTTTTGGAAATTATTTTTCAATTAATTCTAATTTCCTTTTTATTCTTTGGAGAGCATTATCAACAGATTTCACTTGTTTTCCTAATTCATTGGCAATCTCTTTATAAGATTTAGCATCTAAATAAGATTCCAACACATCTCTCTCTAATTCTGATAATACACCCTTAATTTTTTCTTTAAGATTATTTAATTTCTCGTGATTTAAAAATAAATCCTGAGGATCATTAATATTTAAACTATCAACAATATCCAATAAAGTTCTATCTGAATCTTCGTTATAAATAGGTCTATTAAGAGATATATACGAATTTAGGGGAATATGTTTTTGTCGAGTAGCCCGTTTAATTGCAGTTATTATCTGACGAGTAATACATAATTCAGCAAACGATCTAAAAGAAGAAATTTTCTTAAATTGGAAATTTCTAACTGCTTTAAAAAGTCCAATCATTCCTTCCTGAATAATATCTTCAGTATCAGCACCAATTAAGAAATAGGAACGAGCTTTCATTTTAACTAATTTTTTATATTTATTAATTAAATACTCTTCCGCTATTAAATTTCCTCGGTTAGCCAGATAAACAAGTTCCTCATCATTACATTTTCTACAATTGAAAAAAGATTTTTCATCCTCTTTTGATGTCATTAATTGACCCTCCCTAGAAATTCGTATAGCATATGCTTTATTAGCGCAAACTAAAAGTGCAAAATTATAGTCTTTCGCTTTTCGTTTTTAGCTAAACGTGATACGCTATTTTATTTTCTTCCATCTTACTCCTTCCAGTGTATCTTCTAAAATCACTCCTTTCTCTCTTAATAAATTTCTAATTTGGTCAGATTTTTCCCAATTTTTTGCTTTTCTAGCTTCCTCTCTCTCATTGATTAAATTTTCTATTTCTAATTCAAAACTTCCTTCTGATTCAGCTTCTTTTAAAATACCTAATATCTCATCGCCAAATTCCTTATAAAATTCATAGCTCTCTTCTAATATCGACTTATTCTTCAATCCCGGAGAATTAAGATATATATTTAGTTCTTTCGCAAAACCAAAAAGTTGACTCAAAGCAATAGGGGTATTAAAATCATCATCCATTGCTTCGATAAATTGACGTTCACTTTTTTTTCTCTTTTCTGAAATTATCTCATCATCTTTATCTCTTGATCCTTTAAATTTACCCTGATGTAATCGATGTTTAATATTAAAAACTATATTATTTAATCTCTGTAAACTGTTTCGTGCTTGTTGCAATTGTTCTTCACTAAAATTAAGAGGATTTTTATAGTGAGCTGATAAAATAAAATACCTAACAACTTCTCCTTTGTATTTTTGGCATATCTCTCTCACTTTCATTATATTCCCCAATGACTTAGACATTTTTTGATTGTTTAGACAAAGATAACCATTATGCATCCAATACCTTACAAAAGGTTTATTGGTAGAGGCTTCACTTTGAGCAATTTCATTTTCATGGTGGGGAAATATTAAATCCGAACCACCGGCATGAATATCTAAGGTTTTCCCTAAATATTTCATTGACATAGCTGAACATTCAATGTGCCAACCCGGCCTTCCTTTACCCCAAGGACTATCCCAAGAAGGTTCTCCATTCTTCGCCTTCTTCCATAAGGCAAAATCAATCGCATTCCTTTTTCTTTTATTTATTCCTACTCGGGCTCCCGATTTTAATTCCTCAATATCCTGTCCCGAAAGTTTTCCATAATTATTAAATTTAGACACGTCGAAAAACACATCACCATCTATTGTGTAAGCATATCCCTTCTCTTCTAAATCCTTTACCAACTCTATTATCTCTTTAATGTGTTCTGTTGCTCGGGGATGAATATCGGCTCTTTTTATATTAAGAGAATCTGCATCAATAAAATATTCTTTAATAAATTTTTTGGCTAACTCAGAGACACTCACCTTTAATTTTTGGGCATTGTTAATCATTTTATCATCTATATCGGTAAAATTTTGGATATATTTTACTTTGTAACCTTTAAATTTTAGATATCTTCTTACTACATCAAATACTATAAAAGGTCGAGCGTTTCCTATGTGAATAAAATTATATACTGTAGGCCCACAGACATACATCCCCACTTCTCCTTCTTTTAAGGGGACAAACTTTTCTTTTTTTCGAGTTAAAGTATTATATATATTGAGTGACATTTTTATTACCTTTCAAATATTAATTATTCTATTTAGCCGTCAGTATTGGTTA
>CAYTKP010000060.1:0-1282 GCA_964438695.1 uncultured Atribacterota bacterium | reverse complement strand
AAGATCATTCTACCTGCAGGAGTTTGTAAAATGCTAGTAACTAAAATATTTACTCTTTTCCCAATATACTTATTTCCATCTTCTATTACTATCATTGTGCCATCATCAAGGTAAGCAACTCCTTGTTCTGGCTCTTTCCCTGTCTTTATGATCTGAGTATTTATTTCCTCACCAGGTAATATAACTGCCTTTAGAGCATTAGAAAGATCATTGATATTTAATACAGGAAGTCCTTCAAGCTGAGCAATTTTATTTAAATTATAATCATTGGTTATGACTTTGGCATTAATGTCTTTAGCAAGCTTAATTATCTTGGCATCTACTTCCTTTAGTTCCTTATAGTCTTTTCCAATAATTTTTATTTTGTTCTTATTAATTTTCATCATTTTATTAAGTATATCTAAACCTCTACGCCCTCGGTTTCTTTTTAAAGAATCAGAAGAATCTGCAATGTGTTGAAGCTCAGATAATACAAAACGAGGAATTATCAGATCTCCTTCCAAAAAACCCGTCTGGCAAATATCTAAAATACGACCATCGATTATCACGCTCGTATCCAAAATCTTTTCTGAACTAGATCTTTTATTCTCTCTTTTTTTTATTTTATTAATATTTTTAAAATATCCAAAAAAATTAATTATCTCGCCTTTTTTATTAAGTCCAACATTAATCCCAATTAATCCCAGTATTACACTTAATACAATAGGAAGATAAGAACCTATTATCGGAATAAATGAGAGTGAGTAGGCTAATAAATTTGCAATGATAAGTCCAATAACTAACCCTATGATAGCAGCAAGAATGTTTTGGGTAGGCGTTTTTTGTATATGATAAATTAATTTTATAAATAAAAGCCGAACTTTAGTTTCAAATAAAGACGAGATCAAAAAACCAATCATTCCTCCAATAATTATTGCCAGAAAGTTAAATAAAATATTATAATAAATAGATGAGTCAGAAATAAAATAAAATTTGTTATAAACCTGATAGCCTATCACTGCCCCAATAACAATGAAAATAATTCTGATAAATTTTTTCCCCGGCATATTATTCTCTCCTTTTATTTTATTTATTTTTTAAAAATGTTAGTGCACCACCTCCAAATTTTTTAATTTTGCTTTCCCTTTGAAAACCTTTTAAATTATAGCATGCTCCCATAATTCTGTCAAAATAAGGGGTACGCTAAAATTATTTTTCCTCTTTTATTTATTTGATGAATTATTATGTTTTAAAGCAATATTTCTTGACAAAGAGATTAACCTCTAAGTATAATTAAATAAGC
>CAYTKP010000059.1:0-3851 GCA_964438695.1 uncultured Atribacterota bacterium | reverse complement strand
CGAATATGTTCAGGCTTGCCCATGTATGCTATGGATTTAATCCCGGAGCAAAACTAACCGGAAATATCCTGGAAGATGAAAGAGTCTGGGGAAGTACCGAATGGGGGCTCGGTTATCTTAGCGAAATAGATGCTCCATCTGAAGGGATAAATGCAAAATCACATTGTGATGGAATTTGTCTTAATTCTTCCGTATGGATGGATGAAGAGAAAATTATGGATAAGGGAATTGTAACTCATTCCCAGCTAAAAAACTTTGTAGAGAAGTTAAAAAGATGATTACCTTTCTTCGATAAACTAATAGACATAAATTTAATATAAAATGTAGAGGATTAGATAATATGAAAAAATTAACAAGACAGGATTTATATGACATTTTATATGGATGTGCCATTCTCGGTACCGGCGGAGGAGGAGATTTGAAAGAAGGTATTTCTGTAATAGATAAAGCTCTTGATGCCGGGAAAGAATTTAAACTGGTAGATTTGGAAGATGTACCCGATGGTGCACTTATAGTATGTCCGTATATGTGCGGTTCCATATCTCCACTAACAGAGGAAGAGGAAAAAAAATATGCTTATTTACCGAAAATAAAAGAAGAACCAGTATTAAGGGCCTATAAGGTGATGGAAGAATATATAGGTAAAAAATTCTATGGTGTAATATCGACGGAACTGGGGGGAGCAAATACGGCATTAGCATTTTACGTAGCTGCCTTATCGGATAATTATATAGTCGATGCTGACCCAGCAGGTAGGTCTGTGCCCGAACTTCAACATTCCACTTTTTTTATGAACAAATTACCTATAAATCCCATGGCAGTTGCCAATGAATTCGGTGATGTTGTAATTGTGAAGGAGGTTGTAGATGATTTTCGAGCTGAGGCCTTAGTAAGGTCGATGGCGGTGGTGAGTAAGAATAGTGTGGGAGTTGTGGATCATCTGGCCAGCGGGAAGAAGCTGAAAAAGGCAGTTATACCGGGTGCTATTTCCTATGCTTTAAAAATTGGAAGAGCTTACAGAAAGGCAAAGGAAGAGAATGAAGACCTGGCTCAAGAAATTGTCAAGGCCGGTAGCGGTTATATGCTTTTCAAGGGTAAAGTAAAAGATTTTCAATGGGAAGATAAAGATGGGTTTACTGTAGGAAATACATATATTGAAGGAGAAGACGATTATTTTGGCTCTGAATATAAGATATGGTTTAAAAACGAAAATATAATTGCCTGGAGAAATCAAAAAATAGATGTCACTGTACCAGATCTGATATGTGTAATATGCGATGACAGCAAGGAACCACTTACCAATCCGAATTACGAAATAGGCATGAGAGTATCAGTTATAGGACTTCCAGCGCCCAAGGAATGGAGAACTGGTGAAGGGTTAAAGGTTTTTGGACCAAGGCATTTTGGATATGATATTGAATATATTCCTATAGAAAAATGTTTTAATAGGATGGATTGAATGAAAAAAATATTGGTTATAAACCCGATTACCACTGATTCCTTCAATAATATGGTGAAGAGCTATCTGGAGGAGCTGAAAAGTCCTGATATAGAAATCGAAGTTGTTAATATAAAAGCGGGGCCATCCTCCATTGAAACCTTTTATGATGAAGCTTTTGCCTTACCGGAAATATTAAAAACGATAGAAAAATATAAGGCAGAATGTAATGCAATTGTAATAAACTGCTTTGCGGATCCTGCAGTAAATGCGGCAAGGGAACTTACCGATATTCCAGTGGTGGGACCAGCAGAAGCTTCAATGATGATTGCTCTCATGCTCGGACACAGGTTTGGTGTGATTTCGACTTTTAGAAATTCTGGACCATGGGTAGAACTTCAAGCAAGAAATATGGGTATAGAAGAGAAATTAGCTGGAGCTATTGGTGTAGATATCCCTGTATTGGAACTCGAAAAAGACTTTAAAAAGACTGTGCGATACCTTATTAATGCTGCAAGAAATTTGATTGATTCAAAAGGAGCGGAGGTTATTGTTTTGGGATGTACCGGCATGGCACCAGTGGCAAGAATAATCAAAAAAGAACTTGGAGTTCCAGTTGTCGAACCTATGACGGCAGCTTTTAAAATGGCAGAATTAATGGTTAGCTTGAAATTAAATCATTCAAAGATAGGCCTTTATATGACTCCCAATAGAGATAAAATCAAATGAAAATATAATAATTATAATGTTTGATTTGGAAATACAAAATAAGGAGTTTTAGGCCTAAAATTGTATATAGAGATCCTGTAGGACCAGAAGGAGCTTGTCATTCATTAGAATACTTTTTTATTTTTAAAGCAGACAAAGAAAATTTAAAATTAATCGATAGGGAACGGAGAGAAAGGAATTAGATATGGAGAACAAAATGAGTTTTGCTCAATTTCGAGAAATTGCACTTAAACGCAGAACTGTTAGAGATTTTAAAAAGGACAAAGTATGTTTTTCAGATATTTTAGAATGTATTGAATTAGGTATATGGGCTCCTACAGGGAGTAATTTGCAGAGATTACGATTTTCAGTTGTAACTGATGGTGATTTAATAGAAAAAATAAAACTTTACTCTCCAGGTTTACCTAAAACCACTCCTGCAGTTTTAGCTATATATTCTTATGAAGAAGAAGAGTATAAGAATAAATTTTATGAAGAGATTATTAATTGCGATATAGGGTTGGCTCTACAAAATATTTGTTTAGGTTTATATTTAAAGGGATATGGAAGCTGTATCGTGAAATCTTTTAATCAATCTATGCTAGATAAATTATTGCATAAGGAAAATCACAAATTAAGAATTTTACTAGCCTGGGGTAGAATAGAAAAATTTCCTCTACCTCCAGAGAGAAAGGAAATTAAAACTTATTTAATATAAGTTTTTGAAATATGACTATGGAAAATAAAGAAATAAATTTATTGATTATAAAATGGTTAAACTACGCCTACTGTTTACCTGAGGAACCCAAGGAATACGGTATATTAAGAATTTTGCAATGCATCGAAGATATTATAGATGTAACAAATATTGGAGAGAAAAGAAAGAAAGAATTAAGGGCATTAATACAAGAAAGTAAGGATGATTTATTTAATTTGAATACTACAGAATTCCAAGAGAAGATAAATGGGATAATTGACCAAATTGATAAAAGTTGTATGAGTTAATGACAAGTGGTAAAATAATAAAAATAATAAATCTATAGGCCAGAATACCAGAATAAAAGCATAACTTGATAATAAGCTAAAAAAATAGAGTAAATAAAAAAATAGTTGAAGGAAGGTAAAAGATTAATTAATTTTAAAAGAGATGGTATTTTTCTTAAATTATGAAATTTTTAATTTATTTAAAAGCTTTGAAGTTATTAATTAATGGGGGATGAAGATATTTCATTCCCCATTTTTATTTTGATGAGAAGGAGGTAAAATTTGAAAAAATTATTAACTGGGAATGAGGCTATTGCTGAAGGCTTAATTAAATCAGGGGTGGAAGTGGTTTGCGGATATCCGGGAACTCCTTCTACAGAAGTAATTCTAACTCTATTGCCCCAGGAAAAAGAATTAGGGATTCATGTAGAATGGAGTGTAAATGAAAAAGTTGCTTTCGAAATTGCTGCTGCTGCTGCCTGGGCTGGAAAGAGAGCCCTAGTTACTATGAAGATGTCTGGGGTAAATGTAGCTGCTGATTCTTTGGCTTCTGTTGCTTATAGTGGATGTACAGGAGGATTAGTTATTTTTGTGGCTGATGATCCGGGAGCAAATGCCGGGATGCCAGAACAAGATTCCAGGCATTATGCCAAATCGATGGCGGTTCCCATGCTCGATTTGGCTTCACAACAAGAATGTTTGGATTATGTGAAACTTGCCT
>CAYTKP010000058.1:0-3881 GCA_964438695.1 uncultured Atribacterota bacterium | reverse complement strand
ACCCGATTATCGAAATACATCCTGATCAAGCAAAGAATATAGGGGTAAAAGAGAATGAATGGGTTTGGGTTGAAGCACCAGGGATAGATCATAAAGTTAAATTCAAGGTTAAGGTAACCGAGAGGATTCATCCTAAGGTAGTTGCCGCCCAACATGGATGGTGGTTTCCAGAAAAACCTGCACCAGAACATGGGATGTTTGAATCAAATATCAATGTTATCTTAGATGATGAAGTAAGCTGTGATGCAATTTGCGGTGCGGTTCCTCTTAGGGGAACATTGTGTAGGTTATCTAAAGTGGAAGAGTGATTTGACGAACCCATATCTTAATAAAACTGCCTCTAAAGCCAAAATAGACTCCCAGCTGGTCCTTCTTTCTACTAAGACAGCATGCAAGATGAGACTACTATAATCATCTATTGAGGTAATCAGGTATCATTTAGCAGAGCACTTGACTTTCATTGGAGAAAAGAATATATTTAAAATGCTATAAGATTTATATTAAGTATTAAAAAAACTTCTATATATTCATCTAATTCCAATCCAATACTAAACTTATTTGAATTGCCCGCAAATTACCACAAAACAATGAAAGGAGTGATGTCCACTGGTAAAAAATATAAATCAACTAGCCTGATTATTGGAATAGAGAAAGTATTATTTTTAAAAGGAGATTTTTATTATGAAAAAGTTTGTTTTAGTATTGTTGATGATTGGAGTTATGCTGGTAAGTGGAGTATTTACCGCCCTGGCAGCAGAAGAGATAAATGTTATTTATATGGCCCAGGCTGCCTATCAACCTAACGAAATTAGAGATATGGCTGACCTTTTTGAAGAACTATCCGGCATCAAGGTTAACCTGGAATTTGTTAAGTATGATGAGCAGCATGAAAAAGTTGTGGCTTCCGCAGTTGCTCCTATCCCCACTTATGATGTCTTCTCTTTAGACCTCATCTGGACAGCAGAATTTGCCTCTAAAGGTTTCTGTGCTGCTCTTGATGATTATATGAGTCCGGCAGTAAAAGAAGATATTGCTCCGGCGATTATGGATGCCTTTGTCTTTAATGGTAAGACTTGGGCAATGCCTTTCCTGGCTAATTTTCAACTTTTCTTCTATAACATTGATATGATTAAAAAGGCGGGTTTCGATGGCCCTCCCAAAACATTAGAAGAGATGGTTGAACAGATGGAAGCTATCAAAGATAAGGGAATCTGCAAATATCCCTGGACCGATTCCTGGAATCAGAAAGAGGGCTTAACCTGTGAGTATGTCTGGTTAACCGGAGCTTTTGGAGGAGACACCTTTGACCAAGATGGTAAACCTATATTTAATACCGGCCCCGGTCTAGAAGCATTAGAATTTATGGTTATGCTTTTAGATAAAGAATTAGCCAGCCCAAAATGTCTGACTAATGATGAGCCAGCAGCTAAAGATGATTTCATCTCTGGTAATGCAGCCTTTACTTCTAACTGGACCTTCCAATATGGTTTGATGAATGACCCAGCTGTATCTAAAGTAGTGGGAGCAGGAAAGATGGGACTACTGCCGGTAGCCAAAGATGTACTAGGTAAATATCCTTATGATACTGCTTCTGTTAGTGGATTCCAAGGGGCAGCTATTTTGGCTAACTCTAAGAATAAAGAAGCGGCTTGGAAATATATCAGGTATATTACCAGTCCTATAGTTCAGAGAGCCTATCTAACTGAGATGCCTGTATGGACTTCGGTTCAAACTAGTGCTTATGCTAAAACTATGGATCCGGTAATAGATATTAAGGCAAAAGAGATCGCTAGTGTACATCATCGACCCAAAGTTCCTCCTTATCCAGAAGTTTCCTCTATCTTACAGAGATATATTCACTTAGCTTTAAGAGGGGAAATGGAACCTAAAGCTGCTTTAGACAAAGCAAAATCAGAAATTGATGCGGTATTAGGATTATAGAATTGTAATAAAACTGAAGAGGGGGAAATATTAAAATTTCCCCCTCTTTTCTTAATTAAGGGGATAGTTTTGTATGAATATAACAAGACAAGAACTTAATTCAAAACAGTTGGCCTGGGTATTTCTGCTACCTAGTATAGTGATAATTTTATGTGTAGTTATTGGACCACTTGTCTTTTCTTTCTACTTGAGTTTTTACGAAGCAGAGCCAGTAATCGGAGGTATTTCTACTAAGTTTGTAGGCTTTGGTAATTATATATATTACTTTTTAAAAGACCCTTTATTCTGGGCTTCGGTAAGAGTTACTACCTATTTTACTCTTGTCTCCTTGTTTATCGAATTGATTCTTGGCATTGGTATGGCTCTGGTTCTTAATAAAAATTTTATAGGTAGGTCTTTTGTCAGGTCTATCATATTACTTCCCTGGGCACTCCCTACTGTGGTTAATGCTCGTATGTGGGAATGGATTTATGCTGGTTCAAGTTTCGGAGCCCTTAATGGTTTAATGAAGGTATTGCATATATTTCCAGCTGATTATGATAAGGTCTGGCTGGGTTTTGATGTGCCTTTTCAGAACATTCCTATAATCGGTAAATTTATGGAATGGATAGGAGCAAGCACTGCCCTTAATATGATTATTTTGGCAGACACCTGGAAGGTTACTCCCCTGGTTACTTTATTAGTTTTAGCTGCTTTACAAACTTTCCCAAATAGTTTATATGAGGCAGCGGGGATTGACGGAGCAAACAGCTGGACTCAATTCTGGAATATAACCTTACCCTTACTTCGTCCAGTATTGCTGGTGGTGTTGGTTTTAAGGACTATGGAACTATTTCGAGTTTTTGATATTATTTATATTTTAATGCAATACTCTATCCGGGTGGTGGGGGTTTATACCTTTGAAACTGGAATGAAATTCTTGCATTTTGGCAAAGGTTCTGCTCTCTCATTCTTGGTAGCTCTAATTATTTTAGGGATAGCTCTTGTTTATGTAAAATTACTTTATTCGGAGGAGACTTATTAAATGGAAATTAGAAGAGGTAAAATAAAAAAATATGTTTCTCGAACAATATTATATATATTGGTTATTCTTATTGTCGTCTGGACTCTTGCTCCTTTTACCTGGCTGTTTATTTCTGGCCTTTTCCCCTATAAAGAATTGATTTCAGACCGTACTACCAGTTGGTTCCCCAAGAACCCAACTTTAAAGAATTTTCAGGTAATGTTTGATATAAATAGTCGTGTTGGTCAGAGGTTTATATATGCTTTGCGTAACAGTTTTGTTATTTCGGGAACTGTGACTATTATCTGTCTAATTTTTGGAACTCTGGCCGCCTATGCTTTGGCCAGATTAAAATTTCCTTTTAAAAATAATATTGTTATGTCTCTAATTTCCATTCGTATGATACCCACTGTAGCCTTAGTAATTCCATTTTTTGTTATTATTCGTACCCTTGATTATTATCTAATACAGGTCAATAGTAACTTTCATTTCTATGATACCAAAATTAACCTAATCATACTCTATGTTACTTTTATACTGGGGTTTGTTATCTGGATTATGAGAGGATTTTTTCTTACTATCCCTACTGAGTTGGAAGAAGCAGCCAGAATTGACGGATGTACCAGGACTCAGGCATTAATAAAAGTTGTTCTTCCTTTATCGGCACCTGGTTTAGTAGCCACTGGAATTTTTGCTTTTCTATTGGCTTGGGATGAGTTTATTCTGGCTATGGTTTTTACTAAAACCACTAATTCTATAACTATTCCGGTATATATTGCTGCTTTAGGGAGTCAATATATCCATGCCTTTGATCAGATTGCTGCTTCTGGATTTGTGGCCTCTTTGCCCCCCATTATCTTAGCTCTTGGATTTCAAAAGTTTTTAATTAAGGGTCTGACTACAGGGAGTACTAAGGGATAATAGAAATAAATTAAAA
>CAYTKP010000057.1:0-4077 GCA_964438695.1 uncultured Atribacterota bacterium | reverse complement strand
AGAAAAACTTGTGCGTTGACCACGAGATGCTATACAATTTTTAAATTATGGCTATTCCCAGTATAGCAAAAAAGCATTAGAATTAGTAGAAATAGATCCTTCTTTTTTCGTAAAATAATTTAGAAAAATTTTCACCAAGTTAGTTCTTATGATAAAGGTTGTTCTATAGCATCTATAATCGCGTTAGTATACTCTGCTGTCCCTGCACTGCCTCCAAGATCGGGAGTTAAATTCTTACCCTCTTCCAAAATTTTCGCCACAGCTTTTTCTACCCTCTCTGCAGCTTCTTTCTCTCCTAAATATTTCAACATCATTACCCCGGAAAGAATTGTTGCAGTCGGATTGGCCATATTGGGATCTAAGTCAGGAGCAGACCCATGCACTGGCTCAAATACAGCCTCCTTTTCTCCTATGTTAGCTCCGGGGACTATCCCTAATCCACCAACCAAACCTGCAGCCAAATCGGAGAGTATATCTCCATAAAGATTTGGCATAACTAAAACCTCATAATCTTGAGGTGTTTGAACTAGCTTCATACTCATCGCATCAACTATTATATCCTCAAAAACTATCTCGGTGTATCCTTGAGAAACTTTTTTAACACAATCTAAGAAAAGTCCGTCTGTACATTTCATTATATTTGCCTTGTGAACTGCTGTAACCTTTCTCCTTCCTTCTTTTTTAGCCAGTTCAAAGGCAAACTTGGCAATTCTTTCACTTGCCTTCCTGGTTATTATCTTTATACTTTCAGCAGCATCTTCTCCTACCATATGTTCTATCCCGGCGTATAAGCCCTCTGTATTCTCCCTAACTATTACCAAATCAATATCCGAATATCGAGAGGGTATACCTTTATACGATTTTACCGGTCTAATATTTGCATACAATTTTAATGCCTGTCTTAATGCTACATTAACACTTCTAAAACCTGTCCCTACAGGTGTTGTAACCGGTCCTTTTAATGCCACTCTATTCTTTTTGATACTATCTATCACAAAATCAGGAAGAGGTGTACCATATTTTTGGATAGCCTTTTGTCCAGCTTCTACAACTTCCCAGTAAATATTTACTCCGCTTGCCTCTAAAACCATTTTAGCTGCTTCAATAATTTGCGAACCAATTCCATCCCCCGGAATCAAAGTAATATTATAAGTCAATTAAGTCGCCTCCTACCATTAAATTAGTCGTTTATGAATAGTGAATAGTCGTTAGTGTTAAATTAAATTTTATATACTCTTATCACTTCTTAAAATAATTCTGAATACTGGATTCTGAATCCTGACTTCTATTATCTTCACGAGATACGAAATACGAATTAAGGTTTAAGAAAAATAAAATTCCTATACAATTAAATTACTCTTTTGTATTTTCTTTTAATCTTATTAGATTTAAAATACCTCCCTGCAGCAACATCTCCCTCTGTCGGGAAGTAATATCTAAAATCATTCTATATTCTTTGCCTTTAGTTATATTTCTAATCTTAATTATTCTACCCTTAACCTGGGAAATAGTATCTTCTATCAAAAGATCATCCATTTCATTTATATCATCATAATCTTCTGGATTTTCAAATACTAAAGGTATTATTCCATTATTTATGAGATTTGAATAATGTATTCTAGAAAATGACTTTGCCAAAACTGCTTTTACCCCCAGGTACAGAGGAACAAGGGCAGCATGTTCTCGACTTGAACCTTGCCCATAATTTATGCCTCCAATTATAAAACCTCCTCTATTCTTCTTTGCTTTTTCGGGAAAATCCTTATCACAAGGAGTCAAACAATAATTAGAAAGATAAGGTATGTTTGATCTGTAAGGGAGTAATTTAGCATTCGATGGCATAATATGGTCAGTAGTAATATTATCCCCCAGTTTTATTAAAACTTTCCCCTGAATCTTTGAGTTTAAGGGCTTACTTAATGGAAATGGTTTTATATTCGGACCCTTTATTATTTCTATTTCCTCAGGATTATTAGCTGGGGGTATAATTAAATTATCATCCACCAAGAAGAGCTCTGATTCTTTGACTAAAGGTGGCTCTCCTAAATCCCTTGGATCACTCAAATAGCCGTTAATGGCCGATACTGCAGCAACTTCTGGGCTAACTAAATAGACTTTTGCTGAAAATGTGCCAGACCTCCCCTCAAAATTGCGATTAAAGGTCCTTAAAGACACACCATTTGTCGAAGGTGATTGACCCATACCAATACAAGGACCACAAGCACATTCAAGAATCCTTGCACCTGACTCAATTAATGTTGCCAGAGCTCCATTTCTAGCCAGCATAGACAAAACTTGTTTTGACCCTGGTGCTATTGCCAAAGAAACATATTCAGCTATGGTTTTATCTTGAAGAATTCTCGCTACTTTCATTAAATCACTATAAGAAGAATTTGTACAACTTCCTATAACTACTTGACCAACTTTAAGCCCTTTTAAAGAAGATACTGGTATTACCTTATCTGGGCTATGAGGACAGGCAACTAAGGGTTCTAATTGAGAAAGGTTTATTTCTATCTCTTCATCATAAATTGCCCCATCATCAGCTTGGATCTCTGTATAATCTTTTCTCCTCTTTTGAGCTCTTAAAAATTCATAAGTTCTTTCATCGCTCGGGAATATAGAAGTTAATGCTCCCAATTCAGCCCCCATATTAGTAATAGTTGCTCTTTGGGGAACAGATAAATTTTTTATCCCTCCCCCATTATATTCAAATATCTTTCCTACCCCACCTTTAACAGATATTCTTCTTAACAGTTCCAATATTATATCTTTTGCTGAAACCCAGGGATTTAACTCCCCTATCAAATTTACCTTCACTATCTTGGGCATTATAAAATGGTATTCTCCCTGAGCCATAGCCACTGCCACATCAATCCCTCCTGCTCCTATAGCCAACATTCCCATTCCTCCAGCTGTAGGGGTGTGACTATCTGAGCCTAAAAGAGTCTCACCTGGAATTGCAAATCTTTCCAAATGAACCTGGTGACATATGCCATTACCTGGTCTGGAAAAATATACTCCATATTTTTTGGCTACTGTCTGGATATAGAGATGATCATCAGCATTTTCTGGCCCTGATTGAAGAGTATTGTGATCAATGTAGGCGACAGATCTTTTTGTCTTTATCTTATCAATGCCTAAAGCCTCAAGTTCAAGATAGGTCATAGTCCCGGTAGCGTCCTGGGTAAGTGTTTGATCAATACCTATGGTTATCTCCTCGCCTTGAATCATCTTTCCCTTTTTTAAATGTTCTCTTATAATTTTCTGGGCCACTGTGAATGGCAATTTTAAGACCTCCTTTGTTTAGTCGTTAGTAAATAGTAGTATTTTCTTACGGTTCCGCCAAATCAAAACCAGGTGCTTCTCCTTCGCCCTTTGCTTCTCTTCCAAAAAGTGAGGTTATTAAAGATTTTAGTTCCTCATCACTAAAGCTTGTCACCCTGCCTTTGGCATATTCTCTATCTATACATTCCTTTATCTTTAGAATTCTCCAGTCTCTTTTATCTACTTTTCTGTCACCTTCAAGCTTAAAATAGTTATTTACCCAAAAAGCAATTCCTGCAAGCCCTGAATGTGCACCAACTGATACTTTCAACGGTCTTTTTAACAACTTTTCTGTATCAAAAATATTATAAATTTCTTCATCCTTTAATACCCCATCAGCATGAATTCCTGCTCGGGTTTTATTAAAATTTTTCCCTACAAAAGGAGTTCGAGATGGAATTTTATATTTAAGCTCTTTCTCGAAATAATTAGCTATATCAGTTATTACTTCTAATTTTACATTTTTCAAAGTCCCTCTAAGTTGAGCATATTCAATAACCATTGCTTCCAAGGGGCAATTGCCCGTTCTTTCACCTATTCCTAAAAGAGAAGTATTCACGGCTGAGGCTCCATAAAGCCAGGCTGTAGTAGAATTGGTTACGACTTTATAAAAATCATTGTGTCCATGCCACTCGAGCCATTCTGAAGGCACCTCAGCGTAATGTCTAAGTCCATATATAATGCCCTGCACACAACGCGGTAAAGCTGCTCCCGGGTAAGAAACGCCTAAACCTAAAGTATCACAAGCCC
>CAYTKP010000056.1:0-4142 GCA_964438695.1 uncultured Atribacterota bacterium | reverse complement strand
AACAACTCGAGAAAATGGAAGAGCTTGAGAAGGTAATCGGAAAACAGACGATCGTCTTCATTGTATAGGAATGTCGTAAGGGATGGTGAAATTGGTGATGGGGAGGAAGTATGAAGATTTCAACGTCGACATGAATTCTTACTTTGACCTGATTGCGAGTATAGAGAAAAACAATGATTTAAGGAAATTCTGCTATCAAGATGTGAATGTTTGGAACACATTGAAAATGGCGTTTTTCAACATAATAACGAATGATCACTTCACACATATAAGCAAAAACAAAAAAGCATTTTCAAAGTTAGAGCTAATTACTACTTTACTGAAACCATCAAAATTCCCTGATAATGTAGATGTAATAGCGTTCACATCTACTGCCAACAGAAAATGCTTAAATGGAGCTTACGTGAATATTTTCTTGAACTGGTTGCCTGAAAATGGGCTCAAAACGCTTTTTTTTGAAATGCCAAACCCCAACTTTAGAAGGCAGAAAGTGCGAAATCGATATGAGTTGGTATACCCTATGGAGAAAATTTTGCCAGCAATAGCTGCGCGGAGTAAGATTAAAATCAAGAAAGTGAAGAGTTTTTTAGAAGAAATCCTCGAAGGATCGAAATATACAAAGCCTTTCATGGGTTACATTGATATCTTAGCTTCCTATGTATCACGATATTTGGCAAGTGTTGAAGTTTTTAGAAGATTCTTAAAAAAGGTGAACGTAAAAACTGCTTTCTTTGTATGTTTTTACTCCACGATAAACAGAGCAGCCGTAAAGGTAGCCAAGGAGTATGGGATTAAAACCGTTGATGTACAACATGGTATAATAACATCAAAGCATGCAGGATATATTTCGCCTTATTCCTTAATAAAGGATGATGTTGTCGATTTTGTGTTTGTATACGGAAAGTTTTTCAAAGACGTGCTTATCAATAATTCAGTGTGGTTTAATAGTGATAATGTAATAGTAACAGGGAATTACTACATGACGAAGTACAAAGAAATACATACTGTGCAGAATGAGGGAAAGAAGAATAGAAAAAGAGAATTACTTATAACGTCTCAGCCTGCGATACCTGAAGAAGCCTATGAAGATATAATAAAAGAAAGTATAGAAATTGGATTGAACCCTGTGGTGAAACTCCATCCTGCTGATAGTAGAGATAAATTCAAGAAATATGACATAAGAGTAATAGATGATTCGAATGTATCTTTGTATGATTTCCTTACAAAGGTAGATTATCATGCTACCGTACATTCAACATCGGCGCTTGAGGCACTTGCCTTTGGGGTACCTAACATTGTGATTCCATGGAAAGGGTTGTATAAGAATATAGATTTTATTCTCGATGATTACACAACCAAGCTGTACAAAAAAAGAGAGTTGAAGGGAATGATAGATACGCTTTCAAGAATTCCTAATGATGTTGTCAAAAGTAAGGGGAGGAAGTTTTTTAAGAACTGGAATCAACAGATTGTAAACAATTTTACTAGCTGGTTCGCTAACGATGGGGATTATGTAAAATGAAAGTTTTAATGTTGCTTGGAGAAGTACCCGTTAAATATGGTGGCATAAACGCGGGCGGAGCGGCAAAGGTAGCATGGTATGTTTCAAAGCAATTAGTCAATAACGGTGTTGAGGTATTCTTATATCCATTGCACGACTATTCGGCGGAAGTGATTGAAGGAGTTGAAATAATAGGAAGAAACAAGCCTTTGGTAATCATAAAGAACTGGCCGGTGGTTTCTTGTGTAAAGCAATATGTGAAATCGTTGAAGGAATATGGTTTCCCTCAAAAATATGCTCTCAGATTTGGTTTGTCAAATTGCATACAGGAAAAATATATCCAGAAAGTTATAAGAAGAATAAAACCAGACATCATCCATATTCATGGTATAAGTGCTGACAGGCTTTTTGCAATTAAGATGGCTTTGAGGAAGAAGCAGATACCGTTGATTGTAACACTGCACGGGTTAATTGGTTTTTCGCCGGATACAATCGCTACAACTGTTCCACCAATGATTGAGAAGCGTAAAAAGTATGAGGGAAAACTATTAAAAAAGATCATAGAAGATCATCCAATCTCTGTTATTACATCTGTCAGTTCGAGGATAACAAAAAAGGTGGTTGAAGCATACGGTATTCCGAAAAATAGAATTGCAACAGTTTTGAATGGTGTGAGTGAAGAATTCTCTCACCCCACTTCAATTGATAAAGCATTTCTCAGAGATAAATTGGAATTACCTCAGGGTAAGAAAATACTTCTCACGGTTGGAACTCTTTCAAAACGGAAAAATCAAATATTGGTCCTGAAATCACTTTCTGAGCTACCTGAAAATATTAAGAAGCGGATTACATATGTTTTAGTTGGAGATGGTCCTGAAAGAAAGATGCTTGAGGATTTTGCCCAGAAAAACGGTCTGAAAAATATGGTAATTTTCAAAGGGAAAGTATTTGGTCAAGATCTTGTGGACACTTATTGGGCGTCTGATTATTTTATACTAACTTCAACATCTGAGGCATTGCCTTTGGTTTTCTTAGAAGCAATGGCTGCTGGTCTACCTGTTCTCACAATTGAATCATTGGAAGGTGTTGATGATATTTTTACCGGGGAAGCATTCATTCTCTCCAAAGATTATAAGCCGAAAAGTATTGCATTAGCTATCAAAGAAATGCTGAATAAGGAGTGGTTTAGAGAAGCTATCGTCGAACATGCAAAAAGTTTTTCTTGGGATGAAATAGGAAAACGTTATTTGGAAATATACGAAGATATCTTATGGAGAACGTAGAAATGGGCAGACTGAGGATATTACATATAGTGTTTCGACCAAGTCATCTAGCAGTTAGCTTGTCGGTAAGTAGCATCATCAAAGGGAAACATGTATTTGTCATCTCAGACGAGTTTGAGTACAAGGAGTATCTTCAGACGTACAGAGATTTGTTGGATAATATTTATACATTTAAGGTTCTAAGTAAACCGGATTTTAGTTTAAAGATTTTCTTCTTCGAGTTGAAGAAGATAGCACATATAAGAAAAGAAATAAGTCGTTTGATTGGTTTTATAAATTCTTTTTCTCCGCATTATGTTGTTATTTATAGTGATGAACATATACTCTCGAGAATTGTCCTAAAACATACAGAATCAACAATATTGCTGATCGAAGACGGATTGATCTTGTACAGAAAGTATCCGTTACTAAAGGGAATGAAGAGATGGTTGCATGAAAATACTCGTAATACGGTATGGCAATTGATTACATTGGTTTCAACAGAGTTTTGGTGGGGATATGGACGCAACAAGAAGATAAAAATTCTTGTGCGTTCTTTTAGAAGTGAGCGTGGCACATTAAAAATTCCGAATGTCATTGAGTTAGAATACCCTGTTTTTCTTGCTGCAGCATCTTATCTGTCAAAATTGATGATTAAGAATTCAAATGATGGGGTGTCGGAATCTAAACAGTGTTCTGAGAGAGTTATATATTTTATAGGTCAACCATTTTATCAGCACAGCATAGTTGACGAAAAATCGTATTTAGATGCGTTAAATGGAATAGCGGAAAAATTAAAAAATATCGTTGACGAGCTTGTTTATATTCCTCATCCGACTGAGAAGATTGTAGACAAAACCGTGAACAATACAGGATTCACTGTTGTTAAACCAGCAAGAACAGCAGAGCAGTTTATACTTGAGCGTGAAACGAAATTTCCTGTGGTTATTGGAATTAACAGCACAGTCTTGTATAATGTTTCCTTCTTAGGTATACCAACAGCTAGTATTTCCACCTGGTTTAACCCCAACTTGGTAGCCGAGATTGAGCAGCGCGTATTGTCTAAAATATGTTTTCCTTCGAATATTGACGATTTGGAAGACTGGTATTGTAATGCTTTGGAACGAGAACCAAAATTCAAAGAAAAGATCAGTTTGATCAGCGGTAATTTTGTAGAAAGAATTAGGGAGATTTTTGGACAATATAGCGCTCAATAGTTAAGGCCCTCTGAAAAAACATATAAACATAGGATGTCACGAAAAAAAGTGGGCCTCCCATATTTCAATGGTAGCACCATTGAAATATTCCAACACAAAAAAGGAAGCCCAAGTAAATAGTACCATAAGAGCTTACAAAAATATTGTAAAGATTATTGAGCA
>CAYTKP010000055.1:0-4349 GCA_964438695.1 uncultured Atribacterota bacterium | reverse complement strand
AAATTAAGAAAAATAATTAGAGAAAAAAATGGAAGAGAAAAATCTATTCACCTATTATTTTCTTTATTAAACTACCTCACTAAAGTTCAGATTATCATCCCCTACATTTATTATTTATTTCATTTTTTATCTTTGTTATTATTCTATTCTCGTCAAATTCATCAAGATCTATCCATTGGATATTTTTTATTTTATTATTAAACCAGGTCATTTGTCTTTTGGCATAATGTCGAGTATCTCTTTTGATTAAATTGATGGCTGTTTCTTTATTATATTCACCATTAAGATATTTATTTATCTGTTTATAACCTAATCCCTGCATAGAGTTTAAATTTGCATCATACCCCTTTGCTCTTAAGTCTTTTACTTCTTCTATAAACCCATCTTTTATCATTTTGTCAACTCTTACATTTATTTTTTGATACAAATTGTCTCTATTCCTTTTAAGTCCTATAATATAATACTTAAATTTTGCACTTTTATTATATTTGTTAGAATCATTTTTCTGTAAATAAGAGATGGGTTTACCGGTAGATTTATAAACTTCTAAAGCTCTGATTACTCTTCTTAAATCATTGGGTTTAATTCTGGAAGTAGAAATCGGATCTATCTTAGATAATTTTTCATATAAATATTCTTTACCGTATATTTTTACTTTTTCTTCTAAATTTTTTCTATAATCTACATTTTTGCCAGGACCGGAAAAGAGTGGTTTAATAATCGAGGAAATATAAAGTCCAGAACCCCCTACTAATATTGGAATTTTATTTCTTTTAAAGATATCTAATATTATTTCGGTAGCTAATTTATTATATTGTATTACATCAAAATTTTCTGCCGGGTCAATAATATCTATCATATGATGTTTTATTCTTTTTAATATGGTTTTATTAGGTTTAGCAGTGCCAATATCCATATATTTATATATTTGCATGGAGTCTGCTGAAACTATTTCTATGTCAGAAATCTTTTGAGCTAGTTTGGTGGAAATTTCTGTTTTACCTACTCCGGTTGGGCCTAACAATATTAACAAAGTATTATTTTTCTTGCTGATAGTCATTTAACTAATTCTCCATATAAAGTCCAAGTATCTGAATTTATAATTTTAACTTTAACTAATTGTCCAACTAATTCCTCATTACCTACAAAAACCACGGTTTTATTAGTTCTCGTTCTGCCTGAGAGTTGATTTGGTATATTTTTTATTGATTTTTTATCTGCCAAAATTTCTAATATTTCTCCTTCTAACTTTTTATTAATTTTGGTTGAGATTTCCTTTTGTAAATTAATAAGTCTCCATAATCTTTCTTTTTTAACTTGTAAAGGAACTTGATCAGGCATTAAAGAAGCAATAGTATTTTCTCTGTTGGAATATATAAAAGTAAAGGCATCATCAAATTCTATTTCCTTAAAAACATTTAAAGTTTGTTGAAAATCTTCTTCGGTTTCTCCGGGGAAACCTACCATTACATCAGTGGTTATACTTGTATTATCTATATTATTTCTAATTTCTTTAATAATATTTTTATATTGATTAACATTATATTCTCTATTCATAATTTTAAGAATTTTATCTGAACCTGATTGAATAGGCAAATGTATATGTTCACATACTTTATCACAATTTTTAATTGTTTTTATTAAATCAAAAGATAGATCTTTGGGATGAGAAGTAGTAAATCTTATTCTTTCTATACCGTTAATATTATTTAATAATTCTAATAATTTCGAAAAAGTAGTAGGCTTAGAAAGATCTTTGCCATATGAATTTACATTTTGTCCCAATAAAAATATTTCTTTATAATTTTTTTGAGCTAAACTTTCTACTTCTGATAATATTTCAGGAACTCCCCTACTCTGCTCTGGTCCCCTAGTATAGGGAACCACACAATACGAACAATAATTATTACATCCTCTCATTATTTGAATCCAGGCAGATATTTTACTTTTTCTCTTAACTGGAACATTTTTTAAATTAAAATAAGCTGAATTGTTGCAAAAAATAGATTGCTTTTTATTAGATTTTATGTTATTTACAATTTCTATTAAATTATCTATTTGTGAAGGTCCAAATATTAAATCAACATAAGGAGCTCTTTTGAATATATTTTCTTTTTCTTTTTGAGCCATACAACCGCAAATACCTAAGATTGCATTTGGGTTATTCTCTTTTATCTCTCTTATTTTACCAATTAAACTATATATTTTTTGCTCAACTTTTGCTCTAACACAACAAGTATTTAAAAGAATTAAATCTGATTGGAAAATATCTTCTGTTTCTTGATAGCCTAACTGTTCTAATTGTCCAATCATATATTCTGAATCACTGACGTTCATTTGGCATCCGAAAGTTTTTATAAAAACTTTCGGATGATTTTTTCTATTGTGTTTTGGTCTATTTAGCATATTATTTTTATTTCTCCCTAAAAAATAAAAATTTTGCAGGATAAAGTTAAGGAATCTAACCTTGTTTCTCCAAGAAAATGCCTAATCAGTAACACATATTGATATGCTTTTCCTAATTTGCGTTGAAATTATTTTAAAAAAATAACTGACATAATTATATATATAAATAGAGAGGCAATTTTATAAATAATTACCTCTCTATTTATAATTTATTTTATTTATTTTGCATATTCTATAGCGCGAACTTCTCTAATAATTATCACTTTAATTTGGCCAGGATAATCTATATTTTTTTCTACTTTTTTAGAAATATCTCTTGCTAACTTTTTAGCTACATAATCGTCTATTTCTTCTGGATTAACGATTATCCTTATCTCTCTACCTGCCTGTATGGCAAATGCTTTTTCAACTCCTTCAAAAGAATTGGCAATTTCTTCTAATTTTTCTAATCTTTTTATGTAAGTTTCTAACATTTCACGTCGAGCACCAGGTCGTGAAGCAGATATTGCATCAGCAGATTGAATTAAAATAGCCTCAATGGTTTTCGGTTCAACCTCCCCATGATGAGCAGCAATAGCATTGACTACCTCGAAACTTTCATTATTTTTTTTGGCTATCTCAGAACCTATTATGGCGTGAGGTCCTTCTATCTCATTATCAATAGCTTTTCCTATATCATGAAGTAGTCCTGCTCTTTTAGCAATTTGAGCGTTTACCCCTAATTCAGAAGCCATAATTTCAGAAAGATAAGCTACTTCTTTAGAATGTTGTAAAACATTTTGACCGTAACTCGTGCGATATTTCAATTTACCTAACAGGTGAATTAATTTTGGACTAATATTTTTAACGTTTAAGTCAAAAACAACCCGTTCTCCTTCTTCTCTAATATCATTATCAACAATTGCTTTAGATTTTTCTATTACTTCCTCAATCCTAGCAGGTTGAATACGTCCATCAGTTATTAGTTTTTCTAAAGCAATTTTTGCAATTTCTCTTCGTATAGGATCAAACCCAGAAATAATTACTGCTTCTGGAGTATCATCGACAATTAAATCAACCCCCGTTAACATCTCGAATGTCCTAATATTTCTACCTTCTCTTCCGATTATCCTTCCTTTCATATCTTCGTTAGGTAATGGTACAAATGATGTAGTTGTATCTATAGTATGGTCTGCAGCATACCTTTGAATTGCTAATGATATTACTTTTCTTGATTTTTTTTCGGCTTCTGCGTAAGCTCGATCCTCAATTTCTTTTATTATCTTCCCCGTTTCATGAGTAAGCTCTTTTTCTAAATTATTCAAGAGTTCTTTCTTTGCTTCTTCAATACTCATTCCAGAAATCTTTATTAATTGATTTCTTTGTTCTTGGTATAAATTTTTGACTTTTTGCAGGTCATTTTCTAATTCTTGCTCTTTGCAGTTTAATAACCTTTCTTTTTTTTCAAGAGCTTCCATTTTTTGGACTAAATTATTACTCTTTCTTATTAGCTGACTTTCAAGTTTTTGTAGTTCATTACTTTTTTCTTTAATCGAAATTTCAGCGTTTCTTTTTATTTTATAAGATTCTTCTTTTGCTTGCAAAAGAGCTTCTTTTTTAATTGAATCGGCTTCCCTTTTTGCATTTTCAATCATATCTTTACAATACGTTTCGGTTGATGATATTTTTGTTTTTCCGATATATTTAAATAAGAGATAGCCTAATATCATACCAAATAAAGTATTTAAAATAAAAATATAGTAAATTTTAATGTTGTTTCACCTCCTATTATTCAATTTACAAGGTACATTAGTTATGCAATTTGTTTTTATAATTTATAATTTGTATATCCAAGAACTATCTTTATCTAATTAAGGAACCGATTTTTAGCGTACGAGATCATGAAAAAAATTAGAAAAAATTACTTAAAATATTTTAACCTTTATAATTTAAAAAGTCAAATA
>CAYTKP010000054.1:2827-4440 GCA_964438695.1 uncultured Atribacterota bacterium | reverse complement strand
AGTAAAGAATATCCATTTAGGGCCAACCTTACCAGCATTCTTATCCCCCAATGTGAAGAATGTACTGGTAGAGAAGTTCGGTATTACTGGGATAAATGACGTAGAAAATGATCTTAAAATATTCTTAGGAGAAGATTAATTAAGGGGCTAGGTCAAAAGAACTACCTCTTAACCTAGCCCAATGTCGACTTTTTGATTTTTGGTGTTACAGAAATTTATATAAAAAATATTAGCTTTATTACAATAAAAATTGTAAAATGTTAACTATATGATATTACACTAGTAATAGAATTATAAAGAGAATTTTGTAGGAGGGTAATTATGTTTTTCTCTTTGCTAAAAAATAGAAGGAGTATAAGAAAATATAAAATACAGGAAATAGAAAAAGATAAAATTGAAAATCTTATGAAGGCAGCTTTGCTTTCTCCCTCATCAAAAGGCAGGAATCCTTGGGAATTTATTTTTGTAAATGATAAGGAATTGCTGGCAAAATTATCTAGGTCAAAACTTCATGGTTCAGTTTTTTTAGCTAATGCTCCCTTGGGAATTGTAGTCATTGCCGATCCGCATAAATCTGATGTGTGGATAGAAGATGCTTCCATCGCTACTACTTTTATTTTATTAGCAGCTGAAGCACTTGGTTTGGGGGCTTGCTGGATACAAATCAGAAAAAGAAAATATTCTGAAACCGTTAATTCTGAGGAGTATATAAGAAGTATCTTGTCAATCCCTGATAATAGAAGAGTTTTAGCGATGGTTGCAGTGGGATACCCTGATGAAACTAAGGAACCGAGACAAGAAGGTATTTTGGAGTATGATAAGATATTCTTTAATCAATATGGTAATATTATTGAAAAATATTTAGATTAAATAGATCGATAAAAGTAAGGTGATTAAATGGAAATATCAAATGTGGGATTAATCTTAGTAACAGGTGTGGTAGCAGGATTTATGAATACTTTGGGAGGAGGAGGTTCATTACTCACTTTACCAATGCTTATCTTTTTAGGGTTACCAGCAGCGGTAGCAAATGGGACTAACCGTATTGCCTTAATAGTTCAAAATGTGGTAGCCATAAGTAATTTTCGAAGAAAGGGGTTTTTCTATCCCAAGTTGGGCATCAGTTTAGCTATCCCATCTGTTTTAGGTGCTTTTTTGGGAGCAAGGATTGCTATAACTATTTCCGAGGAATTATTCCAAAAAATATTAGCAATAATTATGATTGTAGTCTTAGTTTTAATTCTTACTCGACCGGAGAAAAAATTTTTAAAAGAAATCGAAGGGGAAAATCTGAGTTCTACAGGTCTGATAGTAGCTATGTTTGTTTTTTTCTGTATAGGTATATATGGTGGATTTATTCAGGCTGGAGTAGGTTTTATAATTATTTCAGCTCTGGCTCTAATTACCAGAGCATCTTTAGTTAAGATTAATAGCTTGAAGGTATTTATCGTTCTTATTTATGTTTTTTCTTCTTTCATAGTTTTTGTAATCAATGGTAAAGTAGATTGGATTTTAGGGTTTACTTTAGCCATTGGGAATGCTTTGGGGGCGTATTTAGGAAGTAATTTTGCGGTGAGTAAAGGTGATAAATGGATTAGAGTATTTATTGTTAT
>CAYTKP010000054.1:0-2727 GCA_964438695.1 uncultured Atribacterota bacterium | reverse complement strand
TAAGGGATGTATATCCAATAGAGGAATCAAACAATAATATAGTAAAGGTATAATTCATTGACTATTTGAGTCTTACAGAATAATTATAACTAAGAATACTATTTAAGAATTTTTAGTTGGCACAATAATTGCATCAATACCTAAGTATAGATAAAGAGAATAGTAAACTATTTATCGAGTTATCGAGCCAACAAAGGTCCTGAGACTATCATTATTGACGGAAGATTTCTAAATTTAATTAAAATATATCATAGAAGAAGGGGGCGCTTATTTATGGTTAAAAATATTATAAAAGGTGCAATATTATTTCTGGTCATATTTTTTATTTTTTCTGGTGTTTTATCAGCTACAGAATTGAAAGAAATAGATCTTAATCAAGCAATAAGCTTAGCTTTAGAAAATAATTTAAATTTAAAGATTGCTGATTTAGACTTAAAAAATGCTCAAATAGATTACCAAAAAACCAAAGCGAATAATCTACTTACTGAATCTCGTTATATAGAATTACAGGCAGATTTAGGTTTGCTCCAGGCAAAGGATAACTATACTCAAACCAGAAATCAGGTGATTATCGAGGTTGTGCAAAAATATCTTCAACTAAGTCAAGCTAAAAAAGGTATAGCCATTAAAGAGAAAGAAGTGGAATTGGAGAAAAATTTATTAGAAGAGATCAAAGCCCAGGTTAGAGCTGGACACAAGGGAAAATTAGACCTTCTTAACCAGGAGAATAATTACAGCAATTCCATCTTTAATTTAGAAAAGGCGAATGATGATTACCAGCAGTGTTTTAAGGAATTTAAATTAGAATTAGGGTTAAATGGTCAAGAACAACAACAAGAAGGAGAATTTAATCTAATTGAGGTAAATTACCCTGAAATATGGAAAATAGAGGAAGAAGAAGCCATAAAAAAAGCAATTGAAAATAGTTTTACTTTGGAATTAAGAAAGCGCCAAATAGAGTTAGCGGAAATTGATTTGGAAAGAGGAGAAGTAGCCGCAAGTCCGGAATTAGATCTACAGAAACTTAAAAATAATGTTGAATTAGCTAATTTAAATTATGAGAAAAGTCAGAAAGAACTAAATAATTCGATTAGTAAACAATATTATAATTATAAACAGGCAATTAATAATTTAGATTTAAGCCAACAGAATCTTAACCAAACCAAAGAAAATAACAGTATCATAACCGAACAGGTGAATGCTGGTCTTAAAACCAAGAATGATCTTTTATCGGCAGAAATAAGCTTACTACAAGCAGAAAATAATTTAAAATCAGCTATCTTAAATTATTATATGGCTAAATTAACTTTGCAGCAATTAATAGGACAGAAGATTGAAGAGGGAGAGATTGTTAATGAAGCAAGAGAAAAAGAATAATTGGTTTTTTATCTTAATGCTAATAAGCATATTAGGTTTTACCTTAAATATCACAATGGTTATTCATGCGCAAGAACTTTCTTTAGAAGAAGCTCTTAATTGGGGGGTAGAGCACAATTCTTCCATTAAAGAGATAAAAGCCAATATTAAAGATATAGAGAGAAGTTTAGACTTAATCGAAACAGAATACGGTTTTAAAACAAAGATTAGTGCTAACCCCATTATCGTGGGCGGCTTCGAAAAACAGACTGACGACACCTCTTCTACAAAAAGTAGTAGTCCTGAGATCAATTTAAAAACAACAAAATTATTTTCTAATGGATTAATCCTTCAATCAGAAATTTCTTTAGAAGAGGAAGATTGGTTTAATCTGGAAAAACTTTCAGAAGGACCCAAAGGTACTTTTAGTGCGACCAAAACCATCTATCCAACTATTCCCATCGAAACAGAACAAAGTAAAATTTTAACTTCTAATGATTTACTTAAAGCCCAAAAAAGCCTAAAATGGCAACAAGAGAGCAAAAAAATCGATTTTTTGGAATCCTATCTTAATCTTCTGCGTTTACAAGAGAAGTTATGTTTAGCTCAAGCTAATTTTCAATATGCCCAAGATAATTTAAATAGAATTTTAAAGAAGATTGAAATTGGGGAAGCAGGAGAAAGGGAAGAGATGGAAGCCAGAATTGCATTGAAAACAGCAGAGATAAATCTTTTGCAAGCCCAGAATAACTTCAATCAACAAAAAGATAGTTGGTACCTGGATCTAAATCTGCCAGAAGGGACTGAAATACCATTAAGAGAAGATTCTCCGTTTTTAGAAGGAATTAAAAAGTGGATTGAATCTTTAGAGTTAAATTTAGAGAATCAGGAAAAATTAATGGATTTGGTAATAGCCCATCATTATCAGATAAAAAATAACTTGTTAGACCAAGAGAGTGCCCAAAGAGAATTAGAATGGAAATCAGCCGGAAATAAACCGCAGATTGAATTGTATGGTGCCTATAGTAATGAAAATAATACCTGGGGTATAGGTATCGATTTAAGCTATAATATCTCCGATGGAGGAAAACAGAAGATAGAAGAGGAAGGATGTAGAGCAAAATTAGAGAATTTAAAAGATGATTATTTACAGATAATCGCTGAACTAAAATTGCAATTATCTAATTTAATCAATCAACAAGAAATATATAATTTGAACTTAGAAGAGAAACTAATGTCCTGGGAAAAAGCTAAAATAGAAGAAGAATCTTATCGGGTACAACTTCAACGAGGTTTGCTTAGTGATAGTGAATTTCAATATAAGTTGCTTCAAAGTAAGGAAGCAGAAATAGATTTTAAATCAGCAAAAGA
>CAYTKP010000053.1:0-4528 GCA_964438695.1 uncultured Atribacterota bacterium | reverse complement strand
TAACGATCTTTACACTGGCACTACAACCCAGGCGAGTTGCCCCCGCCTTAATCATCTTTAAAGCATCTTCAAAAGTTCGAATTCCTCCAGCTGCTTTTATGCCCATCTTAGAGCCAACAGTTCTGCGAATTAAAGCAACATCATAAACAGTCGCCCCAGCGGTAGAAAAACCAGTTGAGGTCTTTACAAAATCATAGCCCACTTTCTTTACTAACTGAGAAGCTATTACTTTTTCTTCATCGGTAAGCAAACAAGTTTCAATAATTGCTTTAGTAGTCGTTGTACTTCTGCAAGCCCTTAGCACTGCTCTTAAATCTTCTTCTACAGTCGCAAGATCTCCATCCTTTAAAGCTCCCACATTAATTACCATATCTATTTCACTTGCTCCGTTTTCAATCGCATTCCGAGCCTCATAGGCTTTTGTCTTACTATCTGTTGCTCCCAATGGGAATGCTACTACAGTACATACTTTAACTCCGTTTCCTCTCAATTTTTTAGTACAATATCCTACCCAGACGGGGTTAACGCAAACTGAGTAAAAACCATATTTAATAGCTTCTTCGCATAACTTGTTTATTTGAGATTCTGTTGCATCAGGTTTTAATAAGGTATGATCAATATAAGGCGCAAGGTCAGTAGGTGAGTTAATTTGTATCTTGCAACCCTCAGAAAAATTTTGTTTATTCTTATTATCTAAATCAGGTTTAAAACTAAAATTATCTATATCCATAACTTTACACCTTCATTCCTCTAAATTTTAGTAAATCTATTTGCAAAACTCCCTTGTTTTAATCACTACTAATAAAACTACGCAAGCTTCCATTTTTCTTTTAATCTTCTGAATGTTATTTTATTAACAAATATCATACATGGTTAACAATGTAACACATTATAATTATTATGTCACTATATTTTTAATATTTAATAAATCAACATTTTCATCTAATATTTCTGAAAGAGGAATCATATACATGATCTACAAATAGTCGGAGTTAATTAAAAGATAAATAATTTTTACTAAAACATATATAAAAATTAGGGGATATATTCTATTCTTTTGAGGTTAAATTAACTTCTAAAGGTAATTGAGTACTTACATTGACTATCATTCGAATTTTATAACCAAAAGCCACAAAGTTTTTAGTAATTAATTTTACAGCCACTTCTCCCTGGGATTGCTTCTTTTTTTGATTATATTTGCACCTGCTCCCACTACAATTACAGCTTTTCTTTTTACCAGTATTAGAATATATAACTATATGCACAATATTACTACTTATATTTATGTGATTTATTTCAGCAACAGCAACTGTTTGAGCTATTAAACGATGCAAAATTCTATAATAAATATCTTTTCCAATTCTTTTTCTGAAGTAGGAAAATGTAGAATGAGCAGGAGTTTTAAGAAAATTATCAAAACCACATAGCACACAATATCGAGTATTAAATCGAAGACTTTCCGCCAAACTTCTATTTGATTTTACCTCTCCTAACCAAATTAAAAGTTGAGCTTTAAATAAGGCAACAGGGTTATAGATTAATTCTTTATCGGTTTTATATTTATTTTTAATAAGGGGAAATATAAATGACCCATCTATTGATTCAAAAATAATATTTAAAGGGTCATCTTTTTTTATCTTTGTAGAAGCCTCATAAGTAGTAAAGGAAAGTTGACGTTTCTTTTTATTTCTCATAACAAGATTTACAGGGGAGTTTACTCCCCTGTAACCCCTATACTTTTTATTATTTTTCGGCGTTACCCAATAACTTTTCTGAGAATCTGATTAAAATTAATTCTTCATTCTTTTTCTTAAAAAGGCAGGGATTTCTAAATCTTTATCATCAATTAAATCATCACTTGCCTTGAATTTTTTATCTATATTTATATCTTTTTTTTCTTTAACATTTACTTTAGTTAAATTTTTATCTGTTTCTTTTTCTTCTTTAATTTCCTCACAAGAAGTAGCAATAACTGATACCCTTATTTCATCTTTCATTTCTTCATCTATAATTGCCCCAAAAACTATATTAGTATCTGCTCCTACTTCCTGAGATATAGTATCAACTATCTCGTTTACTTCAAATAAACTCATATCTAAACCGCCAGTAACATTTATCAATAATGATTTTGCCCCTTTTATTGATACTTCTAATAAAGGACTAGAAACTGCCATCTTTGCGGCAGCAATTGCTTTCTTTTTCCCTTTCCCTATTCCAATACCTACCAAAGACAATCCAGCATCTTGAGCTACCGTTTTTACATCTGCTAAATCTAAATTTATTAAGCCAGGAATGGTGATTAAATCTGCGATAGCCTGAACAGATTGACGTAATACTTTGTCTGCCATTTCAAAAGCATCCTTCATAGAAGTATCTTTTGAAGATATCTTTAATAAGCGGTCATTAGAAATAGTAATTAAAGCGTCTACTTCTTTTCTAAGTTCTTCTATCCCAGCTTCTGCTTGCAGTTTTCTTTTCTTCCCTTCAAAAGCAAATGGCTTAGTAACTACACCTATAGTCAAAATACCCTGTTGTTTTGCAATTTTTGCTACTACAGAAGATGCACCACTCCCTGTTCCTCCTCCCATTCCTGCAGTAATAAAGACTATATCAGCTTTTTCTAAGGCTTTTGATATTTTTTCTTTATCCTCTTCAGCAGCTTTTTTACCTAATTCTGGGTTTCCTCCCGTTCCTAATCCATTAGTGAGAGATTTACCAATTTGAATTCTAATCTCAGCTTCAGTTAGAGACAAAGCTTGCAAATCTGTATTTATTGCTATTAAATCAAGATTATTCATCTCTTGTTTAACCATTTCTCGAATAGCATTGTTCCCCCCACCTCCTACACCGACCACTTTAATATTCACAAATTGTTGTACATCTTTTTTGGGGGATTTTGTGGGTTCATCTATCAACTCATTAACCTTTCCTTCAACTTTCTTTTTCTTTTTTTCTTTTTCTTCTTCTTTTTCTTCTATCCCAACAGAAGTATCTCTTATTAATTCTTCTTTGTAATCTATAATTTTACTAAATCCTCGTGCTAATTTCTTCTTTTTCAAAAGATATCACCTCTTCAGCAAGTTTATAGTAATCAATTGCCCCATGACATTTGGGATTATAATATAGTGCAGGTATACCCTGACTACTAGCTTCTACTAAAGCAATATTCTTTCTTATCACGGTTTTAAACAATCTGTTACCGAAATAATGTTTTATCTCTTCAATGACTTCTTTAGCTAAATTGCTTCTTAAGTCAGCAATAGTAATTAAAATATTTATCTTTAAAGGGTGATTCAAATTTTTTCGCACAACTTCTGTTGTTTCGAAAAATTCTTCTATACCTCTAAGAGCAAAATAGTGAGGTTGCATAGGGATAATAACTTCACTGCAAGCTTTTAGAGCATTTACAGTTAAAATACCCAAAGATGGTGGACAATCAATGATGACATAATCGAAGGGAAATTTACACTCCCTGATGGCAGTATTCAAAAAATCTTCTCTACCTATTTGGTCAATAAGTTTATATTCCGCACTGGCAAAATCAATATTCGAAGGAGCTAAAAACAGATTATCCTCTCCCGTCACCTTCAATTTTATTATTACTTCTTCTAATTTTAATCTATTTTTGGACCGATGTGGTTCTAAAACATTTAATATGGTTTTAGATAGACTATCTGGTTCTAAGCTTAACCCTAGAGTAGTATGAGCTTGTGGATCTAGATCAATTAACAATACTTTTCTCCCCATAGAAGCTAAACTCGCTCCTAAGTTTATAGTAGTGGTTGTTTTCGCTACTCCACCTTTTTGGTTGGCAATAGATATTATTCTCACGCCACTCTATCCTCCCAGAAGAAAGAAAAAAATAAATTTATACATTTTATGTAATTATACCATAATTTTTTATATATAGGAAAGAATTATGAAAAATTGAAAAAATTTTTATTTATATTTAAGTAATTTAACTCCTCCAAAAATTTAAAGTATTTTCAGCAGTTTGTGTATATGGTATGTTGCAAAAATTTTATAATAAATAATTATGTTTTCTGTTTATAATTATGTTGTAGTGGTACAATGAATTGTATCCTCAATATATTATTCATTGTCTTACTGTCTAATTTCTCTATGGGTCGATATATCATACTTCTACATTAACATTTTATCTACTTTTTAGGCTACAATCATATAATCGCTATCTAATATGGTATTCTACACAATTTTAAAAAGTCCTGCTTTTTATTTATTTTTTTTTAAAAAATATTTTTCTGATAAACAAGAGTACTTTCATCTACCTTTTCTTTCGCTTTCTTAACTCGATACCTGATACTATAATTGATAGCGTAAAATTTTACTAAGGGCTTTAACAGTTTGACTTTTATTATATTTATCTGTATACTTGGTATTAATAACAACTATTAATAACAACTGTAGAATAATTTAAAATAATAAGGGAAGATACATAAATGCCTCAGCAAATACCAAAAACACTAAACGAAATGTTAAGAAACAGTGTCCTCCTGCATGGCGATAG
>CAYTKP010000052.1:0-4673 GCA_964438695.1 uncultured Atribacterota bacterium | reverse complement strand
GCAACTTTTTAAAAAACCGTCAAGTATATTCTGAAATATCGACCATTTTAATTAACTTCAACCAGATGATGTTTCAATTTTTGCTAGGTTAAATAAAGCTAGTATCATTATACTAAAATATTAGTTAAAAATCAAAACTATTTAATAGTTCCATTTCTTTCTGGCGCATTACTTTGGTATCTTCTTCCTCTTTATGATCATATCCTATTAGATGTAGTAGGCCGTGAATCAGTAATAATATTATCTCTTTTTCGACACTATGATTTAAAATATCAGCCTGGCTTTGGGCGGTTTCAGTAGAAATAATTACATCACCTAAAAGTTGACTTCCTTGTACTTCGGGGGATTTCACTATCCCCTCTTGCAAGCTAAATGATAAGACATCAGTAGGTTTATCTATACCTCGATATTTTTTATTTAAATATTTTATAAACTTATCTGTGGTAAATAGAATGCTAACCTCAACCTGCTCATCAATTTTTAGGTTTTGTAGAACTTTTCTGACTATCTCCTTTATTTTCTTCTGGTTTATTTTGATTGTCTTCTGTTGGTCTTTTATTAAAATTTCCATTCTTTTTCTTCTCTTCTTTAAATTTTACCATAAGTTTTTCATCGGGATATTCTACCCTAGTATGAAACATTCCGATAAGTATCCGCGAAAAACTATCTCCAATTTTATTTAAGTCCTTTAGGGTTAGGTCACATTCTTCCAGCTGACCATTTTCTAAATTTTTCTGAATCATCTCTTTTACCAGGGTTTTTATTCTGGTAGGTGTAGGATTAGTTAAGCTTCTTGTTGCTGCTTCCAGTGAATCAGCCAATAAAATAATTCCTGCCTCTTTAGTCTGAGGTTTTGGACCAGAATAACGATAATTCTCTTCAGCGATTTTATCTGTAGTTGAACCATTTTCTTTTAAAGCTCTATGAAAGAAATAGGTTATCAGGCCAGTACCATGATGTTGACTTATTATATCAATTATATCTTTAGGAAGCTTATGTTTCTTAGCCAATTCCACCCCTTCCTTAACATGTGAAGCAATAACCAAAGCACTTAAACTTGGCTCCAGATCATCATGAACATTCTTATAAGCTTCTTGATTTTCGGTAAAGAAATAAGGCCTTTTTATTTTACCTATATCGTGATAAAGGGAACCAACTCGAGCCAATAATCCATTTCCTCCAATCCTCTCAGCAGCAGTTTCAGAAAGATTACCCACTACTATACTATGATGATAGGTGCCAGGGGCTTCTACTATTAGTTTTTTTAGCAAAGGCTGATTAGGGTTAGATAATTCCATTAGCTTAAAAGATGTGGTAATGTCAAAAAAACTTTCCAAAAAAGGTAAAGTTCCAATAGTAAGAATAACTGCTAAAAAACCATTTAATATCCCCCACAAGTCCTCCTTTAAAATAATATAATAACCTTCATTATTTATTAATCCTAAAGCCGATATGGTAATTACATTTATTCCTGCCACCATTAAACCTGCCCTAGTTAAGCTTGATCTTTGAGTCGCTTTACGAATACTATATATGGCCACAATTCCACTAATCACTGCAACCAAGATGTAATTTATATCTCCTCCAAGAATAAAACTTAACAAAAAACTTAAAAATACGGTAATTAATAATGCCATTTTAGTATCTAAAGAAATGGCGATTAACATCGAAGCTGCAGCTATAGGTATTATGTACCCTGATACCGGGCTAATTAACTTAGCTAGTAAAATTGTGAATATAGAAATAATGCTTAATAGCATCAATTTATTTATGTCTTCATAAATCCCCGGATGAAAATAGCTTAAATATAAAACTACCAGAATAACTAAAATTGAAGTAATCAATATTATTCCGATGACATTAGTGTAATTAAATTCTGGATTTTGCAACCCCAAGACATTAAGTATTGCGATATCTTCGGAAGTGGCAATTTCTCCTTTTCTTATAATTATCTGTCCTTTTTGAATAGTCTTTTTAACTTCTTTTACGGAAGAGATGGCTTCTTGCCGTCTTTTTTCTGTTTCCTCCTCATTCAAGAATAAACTGGGTAGAATCACCGCATTCCCAATTTCGCTAGCGATTAAAGCATCATAATGATTAAGTGAAATCTCGCTAATTTCTCTTACTAATCGCTTTTTAGCACTTTCTAAATCACTTTCTTTAATTCCTTGCTCCATAATTTTTCTTACAGTATTTTTAATGTCTCTATTTATCTTCTCTAAGGATAAATCATCAAGTCTAAAACAACTTACTATAATATTTTCATTAATGTTTATTCCTAAATCTTCGATAATTTCTCGAGCTATTTTTTTTAATTCTTCATCAGTTAATCTTTCTACGTTTTCTGCATTAATATTGACATAATTTGAAGATTCGGTTAAAGTTTTTTTGTATTCTTTTATTTTTAGAAAAATATTATCTATCTGTTTTTCTGCATTTTTAATATTTGCCAAATTTAAATCATATACTTCTTTTATGGATTTAGCTGCTTTTTCTTTTAAATTCTGTGTGGCCTCTAAATCTATGAATTCAACAGTTTTTGGTGAAAGAATATCTCTTGAACTAATTTGTCCTTCTTTTAAAACAATTTTATCGGGGAAAAAATTTATAGATAAAATCAGAATGAAAATGATTAAGGTAGCAAAAAATAATATTATTTTTTGTAAAAACAATCCTTGTAACCCTTTGTTTTTTTGAGCACTCTTTTCTGTTATTTTTTCTTTATTTTTCCATTTTTTCAATTTATCAAATATAGTCATAAAAATCACTCCGATTTCCGATTTTGCGAATCTTCCCTATCGTAAGCGCGAATAATCTCCTGAACCAATCTATGTCTCACCACATCCTGATCAGTGAGATATATGAATTCGATACCATCTATATTTCTGAGTATCTTTGCGACTTTTATCAATCCAGAGTTTTCTTTTTGCGGTAAATCTACTTGAGTAATATCTCCGTTAATTATAACCTTGGAACCAAAGCCAAAACGAGTTAAAAACATTCTCATTTGACCTAAAGTAGTATTTTGAGCATCGTCTAAAATAATAAAAGAATCATTTAAGGTTCTTCCTCTCATATAGGCTAAAGGGGCTATTTCTATTATCCCTCTTTCCATATACTTTTGAAATTTCTCGGAAGGCATCATTTCGTACATTGCATCATACAAAGGGCGAAAATAAGGGTCAATCTTCTCCATTAAGTCTCCTGGTAAATATCCTAGACTCTCTCCCGCTTCTACTGCCGGCCTAACTAAAATTATCCTGCTTACTTCCTCATTTTTTAAAGCTGAAAGGGCCATAGCAACGGCTAAATATGTTTTTCCCGTTCCCGCAGGTCCGATAGCAAAGATAATTTCATTTTTTTTGACTGCATCTATTAATTTCTTTTGGCCCAAAGTTTTAGGCCTGATTTCTTTTTCTTTTTTAAAAACATAAATTACATCTTTATATAATAATTTCCAATCTAAAGTCTGCTTTTTTTTTGTCATTTCAATATGATATTTTACCTGTGACATAGAAAGAGGATGCCCTTCCCTTATTATCGAAAGCAGACCTTCGATTATCTTGCTTGAACTGTTTACTTCCCTTTTTATTCCGGTTATTACTAATTTACTATCGTTTTGTGTTGATATTTTTACTGAGAAATATTGATTGACCAGTTTAATATTCTCATCGTATTTACCAAATAATTCTCTTAATTCATCTTTATTTTTAATAAAAATTTCTTTTTTAATAACATTTTTCAGTTCCATAATATCTCTACTTTTGTAAAATATAGTAATATTTTCCTATTTTGTATCTCGTGAATCGTATATCGATAAGAAATAAGAATTGAGTTTATAGTAAAGATGGTTAGCAGGTCAGCTATTTTTTTTCGGTTATCCGGTTGAAGAATTAAAATTAAGTTAGCTAACTGCGTCGACTAACTCTCATCCTGCAATCTAAAGCATGTATTTAAAATAAATGGCTAAAATTAACATACCAACCGCTAGATAGGTAAATAGGGTAATTAATACTCGATACACAATACGCGGTACTATATACTAACAACTATTCACTCCTCCATTTTCACGAGGATAAGATTTGCTAACAACCAACTTCTCATCTTCTCATTTATATTTTTTAAACTTGTAAGGTTTTAGCGCTCGAGGCGGACTAATTATCTCTGATAATATTATTCCATTTACCAATATATTATTAGATAGATATTCTTTTAATCCAATTTCTTGGTCAAAAACAATTTCTTTCTTGTTCATTAACACTGGTTTATCTTTCAAAGTTTCTTTTTCTTTACTTTCATAAAATTCTTTAACTTCATCATCGATTATAATTTTATCTTTTATTTTTCTAGGGTTAACATTTTCAAAACTGGTAGTGAGCTCAGGTAATTTTGTTTTACCTTGGATAATAATTTCTTTATCGCTTGATTTTTCCTTTTGCTGATCAGATAAATCAGATAGGTTTATTCGATATTGCAACCACCCAAATAAAATTATTAGTATATACAATAAAAATATATAAAAAATTACTGACATAATCTCTTCTACCTTTATAAAAAAATTTTAGTTTCTTTATCTTTTCTTTTCTTCTTTTTTCGATATATTAGATATGCTTTCTCTCATAGAAGTATCAGCTTCAATATTTTTCAAATTGTAATAATCCATGACTCCCAAT
>CAYTKP010000051.1:0-4786 GCA_964438695.1 uncultured Atribacterota bacterium | reverse complement strand
TGAAACGAAAATTAGAGACACTAAAAGAACATTTGTATTTGTTACAACAGAATAAATTAACTTTTATCGCTTTATTAATTATTTTATTTTTGATTATTATCGCTATTATAGCACCTATCATAGCCCCTTTTCCCTCTCATATTTATAGTGATGTTAATCCACAAGATAAATTATTGCCGCCATCTCGAGTTTACTTCTTTGGAACTGATGAAGCAGGAAGAGACCTCTTTAGTCGAGTACTGTATGGAACCAGAATTTCCTTATTAGGTTCCTTAACAGCAGTTGTAATGGGACTACTTATCGGTGTTCCCTTGGGTCTTTTGGCTGGATTTTATGGAAAATTTGTAGATGAACTTATTATGCGTATAGTAGATATGTTTTTGAGTTTTCCACCCTTACTTTTAGCTATGGCTATTGCTGCTTTTTTGGGACCGAGTTTGCAGAATGCAATTTTAGCTCTTATTATTTCTTGGTGGCCCTGGTACACTCGTTTGATAAGGGGACAGGTAGTTTCTATTAAGGAAAAAGAATTTGTTAGGGCAGCTCATGCTATAGGCACCCCTTCTTGGCAGATAATGTTTAAACATATTTTACCTAATTGTATTTCTCCTGTAATAGTACAGGCTTCTATGGATTTAGGTGGTATTATTTTAACTTTGGCAGCTCTAAGCTTTTTAGGGTTGGGAGCTCAAGCTCCTACTCCAGAGTGGGGTTTAATAGTTAATACAAGTCGCACTTATTTTCTAAAAGCTTGGTGGTATGGATTTTTCCCGGGTATGGCTATATTTATAACCGTCTTATGTTTTAATCTTTTAGGTGATGGGTTAAGAGAGGTATTAGACCCAAAAACTAAAAAATATTAGATGAGGATGTTATGAGAGATTATTTTAGAATTAAAGATTTAAAAGTAAATTTTAGAACCTCTGAAGGAGTAAAAAATATTATAGATGTAAATGAACTTAATTTGCACAAAGGGGAAACTTTGGGGATAGTAGGAGAAAGCGGAGCAGGTAAAAGTGTATTAGCTATGAGTATTTTAAGAATTTTGCCCTCACCCCCAGCCTTTATTGAAAGGGGTGAGGTTATTTTTAAAGGTCAAGATCTTTTGAAATTGCGAGAGAACGAAATACAGAAGGTGAGAGGGAAAGATATTTCTATGATCTTTCAAGACCCTATGTCTACCCTTAATCCTGTTTTTACAGTGGGACAACAAATAATAAATGTTATTCAACATAATAAACATTTAAGCAAGAGGGAGGCCGAGAAAGAAGCTTTAAGAATGATTAAATTAGTAAAATTACCAGATGCAAAAAATACTTTGCGTAAATATCCTAATGAACTTAGTGGTGGGCAGAGACAAAGAATAATAATTGCTATTGCTCTCTCATGTGGTGCAGAATTATTAATTGCTGATGAGCCTACCCGTAATTTGGATGTCACTATTCAAGCTGGTATTTTAAAACTTATTAATGAATTAAAAAGCAGGTTAGGGATAACTGTTTTATTTATTGCTAACAATGTAAATTTAATTTTTATTGTTTCGGATAGGGTTGCAGTTCTTTATAAAGGTAAAATTGTAGAAATTGGCACTTCTCAAGAAATAAAGAGAAACCCAATTCATCCTTATACCCGGAGGCTGTTAGGTATAACACCTGTGAGTAGAAAAAATAGCAATTTAACTGAAGATGAATTTAAAAAAGAAATAAGCTTAAGGGATCCTGCCTGCTCTTATTTTTATAAATGTGAAAAGAGAATGGAAGTGTGCAAAGTGCATCCCCCTATATTAAAGAAAATAAGTAATACTCATTGGTTAAGTTGTCATAGATTTATTAATAGAAAGGCAAATAATGAACCAACCAGCATTAGTCATTAGAAATCTAAAAAAATATTTTCCAGTATATTCTGGATTCCCTTCACGGGTTAATAATTGGATTAAAGCAGTGGATGGAGTTACTTTAAGTATAAAAAAAGGAGAAACTCTGGGGTTAGTGGGTGAATCGGGATGCGGAAAGAGTACTTTAGTGAACACTATTTTAAAATTAGAGGAAGCAACTTCTGGAGAAGTTATTTTAGAAGGGAAAAATGTTTTCCGTTTAAATAGAAAAGAAATACTGCAATTGAGAAAAAAGATACAGATAGTATTTCAAGACCCCTTTTGGTCTTTAAATCCGCGATGGTTGATAAAAGATATTGTAGGAGAACCTTTAAGAGTACATTTAAATTTGGGCTTAGAAGAACTATTATCTAAAGTGGAAAAATTATTAGCGATGGTAGGGATTCCTAAAACAGCTTTATATAAATATCCTCACGAATTTAGTGGTGGGGAAAGACAGCGTATCGCTATTGCTCGGGCTTTAGCTTTAGAACCTGACTTTGTTATATTAGATGAGCCTACTTCTTCTATAGATGTTTTTTCGCAAGAACAAATATTAAAACTTTTGGAAAAATTAAAAGAAGAATTTGAGTTAACTTATATACTAATTTCTCATGATTTAAGTGTAGTAAAATCTATGGCAGATAAAATTGCCATTATGTATCTGGGGAAGGTTGTAGAATATGGACTGGCTAAGGAAGTTTTTGAAAATCCTATTCATCCTTATACTAATGCATTGTTTAAGGCTATCCCTGATTCGAATACCAAGGATATAGATTCTATCATTGCCTTAGAAGGAGAGGTTCCTAGTGCTATTAATATTCCCTCAGGTTGTCGTTTCCATACGCGTTGTCCTATAGCTGAGGGGATTTGCTTCAGAGAAGAGCCACCGGTAGTTAAATTGAACGAAGATCATGAAACATCATGTTTCTTATTAAAAAAAGACGAAAGGAGAAAGAAGTTTATATGAGAAAGTTAACTTTTGATGAAGTAAAAGATGTTTTAGTTGGTTGTACTATACTTAGTACAGGTGGTGGAGGTGATCTAAATAAGGGTTTAAATTTGGTTAAAGAAGATTTTAAAAATAATTTAGAATATAAGCTGATTTCTCTGGAAGAGATAGAAGATGAAGCTTTATTTGTTAGCCCTTATTTTTGTGGTTCTATTGGAGAAGGAGGAGACAAAAGTAATTATAGTAAATATACTAAAATAAACAAATCTCCTACTGTAATTGCGGTACAAGCTCTCGAAAGGTATTTTCAAGAAGAATTATCTGGGATGGTTTCTATAGAATATGGCGGGATGAATACAGCAGTTGCTATGTCTACTGCCGCTCGATTAAATAAATTTATCGTAGATGCGGATGCGGCCGGAAGGGCAGTGCCGGATCTTCAATTTTCTACTTTTTATGTTTCTGAGAAATCAATTGCTCCTTTAGCAGTGGCAGATGATATTGGGGATGTAGCAGTTTTTGAGCGAGTAGTAGATGATTTTAGAGCTGAAGATTTAGTGAGATCTTTGTCAATAGTAAGCGGAGGAATGGTAGGGATGGCAGATCATCCTTTAAGGGGAAAAGATTTAAAGGAAGCAGTTATTCCTAATGCTTTGTCTTACGCCCAAATGGTGGGTAGAGCACAAAGGCAAGCTCTGGAAAAAGGAGAAGATCCAGTAAAAGAAATAATCAGAACAGTAGAAGGTTATTTACTGTTTGAGGGAATCGTAAGGAAAGATACAGAGTGGAAAAATAAAGGAGGATTTACTTTAGGGAGTATCTATATAGAAGGCAGGAAAAATTTTACTGGACAGAATTTTAAAATCTGGTTTAAAAATGAAAATATTATCTGTTGGCGAGATGAAAAAATTTTAGTTACTGTTCCGGACCTTATTTGTGTGGTAGAGACCGATACTGGTTATCCCATTACTAATCCTTTTTGTAAAAAAGACATGTTGGTGTCTGTATTGGGATTTAAGGCTCCTTCTTTTTGGAGAACTAAGAGAGGGCTCTCTATATTAAATCCTCGTTTTTTTGGTTTTAATATAAATTATACCCCTATTGAAGAAAAGTTAAAATAATATTAAGGAGTCTTATAAAATGGCAAAATTATACGAATATGAATTAGGAAAATCTGCGGATATCTTAATGAGAGAGATGTTTCAATTAAAAGCAGGAGAGACAATAATCATTACAGCTGATACCGAATCTGACGAGAGGGTAGTAAATGCAGCAGCAAGAAGTGCTTTTTCCTTAGGTGCAAAACCAATGGTCATTTGGCTTCCTGCTCCCTATGGTGTTGCAAAAGCAGCAGATCCAATGTTACCGATAGATTCTCTAGCTGCTGCATTGTGTAACGCTGATGCCTGGGTTGAATTTAATAATCAATGGCTACTTTATTCTACACCTTTTGAAATAGCTATGGAGAAGAATAAAAAATTAAGATATCTTTGCCTTGTGGGTATGGATACAGATATGATGATAAGAGTTATCGGTAGAGTTAATAAACAGTTTTTATCTGAGTTTTTATATAAAGTTACAGAAATGACCAAAAAGGCAAAGCATATGAGAATAACGACGCCTTCGGGTACTGATCTGGAGTTTGACAACGAACCGAGACATAAGACTACCTGTGACGATGGGGATGCTTCTCAACCAGGGATGCATATGCTTGCAGGCCAAATATGCTGGATTCCCAGATTTGAGAGTATAAACGGTACGCTGGTCTTTGATGGTTCTTTGGTTCCCCCGTGCGGCCTATTAAAACAGCCTATTGTTATGAAAATAGAAAAAGGTAGGGTCGTTGATATCAAGGGTGGGGAGCAGGCGATGGAATTCAAAGTATGGCTTGAAAGCTTCGATGATCCGAATATGTTCAGGCTTGCCCATGTATGCTATGGATTTAATCCCGGAGCAAAACT
>CAYTKP010000050.1:0-4793 GCA_964438695.1 uncultured Atribacterota bacterium | reverse complement strand
TTTTTGGAATTGAAATTCAGACAGTAAGACCGCGTATTTATGTATTTATTAAGAACGGTAATGAAACGCATTTGAGTGAACATATTCAAGCTGGGTTATAATGTTTTCTGCGAAGGAAGTGCTGAAGGAAGATTGTTGAAAATATCGCAAGCTTTGGATAAATCAGGGAGGACAAGACGTTGAAAATATTGTTCATCACGAACCTGGTGCCGCGGGAAAACAAAACGTTTTCTGGCATTTTCGTAGTCAAACGTCTGCAACAACTAAAGAGATTTGACATCTCATACGAAGCTGTGCCTCTTGTTTTCACGTATAGCAAGCTCTTTTCACTGTTAGAGAGACTTTTGAAAAGAGATATCTCTGAACCATTGAAGAAATTTGAGGGTGTACATTTTAGAACAGGCATCTTAGAATGGGATTTGTCTTCTTCGCTCAAGTTTAGATTGCAGAGAGATTATTATAAAAGCCTTGTCTTATCCTGTGTGAACAGGATAGAACAGCTTGTTGGCGTTTCCACTTTTGATCTAATCCACGCCCATGGTATGTATAATGTGCCCGCTGGGATGGTTGCCCAAGCTTTGGCTGAAAGATATCAAAAACCATTCGTTGTTACCCTGCACGGTAGCGATGTGAATATTCTTATGCCAAAGCGTAAGCAAGAGTATTCAGCTGCACTGGAGAGCGCTTCGAAGGTTATATCTGTGAGCAACGCTGTTTTGGAAAAAGCAAAAACATATGGTTATTCAGGCAAGAATGCAGTTGTGATACCAAATGGGTATGATCCAGAAGTGTTCAAGCCGATGGATAAGGAAATAGTGAGGAAAAAACTTAATATTCACAAAGAGGGGTACAAATACGTGGGTTTTGTTGGGAGCTTGAAGCCGATAAAAAGAGCAGACAAGTTAGGAAAGATATTCCATTTGATAGCAAAAGAAATACCAAATACCATGTTTATAGTTGTCGGAGAAGGGCCTTTGAAAGAGAAGATCGAAAAAGAAGCAAAAGATCTAAATGTGATTTTCACGGGGAAACTTCCACAGAAAGATGTTGGAAGGTGGATGAACGCGATGGATGTGATGGTGCTCCCGAGTAGAAACGAAGGATGGCCCTGTGTTGTTCTTGAAGCTCAAGCCTGTGGCACATGTGTTGTGGGAAGTGACAATGGTGGAATACCAGAGGCGATAGGGTTTGAGGGGTATGTGGTAAAAGAGGGAAAGGATTTTGAAAAAAGATTTGCTGAGAAAACAATAAGGGCGTTGAAGGATGGATATGACAGAGAAGTTTTCATAAACCGTGCAAGGGAATTTTCTTGGAATAAGATAGTTGAAAGAGAAATCGCAATTTATTCGAGAGTGGTGTAGAATGAGTGAGAGAATAAAGCTTTTAGTTGGTATTCCCACATTGAATCGTTCTCAACAACTTGTGAAAACTTTGATAACCATAGCAAAAAACACCTTTCTTCCAGACAGAGTGTTGATAGTCGATCAAAGTTATAATAATGAAACAGAACGTGTTGTTGAAACGTTCTCAAAGAAGTTGAACATTGAGTATTTGAGAGTGAGTTACAGAGGTCTTACGAAGGCTCGAAACGATATATTGAAACGATCGGACTGCTTTGATGTGATCACCTTTCTCGACGACGATGTCAAACTCAGAGAAGACTATTTAGAAAGAATTGTAAAGGCTTTTGAAAATGACGAAGAATTGGCAGGATGCCAGGGATTTATAGAAAATCAAGGAGGGTTCAAAGATCTCTTACTTCGTTTTCTAAATGGTGCTCCCCCCTCTTCAAGACCTGTCGTGACAGAGTGTTTTGTGAACACGTATCCCTATTTTCCACCATTCCACCCCATTTCATCGGAATGGTTGAGCGGCTGCAACATGAGTTACAGAGTAAAATTCGTAAAAGGTGAGAAATTCGACGAGAATTTCATACTCTACGGCTTGGGAGAAGATCTGGAGTTTTCGCATCGATTGTTCAATAAAGGAGCTAAGCTCTTGATGATACCCTCTGCAAGATTGAAGCACATTCCATCTGGTTTGAATAGGTTACCAAATAAAGCGGGAATCATGATGCGTTTTGCTTACAGAAGGTACATGATCGCAAAGTTTTATCCTAACAGGGTAGAAGAAATGTTTTGGAGATATGTTAAATGGTACAAAAGGGCTTTTCGAACTCTTAGAATCAGGCGTTCTCAACATTGGCGCCAGATAATGGATTTGGTAGATACTTCGTTAAAAGAGTTGGAAGGGTATTTTCCCTCGATAGATAAGGGTGACCTGAGCAGGGTAAATGCTCTTATACTGAAGGAGACCCAGAAATGAAAGTCCTTCTTGTAGCAGTGGTTGGCAATGGCAATTTTGGTGATGAGGCGATGTTCAAAGCTGTGTACAAAACATTGATCGATAGAAGGTATGAGATAACAGTTGCGACTTATAAAATAGGAAGGGCTAAGGAGAGATTCCAAGACATTCGCTTTATCAAACTTTCTGCTCTCTCTAAGAAAGAATACATCCAGGGGTTCCTGGGGAAGGATGTTCTGGACATAGATGTTTCCAATTTTGACAGTTTGTACGTTTCTGGAGGCGGGAATCTGAACAGTCTGTATCCTTCTCATGTGTTCAACGTCTATTTGATCGCTAAAAAGTTCAAGAAAAAAGGAAAATACGTTGAGTTTAGACCTCAAAGTGTTGGACCTTTCTTTGGAAGAAATAAGGCGGTGGTGGAGTTTCTGGTCAACAGGATTGTAAGAATACCGGATACATTCTACGTTCGAGAACTTCTTTCTTACGAGTACCTGAGAAGGAAACATCAGAAGATAAAACTGTCCAGAGACGATGCATGGAACATTCCGATAGACGAATCAGTAAAACTCACAAATGAAAAGTACGTTGGTTTGTGCATAAGACCATGGAAAGACGGTGAAATACTGGTGAGCTACATAAGAAACCTCACAATATATTTGCAAAAGCATGGATACGTTCCACTCTTCATACCGATCGCGTACGAAGGCAGCGAAAAATACATCGACAATTCTTTCTTGAAAGGAAAAGTGCCTGGTATCTTTCTTGATGATCTTGTGAAAATCGATACATTGACACCCGAGATGATAAAAGGTGTCATAAAAAAGTGTTGTTTCACGGTGGGTATGTCCTATCACTTCAGTGTGTTCTCATTATCTACCGGTGTTCCATCAGCTGCGATATACTTAGACGATTATTATAAAATAAAGAACCTCGGTTTGTACAAAGCATTCGGAAATCCAGAGCTCGTTTTCAAAGTGCCTGAAATTTCATCTGAACAATTGATTGATCGTGTGATGAAAACTTTGAAAGACTAATTCCAAATCTTCAGGAGGGTCTTTGTGCTCAATGAACAATATCTTTTAAAGAAATACATCTCCTTTTCCCTCGGCACATGGCTTAGAGCCATTATTTCTTTTTTCATCACACCGATCACGACGTGGTTGATCAACCCTGCCGAGTTCGGAAAAGCAACGATGTTTTCAACTGTGTATTCCATACTCCTTCTTGTGAGCATTCTTGGTACTGCAAATTCGTTGATGAGATTCTTTCCACAAAAATCTGATGAAGAAAAGTCTGCTCTTTTATGGAGTTGTTTGATTGTTCCTATTTTTATGAGTATCCTTGTGGGGTTTGTTGTTCTTGTTTTCAAAGGTCCTATCAATTCTTTTCTTGTTGGAACTCGTATATCAAACGCTTATCTTATTCTTATAGCAACTCTTGTGACAGGAATTTTTCAAACGTTCAATCTAAATCTTGTAAGATCCAGAGGAAGAGGAATCCTTTTCTCGACACTTCAAGTGGTTCAATCAGTAAGTCAAATTGGCTTCATATTGCTTTATGCTTTCTTTGTAAACCGTGATTTCTATGCCTTACTCTACGCACAGCTTTTTTCAAATATAGTGGCACTTGCCCTTGGAATAGCACTTGAAAGATCGTTCTGGTTCCCGGTGAGGATAGATAAAAGACTGGTTCGTGAGATTTTGAAGTATGGCTATCCGTTCGTCTTTTCTGGCCTTCTTTGGTGGCTTCTTACATGGACTGATAGATTTGTTCTTCGTTTGTACACAAACTTTTCTGACATAGGCCTTTACTCTGCAGCATTTAAGGTTATTTCCGCAATGAGTTTGTTCACAACGGGTTTTTCCACTCTCTGGTATCCTTTCGCCTATGAGCAATACGAGAAAAATCCGGAAAATAAAATGCTTTTCAAAAGAACTCTTGATTATGTGGCTTTCCTTGTGTTTTCTGCTGGTTTTATACTGCTTTCTTTCAAAGATGTTATCTTTCTTCTTCTTGCAAAATCTTACCGCACGTCCGCTGAGATATCTCCTTTCTTGATACTTTATCCTGTGATGGTAACTATGACTATTGTTGTAGCAAGAGGAATAGATTTTTCAAAGAAAACGTACTGGTTCATCATTACAAATGGTGTTTCTGCCCTATTCAATCTTGCTGGCAATTTTCTTCTTGTTCCCCTATTTGGTCCAAAAGGCGCTAGTGTTTCAACAGGGCTCTCTTTCATCTTCGTGTTCACGATCGAATCGAACGTATCAAAAAGATTGTACCCAGTTTCGTATGATCTGAGGAAAATCTATTTGCTCGTTGGTATCTTTGTTCTTTCCGCTCTCCTGCACACGTTTTCTGGGAATTTGATCGTTTCTGTTTTGGCCTCTATCATTGGTCTTATCGTCGCGATCTTTCTCTACAAAGCTGAATTTTTGAAAGTGTGGTCCACTGGCATTGGATTTTTGAAGTCTTTATCGCAT
>CAYTKP010000049.1:0-5056 GCA_964438695.1 uncultured Atribacterota bacterium | reverse complement strand
GGAATTTGTGTTGAAAATTGGTAAGCTTGAGTTCCTTCTTCCTTAGAAAAAGCAAATGCCCCTAATTTTTCAAATCTTATTTCTTTCACAAAATCTAAAAGTTCTTCAAAATCTTTTTCTGTTTCTCCTGGAAATCCTACCATAAAGGTTGTTCGTAAAGTCAAATTTGGTATTCTATTTCGTAATTTTTTTATTAAAGAAATTATAGATTCTTTATCTATTTGTCTATTCATTCTTCTTAGTATTTTATCACTTATATGCTGTAAAGGTAAATCCAGATAAGGGCATATTTTAGGAGAATTAGCTATTACTTCGATTAATTCATCATTGTAATGAGCAGGATGCGTATATAATAATCTTATCCACTTCAAGTTTTTTAATTCAAGGAGAGAAAGTTTTTTAAGTAGTTCAGCTAATTTATATTGTCCATAGAGGTCTATTCCATATAAAGTAGTATCTTGACCGATCAAAATTATTTCAGCAAGATTCTGGTTTTGAGAAAGGATTTTTACTTCTTCAATTATATCTTCTATCTTTCTACTCCGATATTTTCCCCTAATTGTAGGGATTAGGCAATAAGAGCAATTATTTTGACAGCCTTCTGATATCTTAATGTAGGCATAATGCTGAGGGGTCATATTAATTCGAGGAGTTTTATGATTATAAATAAAATAAGGTTCGGGATCTATTTTATAAATTTGTTCACCTTGCAAAATTCTTTCTATTACCTCATCAATTTCTAATATATTTTCAACTCCTAAAAATGCATCTACTTCAGGAAGTTCTCTCCTTAAATTATTATCTTTATATCTCTGAGGTAGGCATCCGGTTACTATTATATATTTTATTTTACCTTCTTTTTTTAACTTTACTAAATTAAGGATTTCTTCAATTGATTCTTCTACAGCATCTCTTATAAAACTACAGGTATTTATAACCACTATATCTGAATTATCAATTCTTCCACTTATTTGGTAACCCTTTTCTCTTAACTTTCCACAGAGTACTTCAGTATCAACTAAGTTTTTTGGGCAACCTAAAGATTTAATTCCAATTTGCATAATAAATGCTTTTATTTCCTTTCATAATATAGCGTATAGCGCATAGGTTAAATCATTCAATTTCAAATTAAAAATTTAATTGGTGAATTGGTGAATTATCGAAAAAATCTATACTTCTGTTTATTCTCCATATCTATTGCTTTTACGTGTCCTTCTACAACTTCAGGTGGACTTAATTTAACTAAACCAATTAAACACAAAATGGCGATGATAATATCTTCAAAAAACCCCAAAAAAGGAATTAAAAAATCAGGCAGAAAATCAAAAGGTAATAATATATACCCAATTGCGCCATATACCAATAATTTTAAATAAAAAGGAACCCTTTTGTCCTTTAACAATCTTAAAGATAATTTTATAAAATTAGGTATGTGAAAAATTATTCTGGCTAAATACAACTGTTTTTTTAATTTGCTGTAAGGATCTTTATTTTCTTCAGACATAAAATGTACTCTCCATATTTTATACTACTCTTCATCTGGCACTTCGACCATATATAAAGGTAACAGAGCAATTTAAACAAGAAAATTTATTATTGGTTGTCCTACTGATTTTAACATAGCTGCCGAATAAGCGTCAATTAATTCCCTTGAAAGTGACAGTAATAATGAAATAACCCCGAAATCTCCTCCGGGGTTATTTCATTTCGTTTTTAATTTTTCTAAAGGGGGGGATGATGAATAAATTAAATTTTACCAACAACCACGATATCTGCAAAAATGGCTTGTTTCTATATAACCATCACTAATAGTAAAAACTAATGTTTCTCCCTTTTCAAGAGTTGTGACTTCTGCTCCCTCTGGTGCATCTGCAAAATAGATTTTAAATGTTCCATTTACCTTTATATCCGGCCCAAATTGATATACCCCATCACCAAAATCGATAATGGTTATCTTGGTGTCCTTGGGAAGGACGCCTGGGTCAAATACAATGGTAACATCATTTAAACTTACAGATCCACCCTCTTCTGCACTTACCCACTCGTGGATCATATCTTTTTTTTCAGCAAAAGCGCAAGCAGTTAGTGCAACAAGGGCAAGGGCAAGCATACTGAGGATAACGTAATACTTAAAACTTGATTTATTTCTCATATTATCACCTCTTTCGGTAGTCCAGCTATCATAGCTATCTAAATAGCTTTAGATCTGTGACTTTGCGCCCCATCCTTTCGGATAGTTTGCTATTATCGAGAGCTAAATACAGTTTATCTCCTTTAATTCATCATCCCCTTTAATAATATTATATAACAAATAACTAAAATTGCAAACAAGGCCCTTATTAAAATTTTACAATATCTATTCTTTATCTTTTCATGGTCTATTTTAAGTTTTTATCATTTTTAAACATCTATTTATATCGTCAATAAATCTTTTTGTCCCTATCTCTTGTAATATTTTTTTTGCTTTATTTAATTTTACTTTTGCCTGTTTAAATTCTTTTTCTATTATCAGCATATCTCCCCACTCATAATAACTTTCGCCTTCGTTTATTTTATCTTTAAACCTTGAGTATATCTTTATCGCTTTTTTAAAATATATCTCAGAATCTTCCCATTTTTTATATTTTTTATATAATTTAGCTTTTAATTTATATATATCCGCCAATCCTAATTTATCTTCTAATTCTTCAAATATTTTTTCTGCCCGGGAGATATAATATTTTACTTCTTTAAATTTATCTTTTTTTAAATATTCTTCCACTAAATGAATATAATTAATCCCTTTATTATATATGTCTCCGATTTTATCAGCTATTTTAATACTTTCTTTTAAATAATAAATAGCTTGTCGTGATTTCCCTAACGAAGAATAAGCAAATCCAATATTATTCATAATATTAGAAATAATAATTATATTTTTATTTCTTTTTGCAATAGAGAGGCTCTCTTTATATGCTTCAATAGCCTTTTCCCATTTACCTAACATATCGTAATATATTCCCATATTGTTTAAAGCCATCGCATAAACATCTAAAGCTTTTATCTCTTTACAAATATTAATGCTTTCTCTAAGATAAAAGTATCCGGTAGAGGTATCGCCTTTAAAGAGACTTGCTAACCCTATGCTCTTTAAGATACTTGCTTTTCTTTTTAGATTACCTATTTTTACAGCAATGGAAAGGCATTTTTTAAGATATTCAATTGCCTTATCCCACTGCCCCATATCTCCGTATAAATTCCCCATATTCATTAATACTAAAGTTTCATTGTCTTTGTCTTTGATTTTTTTACCATATTCCAAAGCCTTATTAAAATTAATCTCTGCTTCTTTTCTCTCGCCAATAATTGATTGGGAGAAGGCCAATTTATTATATGCTTCGGAAAGCTGTCTCAGTTGTTCCTTGCTATGCTCCATTGAGTCTAAAATCTTAATACTATCTAAATAATAATAAATAGCATTTTTAAAAGCATACAAAAACTGGGCTTTATCCCCAGCTTTATTTAAATAGAAAACAGCTTTTCCCTTATTATCACTATTTTTAAAATGATAGGCTAATTCTTCAACTTTTGCGTCTATTTTGGATGAATACATTTCCTCTATAGCCAATCCTATTTTAGTATGTATACTCCTTCTGGTTTTAAAAAGTAGACTATTATAAGCTATCTCCTGGATGAGTGAATGAGTAAAAGCAAAATAGCTTTTATTTAGAGGCGCTGCCTCCACTTCTTCCATAAATTTATGCTTTTGTAATCTCTTCAGCGTTTCTAATAATACTTTATCTTCCAAATTAGTAATTTTTTGTAAAAGTTTTATTTCAATATATTTTCCCAAAACTGATGCCTGATATAATATCTCTTTTAATCCTAAGGGAAGAAGGTCAATCCTTGCCCGAGCAATACTCTGAACTGTATCCGGTATTTGAAAATCAGCAAATATCTCGGAGTAATTACCCAATCCATCTTTATCGGCTGATAACCTTCTTTCTTCAATTCCTCTAATAATTTCCTCTATAAACAAGGGATTTCCATTGGCAATAGAAATTATTTTATCTTTCATTAATTGATAGATATCATTCTCTTTTATTAATAAACTTATTAGCTTATCAGATTCAGCATTCTTTAAAGGTGATAATTTTATTCTCTTAGCCCCGACGATAGACTCTCTCTTTTTGAGAGATTCCCTAAGGCTATAGATAAGTAGAATAGGATATTCTTTAATTTCTTTAGAACATTGAAATAAAAATTCTGCTGAAGCATCATCAATCCATTGCACATCTTCAATAATTATCAGAAGAGGCTTCTGAGAAGAAAGACTCCACAGTAATTTTTTCATTACTCTGATGAATAAATTGCTCTCTTTTTTTGATTGGTCCATTATTTCTTCCAAAGATTTAGTGCCTGAGGATAAAAATCTTGAAAAATAGGAAGAGGCAAACAATAGTGAAGAATCAATTTCTTTTATTTTATTTTCTATTTTCCTTTCAATTCCTTTTAGTTCATCATCAAATTTTATTCCAAAGATTTTAGCAAATATTTCCTTCAAAGGATAATAAGGTTTTGATTCTTCCCAGGATGAGCAATTAGCGGATAAAATATTAATTTTTTTAGCCAAAGAATCATTGGTGAGTTCTAAAATTAATCTTGATTTACCTATTCCCAATTCCCCGCTTATTTCAATTATTTGTCCTTTTGATTGGAAGGAGTTTTTTAAAGTTTCTCTTAAAATTTGTAATTCTTTTTCTCTTCCTATAAAAGGAGAATAATATTTTCTCTTCTGTTCAAATAAATTAATTCTTTCCTTCTCTCCTTTCAAAGTATAAGCTGTAACCAAATTCTTCTTACCTTTTATCTTTAACTTACGGGGCGAAGAAACTATAAAAACATCTTTAATTCTTTGAAAGGTTTTTTCCCCGATTAATATTCTTCCGGGTATTGAGTTCGCCTGTAAACGTGAGGCTAAGTTTACCGTATCTCCTATAACGGTGAATTCTTTTCTGGTAGCAGAACCAACCTCACCAGATATACATAATCCCGTATTAATTCCAATCCTTGCCTT
>CAYTKP010000048.1:0-5305 GCA_964438695.1 uncultured Atribacterota bacterium | reverse complement strand
CCAGCTAAGGATATTATAAAACCTAACAATATTGTTATAAATAATATTTTATATAAATTCTTTTTATTTTTATAGGGCACAGTCTTGTCCTCCCTTCGAATTCTATCGTTATTTTGTAATAAATCTCCTTAAGGAGAGAGATAGATATAGTTAATAATCTAACTTGTGAGCAGTAATCAGAATAATTATCTCTGTCTTCTTATTCTTAGTATGAGTAAATTTAAATAATTCACCGAATATAGGAATTTCAGCTAATAAAGGTATCTTATGAATATTTTTTATATCTTCTGAAGTAATTAAACCTCCTATTACTTTAGTTTCACCCAAATTAGCCCGAATTATTGCTTGTTCTTCTCGCGAATTAATTACGGGATAGCCTTGAATAAGTTCTTCCCCTAATGATTCTACTTTTGTATTCACGTCCATAGTAATAAGGTCATCACTACTTAAATGTGGGGTAACGGCCATACTCAATCCCACATCCATATATTTTATAGTTTCAACTCCTTCAGAAGTAACTTCTTTAATAGGAATTTTGGAGCCAGACAATATCTTAGCTTCTTTCCCATCTAAAGTAAGCACTTTGGGATTAGATAAAATATTTGTCTTTCCTTCAGTTTGTAAAGCTTTGAGAGTCGCTTCAATTAAGCCACTTCTTTCAAAGGAACCGCCTAAAGTTATTTCTCCTACATTAATTTGTCCTTCTACTTTTGTATCTCCCGTTCCACTAGTCCATTTAATCCCCAAATCTTTTTCACTATCCAAAGTAATTTCCACAATTTTTGCTTCAATCATTATTTGGGGTGCGCGCTTATCTAATCCTTCAATCATAATTTCCACATTTTTTAATTCTTCTTCAGAACCTCTTACTATAATTTCATTCTGCCTGCTATCTACATTTATTCTTCCTTCTTCAGGAATAATTATACTTAACATATTTTTTATGGCTTCAATCTCATCTTTATAAATAGCATTATTTATCTTAAAGGTTTTAGTTAACAATTGGCAATCTATTTCATTGATTAGGTCTGCAATTTTGGCCATATCTTCTTCTGGTGCAGTAATGATAAGATTATTCAATCTCTTATCAGCTACAATACTGATATTGCTCTTTTCTCCTTCTTTAATATAATTATCTAATAGTCCTTTTGCTTCTTCGGCAGTAGCATTCTTTAACTCAAATATTTTAGTAATAGGTTTTTTATTTGCCTCTATTTTTTCTTTGGTAGCAATAAAAACAGTATTATTTTCTATTTCCATATAATCTAAATTTTTAGTTAATAAAATTGCGTTTAATGCTTCCTTAAAAGTCACTTTTTTGGGAAAGTTTAAAGTTATGCTACCAGTTACTGATTCATCAGTAATAACATTTATTCCTGCCTGGGCAAATAATAAATTTATTACATCCCGTACATCTGCATCTTTTTTAAAGCTTATTTCAAATGGTTCCATTGTGCTATCTGCTATATCTATGATAGAAACTTTTGGTTCTTCCTTTTCAATTTTTATTGCTTCGCTTTTTACTGGAGTAACAGTAAAAACCTGTTCTTCAGGCGCCTTAAATTCAGTGTAGTCATATACATCTATATAAATTAATCTATTATTAGGAGATAATTTCACTTCATAATCAGCCTTCCGAAACAGATCAACTACAAAGCGGGTTATGGGGATTGGCTCTCTTTCAAATTGCGCACACCTTACTTGTTTTACTGAGCCCATATTTAAAAATAAAATATTTTTGGTCAATTCTTCGATGCCATAATATGCATTCTTTATATCGATTACTATTCTATCTGGTTTTTCTAAATAATTAACCTCATATTCTGAAATAACTCCACTTGCTTTAATAGTAATGTGGGTATAATTGGGTAATTTTTTATACCAGATATTAGTAAACCAAATATCTGAAGAATTGGCACTCACCATAAAGGAAGATATTAAAAATACTATTAAAACAAAAAATAATATATTTACTTTTCTACTTGGTAAGGAGAAAAAGTTTACCTTTTGAAATTGCTTCTTTACTTCTTCTCTTCCAATTATAGAGGAATTTATTTCCCCCAGACTGTTACTTCTAACTTCTCTCTTGTCATTCTTGTCTTCTTTTTTACTATTCCCGCAAAAGCGGGAATCTATTTCTTTATGTTGGGCTATTGTGCTACTCATTAGAAGCTTCCTCACCTCCTATTTTTATGGAAAATTCATAATCGTTAAGTTCAAGCACTACTTCGTCTTTTTTTATCTCTTTTACAATATATTTATCTAATAAAATATCATATAAGTTTGCAATAAAAGTTTCACCATTCATTTCTATCATTGCTATTTTCTTATCTTCGGTTCCAATTACTCCAGTTAATTTCGTTCCGGGAGGTAATTCTGGTTTAGGCAATCTTAAGACATTATCCTCTTCCCCTTCTTCTTTTTTTTCTCCTTCTACTAAAAAGTAAGAAGTACTCAATTTTTGAAAAGGATTTCTATTACTTGGTGGCTCATAAGGTTCATAGACGAATATTTTATTTTCATAAGCTTGCTTTCTTTTTTCCATTTCAATTTCAAATGGTGTCTTCTCTTTTTCTTTTACTTCTACTTTGGAATCTGTCTTTGTAACTACTATGGTTTGGCTTGGGGTAGTTGCTCTTGTCGCAGTAGTAACATTAGGGCTTACTGATTTATTAGAAAATATAAGGGGATACCCCCAATAAACTATTCCGGCTATTATCAATATAATTAGTAGGGTGATTAACAATCTATTTTTACTTTTTCCGGTATCTGATTCTGACTTCTTAAACAGATTTTTAATAGATATTTTTCTCATATTCTATTGAGAACCCTCTTTTCTTAAGACATAGGTAAACATATTTATAGAAATATTTAATTTATCGGCTTCTTTTCCTGCCTTACGCAATCCCAATGATTGAACATCAATAATTCGGGGTAAATTTTCTATGCGGTCTAAATAAGCTATCAAATCAAAATAACTGGCAGAGAGACTCATAGATATAGGCATTTTCCCATAAATACGATCTTTTTCCCAGGAAATATTCTGAGGAGTAAAATTGGTAAAATCAACATCAAATTCGTTTAAAGTATCTTGTATCATTATCAATAGATCAGGAATTTCTTTTTCTTTAGGTAGCATAACCTCTAAAAAATCTAATTTCTCCTTTAAAGCTGCATATTCTTCTTTTAAAGGACCAAGCTGTGCTGCAATTCTCTTCCCTTCAATTATCTTCTTAGCAGTAAGTTCAATATCTCTATCTAATTGCTTGACTTTTTCCACTCTTGGTTGATATATATAAAAATAATTGATTCCAACAAACATAACCAAAATTAAAAATATTATAAATGCGGTCATTCCTTTAGTTAATTTCATCTAAAAAATACCTCTATCTTATATTCCCTTATTGGTCGGGCTTATTTGATTCTAATCTCTTGGGGATAAATATTCCTGATAATTTGAAATTTACAATATCTACATCCCTATCTTCTTCTCTAATTTTATTCTTGCGTACATAACTAAGCTCAATATTGTCAAAAGTAGGGTCATTTTTTAAGGTAACCATATATTTAGCCACTAAATAATTATTATAAGTATTAGCTGTAAAATTAAAGGTTTGATTGGCGCTTAAAGTAAGATTATCTACCCATACCTCATCGAGAATAGAGGCACTAAACTCACCCAATATCCTGGATAAACGAGATTGATTATCGATTAATCCTTGAATTACTGTGATTCGATCTTCTATAAGTTTCTTATCCTTTTCTAGATCTTTTACTTCTTTTATTACTTTTTCAATCGCTGCCAATTCACTTTTCATTGTTTTTAATTGTTGTTCTTTGAAATCTATCTGTAATTCTAAATAATAATACAAATAAGCTGTAGCAAATGCTAAGAGAATAATAAATAAAATAATCAATACTCTGCTTAACTTAAATTTTTCTTTTTCTTTATATTCGGCAGGAAGAAGATTAATATTTGTCACCTTTTACTTACCTATTTACCTTTCTCTCTTAGCTAATCCAATTACCGTGGCTAATGTTCCTTTAATTTTTTGTAATCTTTCTATATCAAATGCCCTTTCGCTTACTTTTATTCCTTTTAGAGGATCTCCGATAATCACAGGAATTCTAAATTCTTCAGTCAAAAAATCTTTGATACCTTTTATATTAGCACATCCTCCACATAATATAATCTTATTATATCTAATATTTTGACTTTGAGTTTTGTAATAGCTTAAAGATTTTCGCACTTCTTTAGCTATTTGGCTTAAGATTTTCATTGCAATCTTTTCGCTCTCATTTTTATCTTTTTCCTCTACTTGTGAACCTGGTAGTATTTCGGTCTTTCTTTTAAGTTTTTCTGCTTCATTAAAAGATATGTTTAAAGATTTAGCAATTGCCTTGGTGATATCATTTCCTCCAACTAAAATATTCCTGGCAAATTTTAAATTATTTTTCTCCACTAAAGTAAGAATAGTGCCACTTGCCCCAATAGATAATATTATATTAATAATCGAATCTTCTTGTTCTTCCTCTTTTCCCTCAGAAAGATGAGTTTCAAAGGCTCTAATATTAGCAGAAGAAATTATATCTACAATTTTGGGTATTACTTTTGCTTTTTTTAAGACTTCCATATAAGGTTGGACAACACTTTTGGGAACCGCCACCAAAAGAACCCTCATCATTTTATTCCCATCTTTGTCTACAAATTCATCCACCTTATCAGCATCAATAATAGATTCATCCAGATTGTAAGGGACATATTTGGGCGCTTCCCATATTACGCTAGCCATTATTTCTTTTTCTTCCATTAAAGGAAGAATAATTTCTCTAATTATAACTTTTTGACCGGTTATGGCTATAATCGCTCTATTGTCTTTTATGTTACTATCTTTTAATAGTTTAGACAAGGACTCAGCGACTGCAATGGGATTTAGAATTTCACCATTGGAGATAGCACCTTCAGGACTAAGGGTAACTCCATAATTAACCAGCTCATAACCATCACTTATTTTTTTTAATTTTGCTACCTTAATTGAACGTGCACCAAAATCTATCGCAAACATATCTACTCCTTATTTCTGTCATTGTGAGCACCGCTTGCAGTACGCAGCAATCTCATAATACTATATCACATCATTGCAAACTTATTATGTTAATTTCTTTCTTTTTCTTTCTTGACTTGATACCCGATAGTGGATACTATATACTGTTTTTATATATTCTCTAAAACTTTTAAAAATCCTTCTTTTTTTGAAAAATATTCTAAAAATATCTAATATACCTCTCGCCAGGATACCTTTTT
>CAYTKP010000047.1:0-5373 GCA_964438695.1 uncultured Atribacterota bacterium | reverse complement strand
ATTAAAAAAAGACAGAGTGTACGTAGTTATCAGGATAAAGAAATCCCAGAGGAGAGGTGCTTCAATCTTGCAAAGACCAAGAATTTGCGAGAGAGGCTTCGGTAGTTATAGCGGGAAGTGAAGCTAATCTTGATTATGTAATGTCTAATGAAGAACAAGCTTATTCTATCGATTTGGCTATTGCTCTTGAGCATATGAGTTTAGAAGCACCCTCTTTAGGATTAGGAACCTGTGGGATGGGCGTATTCTACCAGGAGCAAGTTAAAGAATTTTAGGAGTACAGGTCGGATTAGGTCTATTCTTGTTGATGCCGATAATTATGCTTTTGCTCTCTCTGTTTATATTTATCTAAATCTCTTACATGCCGGAATAGTTAAACAATTAGAAGATTATCCCTAGAATAGTTATTTGGATTCCCTTAATTTAAAAAAGCCAACATTTCTAATTCTTCTTTTATCCTAAATCTGTAGATAATAATAGTTTTAATTCCATCAAAAGATATCGAAAGTATGTCATCGAATTAAAAATATATTTAAAAAAAAGAAGGATTTATTTAAACCTTTCTCGTATTAATTAATATAGTAGAAAATTTTAATAATTTTTTTTCAATGAATATTATACATAAATAAAATATAGGTATTTTTTATCAAAAATCAATATTTAATTTCTAGACTACTAGTCAATATTCACCTAAGAGTTGTAGACAACCACTAATTCATATAACTGATTAAATTATTAGAATACACCGAGTTATTTTTTTGGTAATACTTGACTGTCATAATAATAGTAAGATTAGATACTGCAAAAAAATTACTAGAGATAGGCTAGGAGGTGATGGAGGATAAGAAAATAATAAAGTATTGGTTGGGGTTTGGATTGAAGATAGATCCTACAAAGAAAAAATTACTAAATATTGGTTTTTCCGAAAATTTTCGAAGGAAGAAGGATTAAGAAAAGATTTTTACCATATACTATACTATAGAAAGAAGGAGTTTAAATGATGAAAAAAGTATATAAAATGTTTTTGGTTTTATTAATACTGCTCGCCATTTCTTCTTTACTTATAAGCGGCCAACTGATGGCAGCAGAAAAGAAAACAGTTTTAAAATTTGCCCATGTATTGCAAACAGATCATCCCTACCATCAAATGGCCCTTAAATTTAAAGAAGAATTGGAGAGCAGAAATGCTAATGTGGAAGTAAATATCTTCCCGGCAAAACAATTAGGAAGCGAAAGAGATTTGGTAGAAGCATGCCAACTTGGGACAGTAGATATTACTACGATCACTTCGGCTGTCACAGCAAACTTTGTGCCCGGATTTCAAGTATTCAGCTTACCATTTCTCTTCAAAGATCCTGAACATCTCTTTCGGACAATGGACAGCTATATTGGTGATAAATTAGCCATTGATATGCTAGAAGCAGGATTTGTTAAACTCGGTTATGTGTATGGAGGAGCAAGAGATCTTTATTCCCGCGAGCCAATACGTGACTTAGAAGACTTAAAAGGCAAAAAAATTCGAACAATGCAGAATACAATATTAATTGATACATGGAATGCCTTAGGTGCAATAGCTACTCCAATACCTTGGGGCGATGTTTATCTTAGTTTAAGCCAGGGAGTTGTGGATGGTGCGGAAGGTACTGGTATGAGTTATCGGTCTATGAAGTTTTATGATAGCTCCCCCCATTATACAAAGATTAATTATGTTTCTAGTTGGCATTGTTTTATGATGTCGAAAAAGACTTGGGATAAATTAGATGATGGTCTCCGCTTAGACATAATGGCAGCTGCTAAAATTGCGGGGGCCTTCGAAAGAAAGCTTTTTGTGGATATGGAGAAGAGTCTATTCAATGATCTTAAGGAAAATTTTGGAGTTACTATATACTATCCCGACTTAGATAAATGGACGGAAAAGATACAATCAGTTTACGAAAAAAATGCGGAAAAAATGGGCGGGATGGAATTAATTAATGAAATTAAGAACCTATAAACTGTGAATCTTTATGATATCTAATAACAGAATAAGTGGAATGCACTATGTAGTGCATTCCACTTTCTTTAAAAAGGATTAACTTATGATGAAGAAGATAGAAGAAAAAATAAGAAAAGGCATTCTATATATAGAATGGACTTTAGCAAGTGTATTTTTATCTACTATGATGCTCAGCGTGTTTTTGCAAGTTTTAGCACGTTATGTATTTCGTTGGAGTTTACCTTGGCCTGAAGAACTGGCTCGTTATTGTTTTATCTGGGGTTCTTTGCTGGGAGCCGGTATTGCTTTGGAAAGGAGAAAATTGCATGATATAGATATCGTGTTTAATCGGTTACCAAATAAACTGAAATCTTTTATTACTTTTATAGTAAATCTTCTTGCCCTCGGCTTTTTAGTTATCTTTGTTGTGTACGGTATCGAATTATTATCTGTTACTCATCGCCAAATGTCATCAGCCCTAATAATCAGGATGAGTTATGTTTATGGTGCTGTCCCCTTCGCTGGGAGCCTTATGTTAATGTCCCAGTTTTTTAATACAATTGAAACATTCTTCCAGCTTCCTGTTTTCAAAAAGAAGGGAGGGAAAATATAATGCTTCTACTTTTTGGTTCCTTTTTCTTTTTACTAATTTTAAAGACGCCAGTAATTTTTGCCCTTGGGTTGAGTTCGCTATTTGCCATACTTTGGCAGGGGGATACCACCCTTATGCTACTGGCACAAAGGACCATTGCCTCTCTCGATTCTTTTCCACTACTTGCAGTCCCCTTATTTATACTGATGGGAGAAATTCTCAATAGAGGAGGGTGTGGAGAAAAATTGGTTAAATTTTCCGAAGAGCTTGTAGGCGGGGTTACTGGTGGGCTTGCTCATGCTAATGTTCTAACAAGTATGTTCTTCGGGGGTATCTCTGGTGTGGCAACAGCAGATACAGCAGCTATTGGCTCTGTTATGATCCCTATGATGAAAAAAGCAGGATACGATGTGAAATTTTCCACCGTAATTACTATTAGTTCTTCAATTATTGGAATCATAATTCCACCAAGTATAAATATGATTCTCTATGGTTGGGTCTCAGGTACCTCTATAGTGCATCTGTTTGCGGGAGGAATTATTCCCGGAATCTTGGTTGGCTTCTCATTGATGGCAGTTTCACATTGGATTTCCGCAAAAAGAGGATATCGGAGTGCTGAAAGGTTTTCCTTTAAAAGGCTTATTAAGGCTTTCACCGCAGCCTTGCCTGCACTTATTATGCCCATCATTATACTTGGCGGAATTTTTGGAGGAGCCTTTACTACCACTGAAGCAGCATCTGTTGCGGTAGTATACGGGATTCTAATTTCTGTATTTTTTTATAAGGGATTTAAGATTAAAGAAATCCCCAGTCTATTCCTTAAGGTAAGTGGCACTGTGGGTAGCATTATGTTCCTAATTGCCATTTGCAAGACATTTGGGTGGATAATAACAGCAGAGCAAATTCCCCAAGCTATATCGGAATTTTTCCTAACTTATTTACCCTATAGATCGGTGTTTCTTTTCAATATCATACTTATTAGCCTGATTACCGGAACATTTCTTACGCCGTCGACTGCTACAATTATTTTAACTCCTATTCTGTATCCTGTTGCAGTTTCTATGGGGATAGATCCAGTTCATTTTGGACTTGTTCTTATCTGTAGTTTGGCGATAGGCCATGTTACTCCGCCAGTTGGTCTTACCCTTTTCATCGGTTCGGAGATCAGTGGTGTTCCTGTTTCCCAACTTTTAAAACCATTGCTTCCCTTTTTGTCGGTCTTGATTATTTTAGCATTGGTAGTTGCTTATGTTCCTTGGTTAACTCTTTTTGTTCCAAGCCTTTTGAGCTAATTCTGTGATCTTTATTATAATTATGAATCAATTTGAAAAAATATTTAGGAGACAAAAATTAATTTTTTTAATGAAGATAGATTTTTAGATAAGATGAATATAGTATGTTCTACATTTTTATTTAATAGTTATCCCTTGGAAGAGGCTATTAGAAAAATAGCCGATTTTGGGATTAAAAGGGCTGAGTTTTGCGTTAATCCCCTGCATTCACGCCCAGATAGGTGGGATACGCGACCTGAAGAAATAAAACTTCTAGTTAAGTACTTGGGTATGGAAGTGAATTCAATTCATGTTCCTTTACCAACAGAGATTCCAGAGAGGCATAGCCATAAAATCAGAGATATTTCGTCAAATTTGACGAAAGAAAGCATTGATTTAGCTGTCTTCTTTGGTGCTTCCTTTATTGTTCAACATGTCAGAGTAATTGAAAGACCAGAAGAATCGGGGCAAAATATAAAAATAGAAGATACTATACCTGATTTAAATGATGTTATTCTTTATGCCGAGAGAAAAAACATCAAGATAGCGATAGAAAATGTACCTAGCAAAACAAAAAGAATGTTGGGGAAGACCATCGAAGAAGTAACGAATATTGTTGATGTTCTTCCCCAAGAATCGGTCGGAATATGTCTGGACCTAACCCATTGCATCGCATGTGGATATGATCCAGTAAAGGCATTAAAGTCTATTGATCCTAATCGCCTTATTTCCATTCACGCAAGTGATAACTTTACCGAGCAGTTGATAGATGTCCATCTTCCTATTGGGTCAGGAGACATACACTGGAAACAGGTTATTGATATTTTAGAAAACATAGGATTTTCAGGTTCTTTTGTATTAGAAGTAGCCGAGCAGGAAGATGGAGATAAAGCCTTAATGTCTTCTTTGCAATTTCTTAGAAAAATTGTAAAAGAAAAGAGTTCAGGTTTCAACATTTAACATAAGTCAACCTGTGCCCTGATTGAATTGGACAACTGGCTTTCGTAAAAAAGATTGACTTATGTTATACTGTAACACTAAGTATAATACTTTAGAGTATACTATTTGGCGGGCATTATGTTTGTTAATAGAATCGAAGAATTAAATTACTTAGAAAAATTACAAAAGGAACAAGGAATAAATGTGAACAGGACAAAATTTTACCCAATATTCATTTTAATTGTGATTATTTTATTTTCTTCCACCTTCTGGGTATGGGCAGAAAAAGGAGAACTGACCAGTGAAGAAAAACAATGGCTTTCCGAACATAAGATTATAAAGATTGCGCCTGACCCTTATTTCCCGCCAATCGAACAGATTGATAAAGATGGAAACTACATCGGAATATCCGCAGAATTTATGAAAATAATTGAAAAGGAATTGGAAATTAAGTTTCAAGTTGTCCCCTGCAAAGATTGGGAGGAAGTCTTGCAAAAAGCCAGAAATCGAGAAGTGGATATGCTTCCTGCAGCAGCACAAACCCCGCAAAGGGCAAAATATATGCTCTTTTCCTCTCCTTATTTAGAATTTCCCGG
>CAYTKP010000046.1:0-5461 GCA_964438695.1 uncultured Atribacterota bacterium | reverse complement strand
AATATTATATCAACCCGGAAAAATGTTTTGAGTTCTGGGCAGAAAACACCAGTGATTGTTCCAAATGTATTACTGTCTGCCCCTTTTTTAATGCCAAAGATTTCATTCCCAGTAATGAATTTTGGAATGAAAAGTAGCTGAAAGTTTATAAAAGAGATAAGTACGAGAAAATTAATTTATTTAAAAAAGTTGAGAAGGAGAAGAGCAAGATATAATCTGATTTTTTTTATTGTTAAAAGAAAATAAGTGAGATAATTTTAAAATAGATTATTATTAAAATATAAGTTAAAAAAAGAGGATTTTTAAAAATAATGTAGAATGTTAATATAATGAGGAGAAAAGATTTAGCGATACCTATATTATAATTATAATCTATAAAGTAAATAAAATAGTATAGTAGAAGCACAGTGAATCGTATCCACAGGAGAAATAATGAAAACTTCAAATATTATTATATTTTTTTTAATAATAATTCTATCCCCAAGTTTAATCGGAGCAAATATTGCTTTGGCCGGCAATGGTGAATTGACTGAATTCGAATCCCAACAACTGAAGATATTAAAACTTTCTAAAATAATAGAAGAACACCCTTCAACTATCGAGCTAAAAGAAGATCTAAAAAACTATACAGCGGGATTGGAATTATATCAACAGAGTGATTATCAACACGCAATTTCCGAATTGTTAAAAGTAAAATATTCCACTCTAAATTTACCTCTTTATATTAAAGCCCAATTTATATTAGGGGATTGCTATAGAAAGATTGAAGACTGGAATGGAGCAATAGAAGTATATAAAAACTTAGTAGTAAATGACCCCATTTTGACTGATTACTCACTCTTTTACCTGGCTGACACTTATCACCATAAAGGGGATAATTACGAATCCATTGCCACTTTTAAAAAAATAATAGAAAATTTTCCCCATAGTTTAATTATTGCAGAAGCTAATTATCAGGTTGCCCAAACCTACTGCGAATTAAAAGATATAGACTCTGCACTAATTTATTATAAAAATATCTTAGAAAATTCCCAAGATGATCAACTTAAAGGAAAGGTTCTGCTTGAACTTTCTGAGATATATTGGCAAGAAAGAAGATATATTGATTCTCTTAATTGTTTGTACGAAATATTAGAAAAGAACTATCGCCTGAAAAGGAATTCAGAACCAGAAGAATTATTAGTCAAATATTTATATAAGATTAAAGAAGATTTAAAGGATATAAAGATTCCTTACCATATAATGTTAAAATGTGCAGATATTTTATTTAAGTACCGCCAATATAATATGGCCGAAGACTTGTATATGGAAATTATCAAGGGTTTTCCTGTAGAAGAAGTTACCTCCGAAGTATATTACAAAAGGGCACGTTCATTATATTATAAAGGCGAATACAAGAAAACTATTAATCAGTGTGAAGAGATAATAATAAGGTTTACTCCCAGTGAAATTACAATTAAAGCAGATTATCTGATAGCTAATTCTTTACGCGCTTTAGGTAAAAGTCATTTGGCTATGGATAGATATAAAAAAATAATAGGAAAATATCCTGAAAGTTATTATGCTCGACAATCTTTTCAACGTTTAGCAGAATTATATTTTCAGGCAAAAGAAACAGAAAAGGGAATTTCTACGTGGAGAGATTTAATAAACAGATACCCTAATAGTTATGAAGCAATGAATTCTTTGTGGAATTTAGCTCGATATTATACTAATAATAATGCTTTTTCTGAGGCATTAGATTGCTATCATGAATTAGCAGAGAGATTTTCTCAGAGCAGTTTGGGAGATGATGCCCTATACTGGGAAGGGAAGACTTTAGAAAGTATGGGCTTAAAGGAGGAGGCAAGAATTGCTTACGAAAAACTTGTTCAGGAATATCCTTTGAGTTATTATTCTGAAAGAGTGGTGCAGCAGAAAAGTGACATTAGTTTCTCCTGGCCCATTCCTTTTTCTAATAAAGAAGATTTCATAGATTTAAAGGAATTTTTCAAAAAATATGATAAAATAGAGGGGAAAGGTCAACTGGCGCTACTTAAGGCAGAATTATTTAAAGAGATCAATTTTTATCAAGAATCGATAGTAGAATTACGGGGAGCACTAAAATACTATCCAGGGAATATCTATTTATTATTTGAATTAAGTGATATTTATCAAAGAAATAAGGAGTATTATAATTCTGTAAATTATACTGAGATAATCTTTAGTTATTTAAAGGGCAATCATCGATTAGAGGATTTACCTCTGGAATTATGGCAGAAGCTTTATCCTTTCTATTTCAAAGATATAATTAATAAATATGCCTTAAAATATGAAATAGACCCTTTGCTTGTTTTAGCAATGATAAGGGAGGAAAGCAGGTTTAACCCTTGGAATGAGTCAGTAGCGGGCGCAAGGGGATTGATGCAAATAATATTTTCGACCGGGGAATGGATCGCTCAGAAATTAAATCTTGAAGATTTCACTGATGAAAGATTATTTTCTACTGAAGTAAATATAAATTTGGGTTGCTGGTATATTAATTACTTAAAAGAAAGGTTTTCCAATGACCCCATATTAATGATTTCTGGCTATAATGCGGGTCCAGGGATCACCAGCAAATGGGTAAAGGAATATGATAGATCTGATCTGGATAATTTTGTGGAAAATATTCCTTATTCTGAAACTAGAGAACATATAAAGAAAGTGATGAAATCTTACCAGATCTATAAAAAATTGGCAAAAATCTTAAGTGAGAAATAGATAATTTTCATTAAACAAAAAGAGGAGGCCAGGGTTTAACTTAATAATCCTGAAGGAAGATGACTAGCGAAATAAAAACTTTTCTTTTTTGCCTTTATTGTAACAAAGAGACTAGTCATACAATCGTTTATAAAGGTAGATATTTAGAATATATTAGATGTAATATTTGTGGAAATGCAGTTAGAATTAACCGGGAAAAATTGTTAGAGACATATACTACTGATTTCATAGATAGAGTATTAACTAAACCACAACGCCTAACCGAAGAGATAAAAAGAGACTTATCCCAATTTTTAAAGTCTATCCCCATTAGAATTTTGACTAAACCTTATCGGATTGCTCGGGAAATAGGAGATATACTACATCAGGAAAAGGACGAGAATGATAGCTAAATAACCAATTGGCTATAGAGTTAACTAATTAAGAAATAAGTCCAAATAGATATATAAAATAAATAAAAAAATTGACAAAATTATTAAAAAACAATAAGATATTAGCAGGATTAATGTACCAATATCGGGAGGGCTTCAGTTTATGGGTAATTATTTAACTGCTAAACAAGTAGCTGAATATTTACAAGTAAAACCTCTGACTGTATATCAATGGGCGAGAACAAATAAGATCCCAGCAATTAAGATTGGAAGAATTTGGCGTTTCAATAAAGAAGTTATTGATGACTTCTTAAAGAAGCAACCCGAAAAGGGTAAAAATCAGTAGAAAGACCAATTAATTTTACCCAAAAAGAAATCCTAATCTAAAAAGTCTTAATTGTTTAAAATCCAATTGTATCTTCTTAGCTGAGAAATTAATTTTAAGATGTCTAGAAGGAGAAATTTAACGGATGTATCTACCCCCAAGATATGAGGGCAATAATAACCAATTAATTATTTTGGCAGCTTTTTTCTTTTTATTTATTATATTATTAATCTTTTCTTTTTCTGTTTCCTCTTTAGCTGGTACCGGTGATTTTATTACTTATCAAGTAGTCAAAGGAGATACCCTGTGGAGTATTTCCCAAAAATATAACACTTCCATAGAACAGATTTTAGTACTTAATGGTATTAAAAACAAAAACATCCTGTCTCCTGGGCAAATTATCAAGATACCTTTGAATAATTCACAGATTACTGCGAAGAAAGATTATATTACTCATATTGTAAAGAAAGGTGAGACTTTATGGTCAATAGCCCAAAAATATAATTTAGAGGTTAGTTCTCTTTTAACAATTAATAATTTTATTGATCCTCATCTAATTTCTATTGGACAAGAGATTAAAATTCCCTTATCTAAAAATGTTATTTCCAATAAACCTTTAAGCAAACAGAAGATAGCGCAGGAAAATAAAAATAAAGACAGTAATCAAAATGAAAATCTAAATTCGCTCATTCATATTGTGAAAGCAGGAGACAGTCTGTGGAGTATTAGCCAGAAATATGGAGTATCGTCTGAGGTTATTGCTGAAGTTAATAATCTTAAAGATAAAAGCCTCCTATCAATTGGCCAAAGATTAGAAATTCCTGCAATTGGAGGAGGAATATCTGGGAAAGAAAAAGAACAACAGCCAACTATGCTAACTTATACAGTAGTAAAAGGCGATACCCTGTGGAGCATATCCAAGAAATTTGATGTAAAGATGAGCTCAATTATTTCCACAAACCACCTAAAACAAATATCCCGATTATCTATAGGACAAAAGCTGAAAATACCTATTGCCAATATGGATATTGCCAAAGCAGAAGGATATAATCAAGAATCTGGATCAGAAGATATAATCTATTATGTGAAAAAAGGAGAAAGTCTCTGGAATATATCTCGGGAATATAATGTAAAATTAGAAGCAATCATTGCCGCTAATAATATCTCTGACCCTTCTAAAATTTCTGTAGGACAACCATTGAGAATTCCTAATGTATCCAGAACCCGCAGTAATATATGTAATTTTATTTGGCCAATAAGAGGTAGAATTACTTCCCCTTTTGGTATAAGGACTTTAAATGGGAGGAAAGAGTTCCATTCGGGTATTGATATAGGTGGCTCTTTAGGGTCAAACATAATGGCCGCAGAGAGTGGCAGAGTAAGTTATGCTGGTTATATGAGGGGTTATGGTAATGTAATTATCTTAAGTCACGATGGTGGATATTCTACTGTATATGCTCATAATTCTGTAAATTTAGTAAAGAAAGGTCAATATGTAAAAAAAGGTAGTGTGATTGCAAAACTGGGAAGAACTGGAAATGCTACTGGTCCTCATCTTCATTTTGAAATAAGATCTGGAGGTAAACCTCTTAATCCTTTATCTTTTTTAAAATAAGGAGATTATTTAAAACCAAAAAAAGAAATAACAATTAGCATAGAGGTTACAGGGCGGTTTATTCCCCTGACAATCTTATTACTTAAGCATAGACTTGAAATAGGCTTGAGAAAAAAGAAAGGAGGTAGAATAATTTCTATAAATTAATAAATAGAAATTTATAATTCGAGAATATCAAGAGATAAGAAAGGAGATTTAATAAATGAAAAGTAAGTTGTTTTTGGTTTTATTGCTAATTGTAGGATTAGTATTTGGTTTTGTTGGAGCGGCTTCTGCGGGAAGCACTTTGGTATTTGGTAGCAGTGGAGATGCAGCGAGACTGGATCCGGGAGATGTAACTGATGGAGAATCTATTCAGAGAATGGATAACATTTTTGAGGGTTTAGTTGAATACAAAGAAGGGTCCAC
>CAYTKP010000045.1:0-5511 GCA_964438695.1 uncultured Atribacterota bacterium | reverse complement strand
CAGCAGTATTATCAATTGGCGGGAATAAAAAACAACCAGTGAGGCTGAGAGTTAAAATTATTAGAATAAAGATTATTGTATACTTATATTCCATAAATTGAAATTCCTCTTTAATTTAAATGACTATTTGTAACGACATCGCAAAAATTATTTTCTTGTTATTATTAATAATATATCACATAATAATTTAGAAGTCGAAAAAAATAGTGTGCGTTTCCCAGGACATACTGTACAATTTTTAAATTTTGCTTATACTCAGTATAAGCAAAAAAGTATTATAATTAGTGGGAATAAATCCTAATAAGATAGAATGGAGATTATATGATGACTGAACACCGTACCACTTGGAAAGTAGGAAAGATAGATTACAAACTTTTAAGGAAGATCAATCCTGAAGCGGCCAGATTAGCAGTAATTGAATATCTATTCACCAATAAAGGTAATATCTCTGAGGCCGCTAGAACCTTTGCAATACAATGACTATAATACCTGCTAGTTTGTTAACTCTAGATAGAATATCGTCTTCATCGGTAATCCCGGTACCAGCAAAACTCACCTGGCTCTCAGGTTTGCCATAAAGGCCTTATCCAAAGGATACAAGGTTTTATTCACCACGCTAGTCCAGATGCTCCGGGAGTTTAACTTCGGCCGGGCAGATAACAGCTACTATCAAAGACTCGATTTTTACCTAAGACCGGATCTACTGATCCTGGATGAGCTGGGTTTTAAGAAATTACCAGAATACAGTGCTGATGACTTCTTTGAGATAATTGCTAGACGTTATGAGACAGGGTCACTAATTATTATTACCAACAAACCTTTCGAAAAGTGAAGAGATATCTTTACCGACAACACTATGGCCTCAGCTACATTCGATAGGGTGTTACACCATTCGGTAGTTATCCAGATTAATAGTTCCAGTTACTGGGCAAATGATACGAAAACGAGGGGAGATGAGGGTTGATTTTATGTCTATTTGGACTATGAAAAAAGTCCGGCTTTTACTTTGGAATTTTGGTTGACTTCGAGGTATTCCGCTTGCAAAATAACCTGTATTGATTTAGTATTTAGTTGGGTCATTTTGAATTAGTCCTCCTTTTAATATATTCAATTATTAATTTATATTATCATGGAGGCTTTTGATGTCCTATTGCAAGTTATCTTGATTAACTTTTTAGATTTACAGAAATTATAATACACACTCTAATAGTGCCTAAAATTATTTAAAAAACTTACTTAAAAAAGAGAATTTTCCTTAATTTTATTGTATAATAATATAAATATAAAAATAATTTTAACAAAAAGAAGGGTTTTTAAGTACAATATTGAATTATTTGTTATGTATATTAATAATGAAAGGAGGAGAGAAATATTTTATGAAAAAAAACGTTTTAATTAAAGGTGTCTTGTTGTTAATAGCCATTGTTTTGTTAACTATGGGATTTACCGGATGTGGAGCAATAATTCCTACCACTGGAACAGTTTATTTAGTTGTTTCGGGCACTTGGTATTACGACCTTTATATCGATAATATTCAACAATTTACCAATGTAACGCCAGGGACTTATGTAATAACCAGTGTTCCTATAGGAAGCCATTATTTTGAAGCAATCGATACTTGGGGATGGGCTTATGGTCACGATTCTACCACTCAATACATAACCGCTGGAATAAATTATGTATATCTTAATCCTTAGTAGCTCAATCTTATAGATATCTACAAAGTAACATAATAAAGAATTAAGTATAAAAAAATAAAAAAAGACAGACTGCTATTAATATATATTTTTCGGATAAAAGTAGCCTGTCTTTTTTTATTTAAAATAAAATATTTTTTCTTAAAAAGAGGATTTTTTGAAAAATTGTCGAATATAAATAATGCAAGATAATCTTTTTACAAATAAAGGTTATGACCTATGAATAATCGTATATCGCCAAATAAGAACTTATTAATCCTGCTAATAGCTCCAATATTAAGTTTATTACTATTTGCGGGATGCTGGGGATATCTCTACCCTCCTTCTCCTCCTAGTACACCAACTCCTTCGGTTTTACCTGCTTATCTTACTAAAATTGTGGTCCAACCCGATACTATGGATTTAGAAGTAGGAGAATCGCAATATATCGCTTCAGTTATCGCTTATTATTCTGATTCAAGTACTGCAAATATCCCTCTTAGCTATTGTACTTATTATAGTTATAACCCCGCTTACGCTACCGCAAATTTAAACGGATTAATTACTGGAGTATCAGCAGGAACAACTATTATCTTAGTCACTTACACAGAAGGAAATATAAGCAAATCGGATACAGTGGCAGTTACTGTCACTCAAAATGAAGTAGTATATCGGGCTCTTTGTGTGGGGATAGGTGATTATATTTCAGGTAGTGATAATGACTTAAATGCCCCTCCCTATGATGTAGATAGAATACGTCAAATTTTACAACAATGTAAATTTGGTACATCAAATACAACTTTTTCCAATATCAGCTATCTGAAAGATTGGCAGGCAACAAAATCAAATATTCTGCAGAATATTTCTTCTACTTTTTCGGGAGCAGACAGTAATGATATTTCCTATTTTTATTTTAGTGGGCACGGAACTTTATTAGGAAATGCTTCTTATCTTTGCCCGGCTGATATGACCTCTTTTATAAATACGGCTATAAGTGTAGACGAATTAGAGGCTGCTTTAAGTACAATACCCGGCACCAAAATAGTCTTTCTTGATACCTGCCATTCCGGAGGATTTATCGGTAAAGCAGTTGGAGAAATACAAAATTATAAAGAAGAATTGGAATATTTTAATAGTAAGATTATCAATGCCTTTTCCCAAGCAGGTTACAAGTATCTTCTTACCACTAATCAGTATAAAGTATTGACTTCCTGCCATTATTATCAGGAGTGTATGGAGCTTACGTCGGTAACACCAGGAGACTTTGACCCTTTCGGAGTGTTTACTATGGGTTTATGCGAAGGCTGTGGTTATTTTGGGGATTATCTGGCAGATACTAATCTGGATACCAGGGTTAGCTTACAGGAAGCCTATCTTTATATAAAAAACTGGGTTATAGAATTGGATGCGCAAACACCTAATATCAATATTACCCAAGATGTACAAGTTTATCCCCAAAATTCTTCTTTTACGATAGTGGAATATTGAGTTAGTCGTTAGTAGTTATTGAATAGTATATAGTTAGCGGAGAGCGTACAGCGTTTAGCGTATACTAAAAAAAAGAAAAGAATAAGAAAAAAAAGATAAGGTTAAGGTAATACGTAGGGGTAGACACAAGATCTGCCCCTACGTATTACTACTGAACTTTTATCTTACTTACGAGATACAATTCACAAGACTTGTCTCCATGAAAACGGGGATACGAGATATGATCTTATTGTACTAAGGCTATTACTGTAGTATCTTCTTTTACCTGCAGGAACATTTCGGTCCCTTCTTCAATCTCTATATTTTTACCAGGGACAAGAGCTCCTGCAATTAATCCTATAGGATTGCTTAAAACAATTAATCCTAAAATTCCCACTCCTACAGCTATGGCAATTCTTTCATTCTTTTCTTGAGCTTCTTCCCCCAATACCAAACTAATAGTCGTCCCGTCTAAGGCTGAAATTGGTTTAAATTCTATTTCTAATTTTCCCGGTCGAGATAAAATGGTGGCCTTCTTTGCTTCAATTATTTCCCCTTTTCCTAAAGAATTTGCGGGAATAACCAATTTACTATCTACAAATATATTTTCCGCTATTTGAAAATTGAAGGTTTCGCCTGACTTATTATCTTTAGAACTTAAGTTGCTCAAAAAACGAATGGGCACCAGGGTGCCAGCAGGAATTACTACTTCTTCAAATTGTGGTCTTCCTTCTTTAAAACAAATACTAAAAATAGCTTCTGCCCTCATAGCCAAAACATCTTCTGAAATTTTTCCGAATAACAGATTTTCTAAATTTTCTATCTTGACAATTAAAGGTTCATTAGTAATTTTTTCTTCTAAGAGCCATTGAGAAGAATTTATTTTGAAAATTACTGAAGGATCTTCTGGAGTTCCAGTAATTATGAATTCTTTTAATTGCTTTACTCTATTCGTAACCGTGCCGGGGAGAGTCCTCCCCACTAATTCTTTTTCTAAATATTCTACCCGCTCAATCAGAGGTTTTTCCGAAGTGGTTCCATAGATGGCCATCTCTATCTGAGATAAATCATCCGACAAGGTCGCCTGAGAGGCTTCAGCTGCCCAGGAAAATTGAGCCAGTACTGAGGTAAGGATAAAAACAATTATTAAGAAAATAGAAGATAATCTTTTAAATATCATTGACGTCACCTGCCTTTAAAATAATCTATCGATTATTTTAATTGACCAATTCACCAATTATCCAATTGACCAATTAAAATACAAAATCGGTTTTTAGTATAAGACGGGCTTGATGAATCAAGCCTCTACTTTCCGTCTTCTTCCTTCTTCACGCGATATTTGATACTGTTTTCCCATTCCCTATTCGCTAACTTACACTTATTACTCGCGTATACGCTAAACGCTGTAAGCTCTGCGCTAACTATATACTATTCACTAACGACTAACGACTAATTTATTATAATATGATTCTCTAGTTTCCGCAAATATTTTCCAAAAAAAATGACCCCCGAAAAAATTCCAGGGGTCATTGTAGAATCTCTCTAAACTAATAAGATTAGAATTCTACTGCGAGTTCTGCAGTTAAAGTGCCAGCAGTACCGGAAATGACCATATCATCATAATCATTGATATCATCATCCCAATCATTCATCTCAAAACCAACTGTTAAGTCAGTATTTTCAGCTAAAGCATAAACTAACTGTACTTCAGCACTCCAGAAAGCAGCTCCATCGCTATCAACACGACCTTCAACGGTAAGATCCATATCCTCAGCTAAATCATATTCTAAGGTAGCGACGGCAACATATGTCCCTGCCGGGTAATCATATTGTCCGGCGCCACTTAAGATGTATTCGCCTTCATCATCCACTGGGTAATTCATATATTCAGCATAGGCAGTGATACCACCGGTTAATACATCATAAGTAACATCTAATTCGGCAGCTTCTTCAGTCTCTGCATCTACAGTGTAGACTAGATCAACTTCTACTTCGTGAGTTTGGACTGCCATAGCTGTATCCATATCGTAAGTCCAGCTTAATGTTCCGTCAAGTTCATCAGTTAATGGATAAGTAGCTTCTACGCCAACACCAAATCTGTCAGCAGTAAAGTCAGTGTTGGTTGGAGCAAATCCGGCTGTTACGTAATGAGCATCAATAGATAAGTCGAGGTCATCTAATGCAGTGTCAACAGTTGCTGCACCTGCATAAGTTAAGGCAGTACCGTAGAATACGCCAGCTTCAACAGCTACTTCTGTTTCATCATCTTCACCCAAAGCAAAGGCTAAATCTACACTACCGGCATAACCGGAAGCCAATACGTCATAAGAACCGGTAACACCAACAGCTACTTCATCTTCATCACCAA
>CAYTKP010000044.1:0-5608 GCA_964438695.1 uncultured Atribacterota bacterium | reverse complement strand
CGACCCATTAAAGCTTTTGTAAATATCGGGGGAGCTACAGCAAACTATGGTAATACACCTGCTTCAATCACTTATCCTAATGGGTTAATAACTAATGGTCCAAAAGCTCCCGATCATTCAGAACGAGGGTTGATTTTTGAGTACCAAATTATAGGGATTCCTGTTATCCATTTATTAAATATAAAAGATTTGGCGATAAAAAATGGATTACCGATTGACCCCATTCCATTACCAGAAATAGGAGAAGGGAGAGTGTATCTTCAAATTGTATATAGCAGACTCATTATTATTCTAGTAATTGGAATAGAATTCCTTTATCTATTCTGGGCATTAAAGAATGGATTAGGTTACCCATTTATGAAAAAGCTAAGACAAGGCTGAATTTACTAAACTTGAAAAATAATAAGTAAAATAGATATTGCTTAATATAACTTAGGTTAGCATTTATCAATAGAGTTTTAAAATTTATGATGAATAAAAAAGAAAAAAACCGGAAACTTAATTTAAAAATAGAATCCAAAGATATAGACCCAGGGGCTTTATTTATCACAAGGAGATTAAATTATTCAGGGAAAGAGGCCTTAGTGGTAGGGGGGTGTATCCGCAATCTGATAATGGGAGAAGAAGCCCATGATTGGGATATAACTACCAAGGCTGCACCGGAGGAAATTGTTGAGGTTTTTAGAGATTATAAAGTTGTTCCGGTGGGTAAAAAATTTGGGACAGTTACCGTAGTCATAAATCATATTAATTATGAAGTGAGTACTTTTAAAAAGGATAAATCGGTTAGCACGCTCAATTTATTGGAAGATTTAAAACACCGTGATTTCACTATCAATACTTTAGCCTGGAGAGAAGGGGAAGAAGTAATCGATTACTTTAACGGGTTAGAGGATATCGAACAAAAGGTAATAAGGGGGGTGGAAGACCCGGCAGAGAGAATAAAAGAGGACCCCTTAAGAATGTTAAGGGCAATTAGGTTAGCTTGCGAGCTTGATTTTAAAATAGAGAAAACTACCCTCCGGGCGATAGAAAAAAACAATCCGTTGATTAAAAAAGTCAGCGTAGAGAGGATTAGGGAAGAGTTAATTAAAATATTAATAAGCAATTCCCCCAGAAGAGGTTTTCAATTATTACAGCAATCGGGTCTATTAAAACATATTTTTTCTGAGTTAGAATTAGCTGGGGAATTTTATGGTAAAGGTAGCAATTATAAAAAGGAAGACCCATTTAGCTATATTTTAGATATGTTGGAGAATCTTCCTCCAGACTTAATTCTTCGATTATCCATTCTACTTTATGGTGTGGAGAAATTAACAGCTTCTTATTCTACAAAAGAAATAGTCAATAAAATATTATACCGCTTAAGATTCAAGAATTCTTTAATTAAGAGAGTAAATATTCTAATTCGGGAGGACTGGCAGAAAGCAGATTTTTCCTCCAGAAGAAATATCAGACGGCTTATTTCCCTGCTTGGCGAGGAGAATATTCTAAGTATTTTAGAATTTAAAAAAACCTACTTTAGGATGAGGAAAGATGCTAATGAACTTAGCCAGATGAAAAAAATAGAAAAAGAAATCAGAGAAGTTTTACAAGAAAGGCCTCCTCTATCCTTAAAGGATTTAGCTATAAATGGTAAGGATTTAATAGATTTAGGATATCAAGAAGGGAAAGTAATAGGAGAAATCCTAAAAGAACTCTTAAATATGGTTATCGATAAGCCTGAGTTTAATAAAAGGGAGATATTATTAGAACTTGCTAAGAAATAGAGGAGTTAATCTTGCAAAAGCAAGGTAATTGTGATAATTTTTCTTAAGAAGAGGATAAACTAAATGAGTATATTTGAAGTTATTATGTTGGTTTGTTTTGGAGCAGCCTGGCCATTTTTTATTTATAAGTCATATAAGTCGAGAAGTAATACGGGTAAAAGCATATTTTTCTTATTAGTTGTATTGATGGGATATTTGTCGGGGATATTGCATAAATTAATTTATAATTTTGACTCAGTAATTTATTTGTATATTCTAAATTTTTGTTTAGTATCTATTGATATAATCTTATATTTTAGGAATAAAATAATAACTGATATTAATTAAATAGTAAGTTAGATTTTAAATAAATTTTTTGGATAAAATAAAAATTAAGATAATAAATTATAAAGAAGGAGCAATAACTATGCCATACGCCTATACCGGAAATATCTTATACCTAGATCTAAGTTCAAAGAAATTTTGGATAGAAAATCCTGATGAAAATTTTTACCGTACTTACTGGGGAGGGCGGGCTTTAGCTTTGTATTATATGTTAAGAGAGATGAAAGCTCATACTGATCCCCTATCTCCCGATAACTTGCTTATCTTTGCCCCTGGTATTCTGACTGGCACCCCTGCCCCGGCTATGCCCCGTTACACTGTCTGTGCCAAATCCCCTCTAACCGGAGCTGAAGGAGAAGCGGAAGCCGGAGGCTGGTGGGGACCAGAGCTAAAGAAAGCTGGTTTTGATGCTCTTATCATAAAAGGTGCCTCTTCTACTCCTGTATATCTTTGGATTAAAGATGGCAAGGTAGAAATAAAAGATGCTACTCACCTCTGGGAGAAAGATACCGGAGAAACCCAGAGGATAATCAGAGAAGAATTAGCTGATGATAAGATCAGGATTGCCCAGATTGGTCCTGCTGGAGAAAATCAAGTTCGTTTTGCCAATATTGTCAATGAATTAAAACACTTTAATGGTAGAAATGGCCTAGGGGCAGTGATGGGTTCGAAAAAACTAAAAGCTATTGCCGTAAGAGGGACTAAGCCGATAGAACTTTACAATAAAGAAAGGATGAATCAGATAACTAAAGAGATTAGCCAAAGGATTATGGATAATCCTTTAAGCAGAGATCTTAGAAGCTTAGGTACCCCCGCAACAGTTCGCCCTTTCTACGAAGCAGGCTGTCTTCCCTCTTACAATTGGACTACTGGTTACTTTAAAGAAGGAGAAAATTTGACTGCTGAGACTTATAATAAAACCATCTTAAAAGAGATTAAAGGCTGTTATGCCTGTCCCATCCGCTGTAAACGAGTAGTAGAAGTAAATGAACCAGACCTTAAAGTCGATCCCACCTATGGAGGGCCAGAATATGAAACTATTGCCTCTTTAGGTTCTATCTGTGGTATTTCCGACCTGAAGTATATAGCCAAAGCCAATGAACTCTGTAATAGATATACTATGGATACCATCTCTACTGGTATGGTTATTGCCTTTGCTATGCAGTGTTATGAAGAAAGAATTCTTACTAAAGAAGATACCGATGGGCTAGAACTTACCTTTGGTAACAAAGAAGCCCTCCTTATTCTAATTGACAAGATTGCTCGCCGAGAGGGATTGGGAGACCTCTTAGCTGAAGGATCTTATTTAGCCTCTCGGAAGATCGGTAATGGTTCAGAGAAGTTTATCCACCAGGTAAAAAGACAAGAGATCCCCATGCATGACCCCCGCCTTAAGACCGGAGTAGGCCTTCAATATGCCCTTTCTGACTACGGAGCAGACCATATGAAGGCCGCCCATGACCCCTTCTTTAAAGATCAAGATTCAGTAGGGGTAAAAGAGATGAAAGGACTGGGTATCTTGGAACCGGTATCTCCTACTGATCTAGGAGAGAAGAAGGTAGCTCTCTTTAAATTGTTAGATATCTACTGGACCGTATTTGATATCTTAGGAGTCTGTGATTTTGGTTATGTCCCCCGAAGTGTAGGAACTATGGAAGAACTCCTTGAAATTATTCGTTCTACCACCGGCTGGAAGACCACCTGGTTTGAGTTGATGAAATTAGGAGAACGCTCTATCAATATGGCCCGTATCTTTAATTCTCGAGAAGGATTTACCTCCAAAGATGATACTTTACCTGAAGTCTTCTATCATAACTTTAAAGATGGTCCTTTGGATGGGAAATTCGCTATCAATAAAGAAAATTTCCAGAAAGCTCTTAGAATGCGCTACCAACTGATGGGTTGGAATCCGGACACCGGAATTCCTACTCCGGCTAAACTGATTGAGTTAGGGCTGAATTGGCTGATTAAGGAGGTAAAATGATAAAAGTAACCTTGTTATTGGAAGACTATTTAAAGCATAAATATTCTTCTGGCCCTATAGAATTACACTATCTCAAACCAGTAACTACCCGTCAAGTATTAAAAGATGCTAAAATCTCTCCAGCTGATGTGTTTTTTATCAAAACAGGAGATAAAATTGTAAGAGAAGATTATCTACTTACTGAATCTGCCGAGATTAAGCTATTCCCGATTATCGGTGGGGGATAGAGAGTTGTTTTTTAAGAGATTTTGAACTGTCCTGGCGGCAAAGAAAAAATAGGGGAATTCTCTAAAGCTGTATACTTTAGATTGTTTTATCTTTTCTTCTTCATCTTCTAACTTTTTATTTAACTCACCTTTTAAAGGTTTTACTTTTTCTTCTATAAAATTGTTTATAGCTTTAATCTCTTCAGAAATTTTCCGTTTTTCGATAGGTGAAGAAATTTCTTTAATATTTTTGATTAGTTGGGCTTTTTTCTCCGCCATCTTATTGATTTGGTTTCTCTCTTTTTTAGTTAAAGGAAGGTTCTCAATATATCTTTCTGGATTAAATTCCAAATCCCTTAATTTATTCTTCAGAGTAGATATTTGTGTATCAGATGATGCAGGGGAGGATTTAAAATCGAGATATAAAGTACAGGAAATTGTCAAAAAGTGAGGAGGTTCCACTTTAAAAAATTCTCTGATAATTTCATTGGTTATAAGGTCATATTTTGCTCCTCCTAGCCCATGAATGAAAAGGTCAGAGATAAATAGACGATTGTATAAAGTTAATAAAAGTGCTTTGGGTCTTATCTTTAATTTCTTTTCTTTAAGGAAAGCTTTTAATAAAGATGGAGATTTTAAACTCTCTTTTTTTATAAAAAATATTTTGCCATAAGAATCATTGTAAAGATAATTCCCTTCTTCCTTTCTTAAGATAAAAATTTTTCTCCTCTGTTCTCCCTCTCTCCAAATCCAGAAAGGGGTCTCAATAAGATTTTTCTTAATAATTAAATTGGGTAAGGGTTGTGCCTGATTTCTGATTTTAAATAATTTTCTGTATTCATCCAATTTTTTATTGTAAATTTTAGAAAAAAACCTAATATCTTTAATAATTTCTAAAAAGAAGGAGAGAAATTCATTATCATCACAGATTTTAGAAAAAGGAATTTCCAGATAAGTTGGATGAATTTCTTTTTCGTAAAGGCGGCGAGCTAAGCCAAGAAATTCTCCCAAGTTGGCTTTTGGATAATTTTGGTTGCAGAGGTAAAAAGAATCTTCCAGACATTGAGAAAAATTTTTAAAATTATTTAGAATATCTTTGTTCTCTGCTTCTAATAGTTTGAGCCTATGGATGATATCCTGGGTAAGTTTGGTGGTAACTTTCTGAGAAAGATATTTATATTCTTCAAATGGGAGATTGAGAAAAAATTCTGCGGGGGCAAAATTTACTTTCCCTAATTTTAAACTCCCAGTTGAAGAAAGAGTAGGCAAAGAAAGATTAAGGTCTTTACAGATATCATTATCCAGGATAATATTTAATCCCAAAG
>CAYTKP010000043.1:0-5661 GCA_964438695.1 uncultured Atribacterota bacterium | reverse complement strand
GTTGCTTTTACTGCTACTCAAATTCCGGATATTGCCGGTAGAAAATATCCTGTTGAACTTTCTGGTCCTTTATATCCTAAAGGTATACCTATATATCCAGAAGAAGAATTACCTACTCTAATAAAAGAGAAGCAGATTGACCAGGTAATTTTAGCTTATAGTGATCTTCCCCATCAATATGTTATGGATAAAGCTTCAATAGTTTTAGCTAGTGGTGCGGACTTTAGATTGATGGGCCCCAAGAACACTATGTTAAAGTCCAATCTCCCTGTAATATCTATCTGTGCAGTCAGGACTGGCTGTGGTAAGAGTCAGACTACTCGTAAAGTTACAGATATTTTAAAGAAGATGGGCTATAAAATAGCTGTAATCAGACATCCAATGCCTTATGGTGATCTAAAAGAACAGATCTGGCAAAGATATGAAAATTATTCCGATTTAGATCACTACAACTGTACTATTGAAGAAAGGGAAGAATATGAACCTCATCTGGATAGAGGAAATATCCTTTATGCCGGAGTCGATTATCAAGAGATATTAACCAGAGCCGAGAAAGATGCAGATATCATTGTATGGGATGGAGGCAATAATGATATCCCTTTTTATAAATCAGATTTTCATATTGTCGTTACCGATCCCCATCGAGTCGGTCATGAGATGACTTACTATCCCGGAGAAGTCAATCTCAGAATGGCAGATGTGGTAGTAATGAACAAAATAGATACTGCTGCTCCAGATCAAATAAATTTACTAAGAGAAAATATTCATCAGCTTGCTCCAAATGCTATTTTAATTGAAGCTGCATCTCCTCTTACTGTGGATCATCCTGAACTTATTAGAGGTAAAAGAGTGCTGGTAATTGAAGATGGTCCTACTTTAACCCATGGAGAAATGAAATATGGCGCCGGTGTAGTAGCTGCTCAAAAGTATGGGGCAAAAGAGATTATAGATCCTCGACCTTATGCAGTAGGCAGTATTAAAGATACTTATAAAAAGTATCCGAACATAGGGATCCTATTACCGGCAATGGGGTATGGGAAAAAACAGATTCAGGAACTGGAGGATACCATAAATGCTACTGATTGTGATTTGGTAATCATTGGTACTCCTATAGACCTAACCCGAATTATTAAGTTTAACAAGAAATCAGTAAGAGTAAAATATGAATTACAAGAAATTGGCAGGCCAGATTTAGACGAAGTCTTGAACGAAAAAATTAAAGATAGGTGGTGATTTAGAGAATTTAAAAATGCTTAAATGTTTAAAAGCCTATTTTGTAGTTGAATTGGCTGAATTTTATTCTTAAAACGAAGAAAGGAGAGGAAATTAAGGCTGTATCAATGGCATAAGAATAGAAGTGTATTATTTTTTGACTTTTCTAATAGTAGTTTTCCTTAGCCTATCTGGGATTACCTGGGCTGTTGAAGAAGAAACTGCAGTAGATTATGGATTTTTTCTATATTACCGCCATTAGTAGCTATAGTGTTATGTTTTATTACTAAGCAAGTTTTAGCTTCTCTTTTTATTGGTATCTGGGTAGGCGCTACCATTTTAACCGGTTGGAATCCTTTGGCAGGAGTCACTAGCACCTTGGGATACATTGTGGAAAATGTAGCAGATAGTTGGAATGCTACCATATTATTATTTGACTTTGTAGTGGGGGACTTGTTGGCTTAATCTATCTTTCTGGTGGAGCTTATGCTTTTGTTAAAACTATTACTGATAAAGTAAAAACTGCTCGTGGCGGTTAATTCACTACTTGGCTTTTTGGTTTGATAATTTTCTTTGATGATTGTGCCAATACTACAGTAGTAGGGAATGCTTTTAGGCCAGTGACCGATAAATTGGGTATTTCTCGAGAAAAATTTTCTTACATTGTTGATTCTACTGCTGCGCCAGTTGCTTCTTTAGCTCTAATTTCTACTTGGATTGGCTATGAGGTGGGGCTTATTGGTGACGCTATAGAAGGTACTCCAGTATCTCTGACTCCCTATACTATCTTTTTGCAATCTATCCCTTACCGTTTCTATAGTATCTTTGCTATAATACTAGTTTTATTTGTTTGCCTTATCTCAAAGAGATTATGGCCTTATGTTAAAAGCAGAATATCGGGCAAGGACTACTGGTAAAGTTTTTGCCGATGAAGCAACTCCACTTTCTGCTGGAAGTAAATTGAAGGTATTAGAAGCTATTCCTCAAAAGACTATAAATATGGTTATTCCTATTATAGTTCTGATAGGAGTTAGTATTTTTAGAATGTGGTGGACGGGAGGAGGTATCTCTACCGAGTCGTTTACCAATGCTATTTCTAATGCTGATGCTATGACTGCTCTTCTATGGGGCGGTGTATTTGCAGTAATTGTTGCCATATTCCCTCACTTCTGCGGGAGTTGCAGTAGCAAGCTATATTCTGGCAGGAAGTGGTATACCAGTTGCATTAGTCTTGTCTTTAGGAATAATATTAGTAGGCATTTTACTCTATCTGTTTTCCAACATTTTTGCAAAATCAGCTGGAATTTCCTTCCCTTTGTTTGAACTTAAAGTAAAGGAAACAAAAGAAGTTTAAAGAATGTTTAGTTTTAAGAGAAAAATTAAAAAAATGAAACCATCTCATCCTAGTTTTTCAAAAAAAGATGGGATGCTTTCATTTAGATTTATTTTTGGGTGTCGGAGTTTCAAATAAGTTCGATTTCCCAAAATAAATTCTTTTACCTGTTTTTACGGGCGTAAATTTGAATAAGAGATAGATTCTAACCAGTTTGCCAGGCTCAGACAAGGGATCGCATAAAAGCGAAAAGAAATAACAAAAGACATAGAGTGGTTTCAGGGGGAGTTTACTCCCCTGAGAATCTTGTTGTTATCAATTAAATAGATTATGGAGGTAAATTAGTCAATGTTTGAAGGAAACAGAGAAAAACAAAAAACATTAGCTGCTTTTGAATTTAAACCGGGAAAAGTAGAGAGGGGGTATACTGATAGACGTTTATACATTAATCTCTCTGAAAACAAGATTAAAGAGAGATCCATTGACCCTCAGGTAAGAGAAACATTTACGGGAGGTAGAGGTTATGGAATATGGTATTTATGGCAGGCTGTGTCTGATAAGACCAAATGGAATGACCCGGAAAACGAAATAATTTTTTGTACCGGTCCAATTTGTGGGATTACTCAATATTCAGGGACTGGGAAGACTCATGTGGTCAGTCTTTCTCCCGAGACCGGAACAGTTAACGATAATAATGTAGGAGGTTATTTTGCCCCTTTTTTAAAATTTTCTGGTTGGGACCTTTTAGAGATTCAAGGTAAAGCCAAACAAGATGTAATTGTTTTTATTGATGGCAATCAGGGAAAAGTTGTTATTGAGGAAGCGACTGGATTAAATTCGGATACCTATTTACTTACTGAAGAATTGGCCAAAAGATATGCTAATGACGAAAAAGATAAAAGAAACATTAGTATTATCTCTTCCGGAAAGGGTGCAGAAAATAGTAATTTAGGTATCATAAATATTAGCTGGTACGATAGTCGTCGTAAACATATTCGAGTTAAACAAGCCGGGAGAGGTGGAACAGGGACTGTCTTTCGGGATAAGAAAATCTTGGCTATAGTGATTAAATATTCTGGAGTAAATGCAAATTCTAATAATGTGGCCAACCCTGAGCTTATTAGAAAAGCAGGACAAAGATTAACTAAAGAAATATTAGAATTAGATCATATCCAGAATGGAATGCGGGAGATAGGAACAGTTAATTTATTTGATCATATGCAGAATTATGATTGTTTACCCGTTCACAATTTTAAATTTGGTTCCCACCCCGATGCCTCTAAGATAGATTCTAAAGTATGGCATCGGCGGATGACTCAGAATCAGGCAGGTGATTCCTGCTGGATTGGTTGTAACTTACGCTGTGCTCATGCAGTAGATAATTTTGAATTAGCTACTGGTCCCTTAAAAGGAGGAAAAGTTCTAGTGGATGGGCCAGAATATGAAACTACTGCTGGGTTTGGAGGAAATTGTGGGTGTTTTGACCCTGATTTTATCTTAGAAGCGAATTTTTATTGTGATAATTACGGATTAGATACTATCGGAGTCAGTACCACAATAGCTTTTCTTATGGAGTGTTACGAAAATAATATCATAAATAAAGAAATTACCGAGGGTTTAGAACTTAACTTTGGAAATGTCGAAGCAACTTTAGAATTAATTCATCAGATGGCAGAAGGGAGAGGTTTTGGCAAAATTGCCGGATTAGGGATTCGACAGATAAAGAAGATATTAATTGAGAAATACGGTGCAGATGAAGAATTTTTACAGGATATCGGCATGGAATGCAAAGGTATGGAATTTTCTGAGTATGTAACTAAAGAATCTTTAGCCCAGCAGGGCGGATATGGGATGGCAAATAAGGGCCCTCAACATGATGAGTCCTGGCTTATTTTTATGGATCAGGTAAATAACCAGATTCCTACATTTGAAGATAAAGCTGAAGCTCTTCATTATTTTCCTTTATTCCGAACCTGGTTTTCTCTTGTTGGTTTATGTAAATTGCCTTGGAATGATATTGAACCAAAGGATAACAAACAAAAATATCATGGAATGGAAGCCGCAAAAGTTCCAGAACATGTGGAAAATTATTGTTGGCTTTTTGAAGGAGTTACTGGTAAGCCTCTTACCCCTGAAGAATTAATTTTACAATCAGAAAGAGTCCATAACCTCCAGAGGTTATTTAATTTAAGGATGGGTTTTGGTACCCGTGAATATGATAGAATTCCCTATCGAGCTATGGGACCGGTAACAGTAGAAGAATATGAATCTCGAGAAGAGCTTTATGATAAACAACTTAAAGAAGTAGTTTACTTTGATATTGAAGGTAAAACCACCGAAGAGAAAATAAAAGTTTTGCGGGAGTATAGAGAAGAACAGTATCAGAAGCTTTGTGACGCTGTTTATAAACGTAGAGGGTGGGATGTTAATGGTGTACCAACCCTAGAAACTATCAAGAAATTAAAAATAGATTTTCCTGAAGTCTTAGAGGTGGTGAAGAAATTTCAGTTATGATTAAAGTAAATGGAAGAGATAGAAAATGGGAAGAAAATTTAACTGTTGAAATTCTGCTAAAAAAATGCAAATACACCTTTCCTTTAATAATGGTAAAGATTAACGGTAAATATATTCCCAAGGAAAAATACAAGGATACTATAATCATAGATGGGGATGATGTCCAGGTAATCCATTCGATTGCCGGTGGATAGCTAAGAAAATTTTAATATAGTGACATATAGAATAGAAGTTTTTTATGATAAGTTAAAAACAGGGGTTATTCACACTCCTGTTTTTTATTGATAATCGATACAAATATAAGGAAAATATTTTTTTAAAAGATATTGATTTTTTTAAATTATGTGATATGCTAAAAACAATATTGGTAATGCCACTATACCAATAATAAGAAAAGAAGGCTATCTTAGTTGTGTTAAAACCAGTTAAACAATATAAGCTCTATCAAAAGATCGTAGAGCAGATTAAAAATTTAATAATGGAAGGCGATTTAAATCCGGGAGAAAAGCTACCTCCAGAGAGGGAGCTAGCTGAAAAACTGAATGTGAGCAGAGTAGCGGTGAGAGAGGCATTACTTACTTTAGAATTTATGGGATTAGTAG
>CAYTKP010000042.1:0-5826 GCA_964438695.1 uncultured Atribacterota bacterium | reverse complement strand
CTGATAGCGCCAGATGATACGGGCATCTATCTTATCAGTCTTAGAGCGGACCCCTTGTATATTAATAGTAAATAAAAAATTGATTATTGATTTAATGAATTAATAGGCAGGTGAGACACCGGCGCTATTAATGATTAACTGTGGGTTTCTATGGTAATCTAATTTTATTCAAGGGCCAGAAAACTACCCAGGCCTTAGCCACTATATTCTTACGAGGTACAAAACCCCAATATCTACTGTCACTACTATTGGAACGATTATCTCCTAAGACAAAATAAGAATCTGGAGGAACTATGAAGGCAGATAAATTTTCAAAAGATTTATATTTTACATAAGGTTCTTCTAATTTTTCCTCATTTAGAAAAACTTCTCCATTAATGATTTCGATTTTATCTCCGGGAACTCCAATTATTCTTTTTATATAATTCCGTTTTATTTCTATAGGAGGTCTAAAAATTATTATTTCTCCTCTTTCAGGCGATTCGAAACGATAACTAATTTTATTAGCAATAAGTCTTTCTCCATTATGGAGAGTGGGCTCCATTGAAGCGCCTCTTACTACTGTGACCTGCCCAATAAAAGTAATAATTATGAAGGCAATTATACCCGCACTGATTACCGTCTCTAATACTTCTCTAATCATTGACTTTTTCCTTTTTTTTGTATCCTTCTTCAAATCTTTTTCCTTTTTGTCACTTTTTTTCATTTTTACCCTCTTTCCAACAATAAATATTTTGGTTATATTAACAAAAAGTATTATAACACATTTTTGCAGCTTCATAAAAAATTTTATTATATTCACTTTTTTAGTACTTCCCGGTATTTTTCTCTTCACTCGATGCCCATTCTATATACTTGATATTTTGTTGATGGATACTTTTTTATGTTTGCTAAAGAGTATCATTATAGTTATAATTAAAAAGAATTTATGTAAAAGGAGAAGATTAAGATTAAGACTATTATATTTGATTTAGATGATACCTTAATTAAGACTTCTAAATTATATAACCAGGCAAGGGAGGAATTCTTTTTGCTGATGAAAGACTTTGGCTTTAAAAAGAAAGAAGTATTAGCAAAACTCGATGAGATTGATATCAAAAATGTATTTCAATATGGTTTTGCAAAAGAAAGATATCCTTATAGTTTAGGGGAGACCTATGAGTATTTTTCTCAAAAGAATGGCGAAAAAGTTGATCTTGATTTAAAGAAAAAGATTGAAAGATTAGGCTGGCAAGTCTTTGAAAGAACTCCTGAGCTGGTCGATGATGTTTATCATGTATTAGATATTTTAAGTCAAAAATATTTTTTAATTCTTGCTACCTTAGGTGATCCTCAGATTCAGGAAAAGAAATTGCAACTGACTGGTTTAAAGAAATATTTTTCTGTAATTTATGTTTTGAGATACAAGAATATAGAGGAATATCAGAATATTTTAAGAGAGCATAAGTTAAAGAAGAAAGATACTTGGATAGTAGGCAATAGTATTCGCTCAGATTTGAATCCTGCTTTAAAATTAGGTATAAATTGTATTCTGATTCCTTGTTTAACTTGGAAATTTGAGGAAGAAAAACCTATATCCGAGGATTTTTTACAATTAAGTTCTTTAAAAGAATTATTAAATTATCTTTAAGAGAGATGGTATTACTTGTCTGAAGAATTAAAATATCCTTCTTATTTAAATTTAGATGAAAATGAACTAAATAAAAGAATCGAAAAGGCTTATAAATTACTTTCACCTTGTCAAGTTTGTCCCCGAAATTGTAATGTGAATCGACTAAAAGGGGAGCAAGGATTTTGTCGCTCAGGTGAAGAAGTGATGGTCTCCAGTTATAATGCTCACTTTGGGGAAGAACCACCTTTGACGGGCTACTTTGGTTCTGGTACTATATTTTTTACTAACTGTAATTTGAAGTGTGTGTATTGCCAAAATTACCCTATAAGTCAATTGGGAAATGGCAATAAAATTAGTTTGTCAGATTTAGCTAAAATCATGCTTGCTTTGCAGAAAAGAAAATGCCATAATATAAATTTAGTTACTCCAACTCATTTTGTACCTCAGATATTAAAGAGTCTTAAGTTGGCTATAAAAATGGGCCTACACATTCCCATCGTTTATAATACTAGTGGTTATGAGGCGGTGAAAACTTTAAAAATACTTGACAGTATTGTAGATATATATTTACCTGATGCTCGGTATACTGATAATGATATAGCTAAGAAATATTCGGCTGCTCCAAATTATTTTGAGAGAATGAAAGAAGCACTAAAGGAGATGCACCGTCAGGTAGGAGACTTGGTAGTAGGTAAGGATGGAGTGGCTCGCTCAGGATTAATTGTTCGACATTTAGTTTTGCCAGAAGGTTTAAGTGGAACGAGAAAGATTATGCATTTTATAGCCCGGGAGATTTCACTACATACTTATATTAGTTTGATGGCTCAATATTTTCCGGCTTATCAGGCCAACCAATTTCCTCCTTTATCCAGAAGAATAAATAGGGAAGAATACAGAAAGGCCTTGCAGGCTTTTAAAGAAGAGGGATTAGAAAACGGGTGGTTTCAGCGGGATATTTAAGGGTAATAATTATATATTTATGAAGAAAAGAGAAGAAGTACATATGGGAAGAATTACCCATGAAAGGTATTAAAGCAGAAATATACCTATTAGGAATAGTAATTATTTGGGGGGCCACTTTTGCCATAATAAAAGATGTTCTTGACCAAATTATGCCTTTTACTTTTTTAGCTTATCGCTTTTTGTTAGCAGTCCTTATTTTAAGTGTGATATTTTGGAAAAAAATAAAAGATATTGATAAAATAATTCTTAAAAAAGGATTCTTAATTGGAATTTTCCTCTTTCTAGGTTATGCTTTTCAGACTGTAGGTTTAAAATATACTACTGCTACTAAAGCAGGATTTATTACGGGTTTATCTGTCGTGTTAGTTCCTATTATCTCTTATTTTTTTATCAAAGAAAAAGTTAATCGAAATTCAGTTATTGGGGTAATTTTCGCAACTATCGGATTATGCTTGCTTAATCAGAATAGCAGCTTTAGTTTTAACTTAGGTGATTTTTTGGTTTTATTATGTGCAGTATCTTTTGCTATGCACATCATATCAGTTGGTTTATATACTAAGAAGATGAATTGTGTTTTATTGGTTATTGTTCAATTAACTACGGTTTTTATATTATCTTTATTAATGGTTCTGTTTTTTGAAAGACTGGATATTCATTTATCTTACACTTCCAATGTATGGTGGCCGATTATATTAACTGGAGTATTTGCAACGGCTTTGGCTTTTTATATGCAGAACAGATTTCAAAGATATTCTACTGCTACTAAAACCGCTATTCTATTTTCGGGGGAACCAATATTTAGTGCAATTTTTGCCTACCTTCTCTTAGGAGAGAAGGTAGGCCTTATTGCCTGGATAGGAGGATTGTTAATAATTTTTGGTATGATTATATGTCAGAGAAAAAGAACAGAATAATCAGGGAACAAAAAAGAGAGAGGAGAAACCATTTGATTTCCCCTCTTAATTCTTTATTTCTTTGTTTTCTTTATATCTGCTATCATTTTTTGTACATCTTCAAATTTCTCGGGAACAGGTGGCATCCCTTCTTTTTTTACGTATACTTTTTCCCAGAAAGGTTGGGAAAGTTCACCATATTCTTTAGAGTATTGGTCTAAATGTGCGGCACACTTCGTTAAGACTGTTTGAGCATTTCCGTGAGTAGGGTAGGCCCCGGTTTCTTTGACTACTTCTCTTAATATTTCAGGATGATCAATGATCATACAGGGCAACATTAAATTATCAGAATAAGGTTGTCTCGCCCTTATTGCTTTAAATAAAGGAGAAGCCAGAGCCTCTCTCAATGTGGCATTTCTTACATTATGAGTGGCACAGTGGGTAAATACACAGGGCTCATAATCTCCTTTAACATTTATATGTAGATATCCGGATTGGCGACCTCCGGCAATACAGCCATTTACGTGCATTCCGTCATTCCAGAAGTCACCAATAAAGACTGGGTATTTACTTCTAAGGTAATTAACTCTTCTCCATCCATAAAGTCTCTGTTCTGGTGTTTGCATTAAACTAACATCAGGATTTCTGCCGATAGGGATATAAGTGAAATACCAACCAAACATACAACCTTTATCTTCTACTAACAGTTTAATAAGTTCATCGCTATAAATGACTTCGGTATTATATCTTGTAGGAGTGGCAGAAAAACCATAAATTAACCTTGCTTCTTTACAGTTATCCATCGCTTGCATTACCTTTTTCCAGACTCCTTTACCTCGACGGGCATCAGTTTCTTTTTCAAATCCTTCTACGCTTATAGCCGGGGCAACATTACCCAATTCCTGTAGTTTAAAAGCCATATCTCTATCTATGAAAGTTCCATTGGTGTAGATCATAAAGGCGGCATCATTATGTTTTTTATAGATATCTAACATATCATCTCTGACAAAGGCTTCACCACCAGAGATAACATAGAAATATGTTCCTATCTCTTTACCTTCAGTTATCACTTTGTCTACATATTCAATAGGTAAGTCATCTTTTTTAGAATAATCTCCGGCATAGCAACCTATACATCTGAGATTACATCTCATAGTAGGGCTAATTACTATCGTGGCAGGAGAGGGAATACCTTCTTTTTTTTGAAAATCTTCTCTTGTTTTTGGACCCATCAGGATATATTTAATCATAAAATTCATTACCATTTTATCTCGGACATTAGGGTGAATTTCTGTTAATACTTTTTTGGCAAGCACGTAAGCCGGGGTCTTGTCTTCCCATGATTTCCTTACTTTAGCTATTTCGGGTTTAAACTTAGGGGCAATTCTTTCTGCCGCATAGGTTAGTCGAATAAGGTTTTCGTCAGAACTATTAGCCAAAGCCTTCATAATAAGATTTATAGTCTGTTTGGTAGTGTAATTTTTAAGTTTTTCCATATAATCCATGATATTTTCCTCCCATAATTTCAAAATTTTTAAAAATGTTTATTTTAAATTTTTCTTATTTATTTCGTCTAGAGTATCTTTTAAAAATTCCAATAATGATTTTTGTTCTTTTTCATCCATTTGAGAAATATATTGATTATAGGTTTGAATATAATCTACATATTCATCTAGAGTATTATTTGAACCATTTGCATAGTTAGGAATTTTATTAATATATTTTGCTATAACTCCCAGACATACTCCTACGAAGACAACCAAAGCTAATCCAACATAAGTATCTGTTGCATTGGTAGGGACTATTTGACTTAATAATTTTATTTCAGCCATTCCTTCAGTTATTTTTTTAATGAGAAGGATTAAGATAAGTAATAAACAAGCACAGAAAATCAGAGGAGATTTGGTTTGTAAAGCTTCTTTAAGCAGGTCTTTCAGGGTAAATTTTTCTTTGAGCTCGTCAAATTTTTGGATAATTTCTTTTTTTACTTTATTTAGCTCAGCTACTTTGGTGGAGAGTGTTTTTGGAGAGAGGGTAGAGATAGCATATCCTTTCCTAGTAGGAAAGAAAGTAATGGTAGAACGGCCTAACTTGCCCCAATTATAGCTGTCTGATTCTGGGATTAAGTATTCTACTTCCAGGAGACCTTCTTTGCGAAGTAATTGTAACATATCATAAGCAGTCCATTTACTTACTCCCATTTTTCGAGCCACTTCTGAATAATGAATGGCAGAACCTTTCTCCTGGTATAAATCTATCAAAGTTTTTAAAAATTCCCTTTGTCTTTCAGTAATATTCATAAAAAATCTCCCAAAAGACCCAAAAAGTAATTTAAAAAAAATTAAAACTTTCGCATAC
>CAYTKP010000041.1:0-6312 GCA_964438695.1 uncultured Atribacterota bacterium | reverse complement strand
TAATTAATATTAATTATCGACTGATATAATTGGCCAATCGGGCAATCGTTAAATCGGTAAATTAATAAATTTGAGAATAATCCTAATTGATGATATAGTTTTAATATCAAACATTAATAAAAGGAGGAAATCATCATGCCAGAATACTATAATGAAGACAAAGAAAGAATTATTAATCTTGCTGAAAAAATACCGAAATTAAAATTTAGTAAGAAATTGTTCAGTATTGTCTTAGTGTTAGTAATCGTGCTATACCTTGCCAGTGGAATTTTTGTGGTTGCTCCTGATGAACAAGGGATAGTCAAAAGATTTGGTAAATTTAACCGCATAGTAAGCCCAGGCCTCAACTATCATTTCCCCTACCCCATAGAAACAGTGCTTACTCCAGCAGTTACTCAAGTAAAAAGAGTAGAAATAGGATTTCGCACAATTAGCCTTGGTCCACCTACTCGTTACCAGGAAATTCCAGCAGAAGCACTGATGTTAACTGGAGATGAAAATATTGTTAGTGCAGACTCAATTGTTCAGTATAAAATAAAGGATCCAGTTAGCTATCTTTTTAATATTATTTTACCAGAACAAACCGTGAAAAGTGCTGCCGAGGCTGCCTTAAGACAAGTAATCGGTGAGAGAAAGATAGATGAAGCCCTAACTGTAGGAAAATATGAAATCCAGGAGGAAACAAAGAGAACCCTTCAAACCCTCTTAGATTCTTATAAATCAGGCATCTTGATAGTTGCTGTTCAATTACAAGATGTTAATCCACCTAAAGAAGTTCAAGACGCTTTTAAGGATGTAGCCAGCGCAAAGGAAGATAAAAGTAAATACATAAATCAAGCTCAAGGATATAAAAATGATGTAATTCCAAAGGCTCGAGGAGAGGCAGTAAAAATTATTAAAGAAGCTGAAGGCTACAAAATTGAAAAAATAAAAAGAGCTGAGGGTGATATTGCGAAATTCAATAGTATTTTAACTGAATATAAAAAGGGCGAAAATATAACTCAATCTCGCCTTTATCTGGAAACTATGGAAGAAATTTTACCCAATATGAATAAAGTAATAGTTGACTTAAAGGAAAATCAATCCTTAATAAATCTATTACCTTTAGGTGATGCAGGTATCTTCACTGCCCCTTCTAAGGAGGTGAACAAGTGATGAAAAAAGGAACTATGATTATTATAATTATAATAGCTCTATTATTTTTGGCCAATTTAAGTTTGTTTATTGTTGATGAAACTAAACAAGCAATTGTATTACAATTTGGTAAACCAATAAGGGTAATTGTAGAACCCGGCTTAAACTTTAAACTTCCTTTTATTCAAAATGTAGTATTTTTTGAAGATCGGCTATTAGTCTACGATGCTGCTCCTACAGAGATTATTACTAAAGATAAAAAGACCTTAATTGTAGACAATTACGCTCGCTGGAAAATTATAGATCCTTTAAAATTTTTACAGACTGTTAGAGATTTAAATGGTGCCCAGGCAAGATTAGACGATATTGTATATTCCGAATTAAGAGTTGACTTAGGATTGTTTAATATGAGCGAAATAGTTTCAGAAAAAAGAGAATCTGTTATGAAAAGAGTAACCAACATAAGTAATGAAAAGGCTAATACTTATGGTATAGAAATTGTAGATGTAAGAATCAAAAGGGTTGATTTGCCACCAGAAAACGAAAAATATATCTTTGAAAGAATGAGGGCAGAAAGAGAACGAATAGCAAAACAATATAGAGCTGAAGGGCAGGAAGAATCAGCTAAAATTATTGCAGAAACTGAAAGAGAAAAAACAGTTATTTTGGCTGAAGCTTATAAAACCGCTCAAACTTTGAAAGGTGAAGGAGATGCAGAAGCTATCAGAATATATGCAGAAAGTTTTAAACAAGATCCTGATTTCTATAAATTTTACCGAACTTTAGAAGCTTATAAAAATAGTTTTAAAGAGAAAACTACTGTCTTACTTTCTACTGATTCTGAATTTTTGAAATATTTAAGTAAACCCTAAATATCGTATTGAGTATTGAGTATTGCATTTGTTCCCCCTCACCCATTCCCTCTCCCCCGAAGGGGAGAGGGAATAGAGAATTTGTTTCGTTTAATCTATTCTATATGCCATATAATAGTATTCTAGCTCGATATTAATTATCCTATAGATCTACATTAACACTGTATGCTATACGCCATATAAATCAATATTCCAATTCTGGATCTATTCGATTTTCTGGTTCTTCCCCACGATAAATCCTTACTATATTATCAAAAATAGATTTTATATTTTCCTCTAAAGCTTTATCGCTATATCCTGCTGTATGAGGGGTCATCACCACATTATCTAATTTATGAAAATTATATTTACTTGGAAGCATTTCTCTTTCTTTTGAAGTAGGATATTGATACCAGGCATCTATAGCAGCTCCAGCAAGATCTCCTTTTTTCAATGCCTTAAATAAAGCTTCTTCGCTAATAATTGCCCCACGAGCAATATTGATGAGATATTTTCCTTTCATTAATTCCAGTTCTTTCTCCCCAATTAAACCTTTAGTTCTTGAAGTAAGAGGTAAAGCCAATATTATAAAATCTGCTTTTTTAATTACTTTATGTAAATCTTCTTCTTCTCCAAGGAATTCCAAAATTTTCCTCTTCTCTAAATCTTTCTCTTCAATTCTCCTTTTTAAAGCATATATCTTCATGCCAAAGCTTTTTGCCTTCTTTGCTATTTCCCAGCCTATTGAACCTAAACCTATTATACCTAAACTTTTTCCTTGTAGTTGAATGGTAGGTTCTTTAGTAGAAAATCCATGCCATTTACCCAATCTTAAATCTCTATCATAATTAATCACATTCTTTGCTAAAGCAAGAAGGAGAGCAAAAGCATGTTCAGATACGGCAGTTTTGTTGGCATGAATATTGCAAACATAAATATCAGGAAACTTTTTATATAAATTAAAATCTAATTTATCTATACCAGCAAAAGGAATCTGAAATAATTTCAATCTCTTGGCTTGGCTAAGATCTTCTTGTTTTAGATTTCCTCCTATAACTACTTCTACCTCAGAAAGGTATTTCTTAATAGAATTTTTCGTTTCTTCTTCAGCTATAATAAACTCAATATTTAACCTTGCTTTCTGATTTAATTTATCAAATGAGCTTCTCCACACTTTTGGTTTTACCATTTTGCTCAAAATTAGCACTTTCATTTTTGGCCGTTCTCTTAATTTTTTTTCTTCTTTCTCTTTTTGTAAAAAATTTCGCACTGCTATCAGATGTTTGCATTCGAGGTTTATTTTTAGAGTCCTTTTATTAAAATCAGCACAATTACATTGCGGAGTATTTGGATTAACGGTATAATATTTTCCTGACTTTGAACTACTCACTAAAAAATAATCATCTTTTCTTTCCACTTTTAAATCTTGGGCAGCCCTTTCTCTCTTCTTTTTCTCTTCTTCTAATATAGCTTTTTTAGCTAAATTATCTGCAACAAAGTTATTATCTCTTCTATTCCAAATAAAATTTACTTTCCCCGGGATAGTTCGTATAATTTCTTCAATCTTATTAAATAATGGAATTATTCCTTTATCTCTTACTTTATATATTTTATTTAATTGCTTAACAACTAGCTGGCTATCACAGTATACATCTATATTTTTAGGATTTAATTCTTTTACCTCTTCCAACCCTCTAATTAAGGCTTTATACTCCGCAACATTATTGGTACCATAACCGATGGCTTCACTAATTTTCTTTACTAATTCACCATCTTTATATATTACTATTCCAATAGCCATATTTCCTGGGTTAGGATAACAAGAACCGTCTATTTTCATTAGTATTTTAGACATATTTACCAAATTCCTTATTATAACTGCTTTTTAATAGTTTTTTAATTAAATCTATCACTTCTTCAGGACTTTTAGCATAAATTAGCTGTTTATCTTCCTTATACTTTTCAAATAAAGAACCTAAATCAAAATTTAAAGAAATTACCTTCTTCCCAATATTTAAAGCTAAAGCAACTTCTGAAATTGTTCCTGTCCGTCCAGGAAGAGCAACCACAACTTCACTAGTTAAGACATTGATATAATTACGGGCAAGGCCTATACCAGTTAATATTGGAATATCGATATATTCAGAAGCCCAATTAGGATCAGTAACTGGTAAAATACCAATGGTTAACCCCCCGTTTTCTTTTGCTCCTCGAGCTGAGGCCTCCATTATTCCTGAAGCTCTTCCTCCATTTAACAAAATCCAACCTTCTTTAGCAATTAAAGCACCTAAATGATAGGCGGCCTCATAGTCTTTTGAATTTAATATTTTTCCTCCTCCCATAACACCAATAATTATCTTTCTAATATTAACCACCTCCTTTCTCTTTCTAAATTAAAATCAATTATACTGTTATACTAACATAGAGTTTTACCACTATTTTTATACTCTGTTAAAAGGTGACATAGAGACCTTTTTTATAGTATAATATTACTGCTATGATATTACAACTTAAAAAAACATGTTTTACTATGAAGTAATTTTCGTTATTTAATAGTACTAGAATTTCAAAATTCTGATACTACTAAATAAATTTTTTTGAATAGAGATAATTAAATTGATAGAAAGATCTCAGGGAGGATTACTCCTCAAGAATCTTGACTTTTAGCAAAATTTAAGTAAAATATGTATTCTGAAGGTAGAAAATATTTTATGGAATAGATTACTTTTCTTTCTTAGTAACCATAAGGAAAAGTTACGGATAAAATCGAAAAGAGATAAGCAAAATGGTAGAGGGGTTTTAGATAGTTTATCACCATGACAGTCTGAATACATCATATATTTATTTCAAATTTATTAATCTTAAATTATAAGAGGAATCAAAATGGCAGAGAATATAGATAAAAGAATACAATATGCTTTTGAGAAAACTGAAATTCTAAGAAGACCCAAGCAGCTAATATCAACCTTTGGATCTTCAATAATTCATTACTACGTCTTAACCGAGCCAGTATATTCTGAATTCACTAAAGGCAAACCTGAAACCGTAGTAAGAGAAGGAAAAGTAAGCTGGTATCAGCCAAAATTACTTACTCCTACCTATATTTTCAGAATAGAAGGTTTTAGTAAAGAAGCAAAAAAAGCATTTGAGACATTAGCTTATCAATATCCTGATTTGGCTGGAATTCTTTATAAATTCAAAGTTAGTAAAGATCTTGATGAAATGAGCTTTGTTTCGAGTCCCATGCTAACAGTAGCAGAAAATATTAATAAAGAAATTGATAAAAAAGGTGATTCCCTTTGTGCTATTATAAAAGGAGTTACTGGCTTGTGGGATGTATCTTTATCCAAATTTATCTTAGATATGATGGTTAGGAGTGTCTATTTAGCTCAGATTCCTGATTTTAAAAAAAAGGGATTTGTAGATATAAATAAAATGGGTCAAACTATAATTTCTAAAGATAAATATGGAATTCCTTTAGCTGCACGAGAAGAAATTGAAAAATTATTTAAATTAACTGAAGAGGGCAAACTTGAACCGGCAAAACTTAAAAAAGAGCTAGATAATTGGGGATTATTTGAATACTACCAGGATAGATTCTTCAATCTTTTCAAAAGGAGGTATTAAATTGGCAAAATTAAAAAGCGCTTTTGAAATTGCTATGGAAAAAGCAAATAAAATCAATAAATTATCTCCAGAAGAGATGAAAAAAATAAAGGAAGAAGAAAAAATTAGATCTTTATTGGCTAAATTTTATAAAAGACAAATTACCACTAATGATTTATGGCAAAAATTAAAAGGCAGTAAACCTGCAGCATTAAACAATGCACAACTAACGCTAATAAATTCCTTAAGCTTTAAAAACTCGCCATATGAGTTTGAATTAAAAAAAGAAGGAATTTTAGCCATAGAAACTCTTAAAGATAAAAAATACCAAAATGTTTCTACAGTGGAATCAATTTTAAATGAGCTTATTTTGCTAAAAGAGAATTATAATAATATTAAAGAAACTATTGCTAATAAATTAAAAAAAGAAATAGAAAATGACCCTCAAGCAAGAATAAAAACCATCAAACAAGGGGATAAGATAGTTGTTATGCACTTAAGTATAGAGGAAGCTTTAAATGAAAATCCCCAATGGAAAAATTTCTCAAAAAAACACGAAGAAGAATTTAGTCAAAAATTCAAAAATATAATTGAAAAGTTAAAAGGGGAAATAAAATAGATTTAGGTATAGATTTAGTTTTTGAGCAATCTTCCCTGGAAACTGTGATAAAAAAGATCGGACAAGTCCAATCCTCTACTTTAAAATCAATATTTTATACAA
>CAYTKP010000040.1:0-6481 GCA_964438695.1 uncultured Atribacterota bacterium | reverse complement strand
CTCTATCCACCACTTTTTGCAGTGTTTCTATGATTCTTGCGTAAATCATCTCGGCATAGGTTTGAGCCTGATTTGTTGGTTCTATGGAGGCTTTACCGAAGAATCTGAATGCGTCACCTATTGCTCTCAAGGAGTCTATTCTTGCTGGGACCGTTATTGCACCTCTGGCGTACGCTTCATCCGTGGAAGCAATAGTGATCGCTTCCAAATCGAGCGAATGAGCCAGTGCAGCGTGCAGAGCAGTTGTCATTGCTGACTGAACCCTGTCCTCACTGTGAGTCATGAAACCGATAGGTTCCCCCGGCCATATTGGAGCATCGATTATTTTTCGCAGGGCAAGAATTTTACCCACGTTGTAATCGACGAAATTGTCCTCCATGTAACCATTTATCATAGCATCGGGAGAGTGGCAGAACAAAGGTTTCAGAATAGGCTTTGCGCCCAATTTGATTCCTATATATGCGACGGTTATCATCCCAGCAAATGCTTTTTCTGCTGGTACTCCCCCAAGTTCCTCGTTTGTGGGAATATCGAAAGGTAAGGAGTATTTTGCGGCGAGTTTCAATGCATGTATTCCATCAACAGTCAAGCGTGCTGGGTCCGTACCGCCGTTCAAAGAGCCGTAGACCATATTTATTTTCGTGAGATCTGCACCGGTCTTAGCCGCAAGCAAGACTGTTTCGGGTGTGTTCAACCCTCTGTGAGCTCTCACACACCATAAGGTGTAATCTTCAAGTGCAGATTTTATGATTGCCAGGTTTTCGAGTGTTATTAAAGAGCCATCTTCCTCGTGGGCGAGTAGACCTTCTAAAAGTCCTTCGCATCGGGCGCCCCACGAGGGGTCGAAGTGAAGTACTCCATCAGCTCCCCAAGATTCGCTGATTTTTATGTGTACTATGTCCATAAAGGGACATCCAGTACCGTACTGAACAAATACTGCGGGTTTTGTTCTGGAAAGCTGAAGAATCTTCCCAGAAACTCGCATTTCTCTTATCAGATGTTCAAGGTTTTGTTTCTCAGCGGGTGATATCTTTCTCACATGCCTGGGAATTATGTTTTGTCTGTAAAACTGCTCAATGGGACCATTGCACAAATTTACATACTCCGATTTGACATTTTCACCATTGATCAAACGTTCCCTGATCTCTGCTCGGAGGATTCCAGGAGTGACTCTCGAAGAAGCCCATTCTATAGCTTGATCTGCTATTGTATCGAGCATTTTTCTAATCTGTGAATCTCTAACCTCGTAGGAATATCCGCTTGTGAGATCTCGCTTTCTCTTTCTTATCAAATTTTCTGTTTCTTGAATCTCTCTTCCTTCCACGTAGGCTAAAACCTGTTCCCATTCGGTTCTTTCACCAAATCCGGCATCGTATCCCAGCTCGGCAGCGAGCTCAGGCGTTACGGCTTTTCCTCCCACTACCACCTTACAGGTATCCCTTAAGTTTGATGCTTCGAGTAGATCTATAAACCTGCCGAGTATTTCAGCCGCGTTGTAGCCCAGAGTTCTGCTGACCATTATGAAATCCGGTTTCTCTTTCATACATACCTGAACGGCCTCTTCTGGCTTTAGATCTGGTGGTAGTAAAATCACCTTATGCCCATGCTCTGAAAGATACCTGTTCAGCATCTTAAGAGCGACGTCGTGAACAGGATCAAGTGGAACCAAAACAATTGTTTTCTTCATTTCAAAGCACCACCCGTTGAAAGCCACGCGTAGCGATCTCCAGGTCTGTGGATATATGTTCTGAGCCGTATTCTTGCGCTAAATCCTGAGTGCTCCACAAACACAACATCAACATCATCAAAACCAAGGGATTTCATAAATGAAAGACCAATTTCTCGAGCCTCGTCCTCGCTTTCAGATAGAATAACTGTTTCCACATCAATCGCGTCTATGATTTTCTCTCTGATGTTCACACTCATCACCTCAGCTATCAACCTTAGACAAAGGGGGGTTATCCCCCCTTTTATCACATTAAAATTATTGCCGCGATCGTAGCTCCAACAAATCCTAAGATAACCGGTATAAAGTTTCTTCTTGCTATCTCCTCGGGTTTTGTCTTAGTAACGGCTGCGACAGCGATCAAAGCCCATGGAACGATTGTTCCACCACCGGTGTTGACAGCCGTTAGTTGTCCTAACGCTGCGAGAACAGAAGCTTTGACTTTGGCTATCACGCTCAAGCCGCCGGCCAGAGTGCCAACCAGTGGCAAACCCGAGAAGCCAGAACCATCGAGTCCTGTTATAGCTCCAACAAGAGCCTGCATTGGTCCAACTGCGAATCTGTTCAGAGGAACTTTTGCAGCAAGGGCGTTGCTAAGATCAAAGAGTAGCGGCTTACCTGCATCGCCGAATATTGCCGTCGATTGTCCACCGCCCATATAGAAAAGAGCCGCTATGATGAAAACAGGTGTGAATATCTTCATTCCAAACATGAAGCCTTCCCTGAGGTAATCTACTCCTATCTCTAAAGCTTCACCTTTGTGCTGAAGGATGCTGAACACCAAAAGCAGAAGAGCCGCAGTACCACCCAAAAGTGCCGTTGCATCTCCTCCTCGAAGCTCAAACACAAGCATGAGAATAATGTCAAGTAAAAATGCCAACGCAACGACGACAGCTTCCGTTTTAGCGAAAGATGAATGTTCGCTACTTTTACTGTTGACAACACTTGAACCGAAAATCTCCATGTCTTTCTTAGGATCGTAACCCCGATTCAACTTCATGGACATGAAGTAAGAGATAGGGATGGCTATTAATGCCCAAACAATTATCAGTGGCACCATGGCAGTCATTACTTCTCCTACTCCCAGTCCAGCCGCCTTTGCCACAAGTGTCGGTGCTCCTTGAATGACAAAGTCGGTTGTTAGCGCGATTCCGTACGCGAACATGGCTATCGAAATGCCAGCGACTAAAGGAGACAGTCCCGCGCTCACTGCAACAGGAACGAGTAGAGAGCCGAGCAACGCAACAGCTGGTGTGGGCCATATGAAGTAGGCCAGAATCGCGGTGATGATTCCAACGAACCAGAATGCTGATTTCGGACCCTTGATTGGCCGTCCAAGGGTTCTTATCAGTACTGCAGCGGCCCCACTTGTTTCCATCTGCTTTGACAGGGCTACCATCAGTGATATGACTACTACTATTCCAATAAGTTCTATGGCGGCGACAACAATGGCGTTGAAAACTGACTGGATGCCGCCTAAAAAGGAACCAGTAACTGCCCATCCTACAGCGAGAGCTCCAATGATACATATCAACGGTGTGTCCTTTCTGAGAAACATTGTTACAACCACTGCTATTACAAAAATCAAGTAGAGCCAATGGGCCAACGTGAGTTGTACTTCAGCACCCATATTCCCCAACCTCCTCCTGGATGAGAGTTAGATTATGGATTTACCGAAAATGCCAGAGAATCCTGAATTCTGAACTCTCTTTTTTATTTCTTCAACATCTGTGGTGTAAAGTCCCTTTTCCTTCATTCTCTTGAAATATATGGAACCAGAGAACGTGTATTTGTACTGCCTTCCCTCTTCCTTTTTCATTTCCGGTACGACGTAATTGACGAAGTCCCCAACTGCCAGAGAATCGGGAAATTTAACCAAGCTTTCACCAACGGCATGTCTTACAGCGTTGTGTCCAGAAAGCGTGCCAGTCACGATTGCCTCCGTGTGTCCCACCATCGCTCCGGCTTTTTCTCCCGCGCAGAAGAGATTTGAAACGGGACCCACGGCTTGAAGCGTTTGTTCACAGTTCGCAAAACCAAAGTATCTCATTGAGTTTCCTTTTGTGCCGCTGAGCGGGTCTTCATATCTTGCCCGTTCCATACCTGGGACTTTTCTCAATCGCTCCAATGGGAAAAACGGGGTCATCAGCTTCACAGGTCCCGTATCGAGAAGCACCAGATTTTCTATGAACTCCTTGAGAGCGTACTGCTGGCATGCTTTCATTCCAAGAATCTCTTCTTCTTCCATCAGCTCCTTTGGCACAGGAACAAGTGCACTTCCTTTTTCCTCCAGTTCCTTGACTATCTGTGGATCCACGGATTCTTTGAAAATCTTGCACGATCCACTCATTGCACCAATGACACCGCCTGGTTTTTTACCAATCCATTCTTCAACGCCGGCTTTAGTTGTTATGCTCACACGGGGTCCGAAGCTGTGACACCTGAGTATACACATGGCACAACCATTCCCATATTTTGTACAGTTTCCAGGAATAGCTGAAGTTCCAGTGGCATCGACAAAGGCATCGGCTGTTATGGGATCGCGTCCCTGCACGATAACAGCGGCTATTTTTCCACCTTCAACCTTGATATCTGTGACTCTTGCCTGAGTGATCACTGTGATACCAAGGTTCTTCAAGTATTCCTTTACGGCGGGTTCTATTTTGTACACGTTGTAAAGGCTTGCGTGTTTGTGTCCGGGAAATTCGACGTCCGTGTGCTCCGCACACTTATCCATTACAGAAAAGATATCCGCTCCCATTTCCACCATTTCTTCTAAAGCTGTGAACCTCCCGTTATTTCGGAAAATTCCACCAACGAGACCTGTTCCAAGAAGCATATCTGTTCTTTCAAGAAGAGTTACTTCGCCACCAGCTTTGGCAGCGGCGGCAGCAGCAGCGCAGCCGCCCCAGCCACCTCCAACAACAACGATCTTTGGTTTGCGCATCACAATCCCTTCCTTCAATTAAATTAGACCGGCATATTTTGCGACGATTTCTATGAGTTTCACAAGTCCTCTAATTGCGAGTCTCATTTTGTCTTCAAGTATGTCGCCATTCTTGTCTATTGTTCCGAGACCGAGAGAGATGTAGATATTTGCATCGTATGCTATTGTGGGAACAATTCCCATTTCGCTCGCGCCAGCCTGCAGTATATTTGTTCCTGCATACATGTCTTCAATGGAGAATATTGGAAGCGGGACACCTTTCTCCCAACATTCGTCGTAGTTAATCTCGACGGCAGCGGAGTTGTAGCTTTTGGATATTTTGAAAATGCCCTTGAGCTTGGAGTCTATTTTGTCAAACTCTTCCACTGTGATTTGATGAAGTTTGTCGACATTCGCTTTGAACTTGTCTGCTTTGTTTCTAAGAGCTTTGAGTGCTGCTATAGCGCCTGCAAGGCTTTCTTTCCCAGGATCGAAAGTTACATATGCGGCTTTACCGTAAGATGTCCAGGTACCATGTCTTTCACCATGTGTTCCCATCGCTCTTCTGATAGATACCATTATGTCTTCTCTACCTATGATCAGTCCGCAGGTGGGAGCACCGCTCGCTTTATCCATGCTGTAGGTCATTACCCAGGCTCCCGTCTTTCTGGGATCTGTTCCAATGAAAGGAACTCCCCATGCGTTATCAACTATGTAAGGAACGTTATACTTCTTCGCGATCTCGCCGAGTTTCTTCTGCAAAAGAGGGGCTCCGTCATCAGTTTTTTCTCCATAGCCATAGCCGACCGTGTCGTATCCGAGAGAAGAAATTCCGGCAAATGTTTCTGAGTACCTGTTAGCTGTTTCTTCAATCTTTCTTGCGGTCTCTTCTGCCTTCACACCGCTTAACAGTATGGTGGGATGGTACTTGATGCCGTGGACTGTGTATCTTGCGCCTTCCATGGGAACTATAACGGTTTCAACATTTTCAAGTCGTTTTCCATAGAATCCAAGCTCTCCCGATGTGCATCCCCTGTCTGCGAGAATGTCTTTGTAGAAACCTGGCACAGGTCTGCCATAGCCTCCGTGATGGTGAAGATGTCTTTCGTAAGGAACTATGTATCTGCTGTGATACTTCTCTCCTCTTCCGCTAAAGGGTGGTGAAACTAAAACATCAAAGCTCAACCAAAGAGCCGCTTCACAGGTGCTCACCAGCACGGCGTCGTAATCATCCCCGTAGTAGTCCTTGACAATGTCTCGGATCTCATCTGCAAAAACTTTGTTTGGTATAACCTCGTGTGCAACAGCGCTAATCGCTTTGTCAACTTCTTCAGAAATCAGCCCGTGAGCTCCGGAAATTGCACCTGTCAAACCGAATTTCCCTCGCCATTCTTTGGGTATTCCAATCTCATCAGCAGCTTTTCGAGCTTCCTCGTAGATCTTGGGAATGGAAAGCTTTAAGTGTTTGTAAAGATGGTACTTGTTCTTAAACATAATTCGACACCTCCTATTTAGTCTTCACGCCAGAAGAGAACGAGATCGTTCAATTCGATGTTCATGTCCTCACCTGTTGTTATCTTTTCACTGAAAATAACTATGTTCTGGTGATTTGGCATGTGAGTTTCATCGAAACCCACAACTGTTCCTATCTTCGAGTTGTTTGCTGATACTCTGACAGAGTCTCCTGTCACTACCACTCCGCCCTCAATGATTTCGACGAACGCTATGTATCCAATGTGGTTGACTTGCTTTCCTGGACCGGCTTGTTTCTCATCTGTAACTATGATTTCATGAATCTCTGAACGTCTCAAAGCTCTGGATTTTGGGGC
>CAYTKP010000039.1:0-6989 GCA_964438695.1 uncultured Atribacterota bacterium | reverse complement strand
GGGCGAGAGGATTTGAACCTCCGACCCCCTGCTCCCAAAGCAGGTGCGCTGCCAAGCTGCGCTACACCCCGAGACAAAAAATATTATATAGGAAATACATATATAAGTCAATTTTTTCCTTTATATTTTTTATATTAAGGATAACTAACTAATTAGCCAACCAGCTAACTAAATATAAGATATAATTCACAAGATACGTAATACAAAATTTATTTTGCCTTTTAAGCTTTATGCTATACTACATACTAACGATCAACTACTATTCACTGATTACTAATTTATCTACTATTTTGCTCATCTTTTTTAAAGCTTTTCCTCTATGACTTATCCGATTTTTTATTTCTTCACCCAATTCTGCAAAAGTTTTATCATATTCTGGAACTATAAAAATAGGATCATAACCAAAACCCCATTTTCCTCTGGGATTAACAGAAATTCTTCCCTTACACTCTCCATTTACCACATATTTTCTCCCATTAGGGAAGGCAAGCACTAAGACACATATAAATACTGCACCCCTTTTATTTTCTGGTACATCTTTTAGTAATTCTAAGACTTTTCTGATACGTTCTTCATCACAATTTCCCCATCTTGAGGAGTAAATACCCGGCTTCCCCTTTAAATAATCTATTTCTAAGCCTGAGTCATCAGCTAAACATATTTTGCCGGTATACTGCGAAAGTTTACAGGCTTTTTTTATAGCATTTTCTGCAAAAGTTTTTCCATCTTCCTCAATTTGCGGGAGATCAGGAAAATCTTTTATGGTTAATAATTTTATATTAGGATTTTTTAACGTCTCTTTGATTTCTTTAACTTTGCCTAAATTTTTAGAGGCAATTAATATTTCTAACATTTAATATTCTCTAACATATCTTTTTCTTTTTCAATTATTTTTTCTATTCCAATTTCAGCTAATTTAATCAATTCCTGTAAATTTCTTTTAGAAAAGGGCCTTCCTTCTGCAGTTCCTTGGATTTCTACTATTTCACCTTTCTCAGTCATAGCTATATTTAAGTCCACCTGAGCGCGAGAATCCTCTTCAAAGTTTAGATCTAAAACCATTTCTCCGTCTACTATCCCCACACTGATGGCTCCTATATAGTCCTTTATAGGAATATCTTTTAATTGCCCCTCTGCTTTTAAATAATTTAGTGCGTCGCAAAGGGCAATAAATGACCCAATAATAGCTGCAGTTCTGGTTCCACCGTCAGCCTGTAACACATCACAATCTATCCATATTGTTCTTTCACCAAGTACATCTAAATTAACTACAGCTCTCAAAGCCCGTCCTATTAATCTTTGAATTTCAGAAGAACGCCCATTTATCTTACCTTTAACGGAATCTCTTATATTTCTAATTTGATTGGCTCGAGGAATCATTGAATATTCAGCAGAAATCCAACCCCGTTTTGTCCCTTTTAGAAATAACGGTACTTTATCTTCTACTGACGCAGTACAAATTATTTTGGTGTCCCCCATTTCCATTAAAGTAGAACCTTCTGCGTATTTTATATAATTCCTGGTAATCTTAATTGGCCTTATTTCATCATATTTTCTATTATTTGATCTAAACATCTTCCCTCCTTAATTTAGTCGATAGTGAATAGTCGTTAGCCCCCTCCAAAGATAACACGAATAATACAATATAAAAGCTCAAAGTCATTTTTTTCTTCTAACTAATGCTAAGTTAACTAAGGTAAGATAGCTTTGAGATTGCTTCGCTAATGCTCACAATTACAAAACACGAAGTGTCATTGCAAAGAGCGAAGTAAGCCTGCCCCTGCGAAAACAGGGGAAGCAATCTCAAGAAATATAACATGCTTTATTTAACAGATCACTAAATACTATTCACTATTTTTCTCTTTTTACTATATAGTCAGCTAAAGCATTCAACACTTCTGCTTTTTCATTAAATATCTTTAAAGATTTTTTTGCTTCCTTAACTAATCTTTCAACTTCTATCTTTGCTTCCTTAATCCCATATTTTTGAGGATAAGTAGGTTTTTTCATTTCCCTTTGGTCTTGCATTATATCGATTATATCATCGGTAATTTGGAAGGCCAAACCAATGTTTTCTCCATATCTGGTTAAAGCTATCAACTCTCTTTGGTTTGCCCCAGATAAAATTGCTCCTCCTCTAATTGAAGCACATATTAATGCTGCAGTTTTTTTTGAATACATTGTGAATAGATAATCTCTGTCAATATCTTCCTTTTCCATATTTATATCTTCTACTTGTCCACCTAACATATTTTTGGTCCCAATATAATTAGATATTTCTCTAAGTACTTCTAAAATAGATTGTTTACTTATATTTTTGATTTCAGCATTTTTTACTATAAGTTCAAATCCAGAAACTAGAAGGGCATCCCCTGCTAATAGCGCAATATCCTCTCCAAATACTTTATGGTTGCTGGGTTTCCCTCGCCTGAAATCGTCATTATCTATGCAAGGCAAATCGTCGTGAATTAAAGAAAAAGTATGAATTAGTTCAATCCCGCAAGCCAAACTTAATACTATTTCTATCTCTTTTCCCAATAATTCAGCAGTAGCCAAAGTTAAGATTGGCCTAAGTCTTTTACCTCCACTAAAAACACTGTATCGCATAGCTTTATGGATAATTGAGGGTGGAGATTCTTCTAATGGTAAAAAATCATCCAAAGCCTTATCGATAATATTTTTTTTATCACTTAAATATTTACTAAAATTCATTAATGGTATTTTCTCCTTTATTTATAGAAAAAGGTTTTATGGAATATTTATCCTCGTTTTCTATTATTAATTTTTCTACTTTTTGTTTTGCCTTATTTAATTTTTCCAAACATAATTTTGAAATATTCATTCCTTCTTCATATAATTTTACCGATTCATCTAAAGTCAATTCTCCCTCTTCTAATTGCTGAACAATTCTTTCTAATTTTTTTAAATAATCTTCAAAAGGAATTTCTTCTTTTTTTTTCTTAGTTTTCAATTCTTCCTTCCTCCTTTTTATCTACTTTTCCAGATATTTTCCCATTACTTAGAATAACTTCAATTTTATTACCAATTTCAACTTGCTCTAATTTTTTAATAATTTCTAAATGAGGTAGTTTCCTACATATACTATACCCTCGCTCAATCACGGCCCAAGGATTTAAAGAAGCTAATCTTTGCGAATCTTTTTTAATCCTTTCTTCCCATAATTGAAACTTATGATTTATTCTGAAATTTATTCGACTAATAAATTCATCAATATATTGATAGTATTGGTTAACCTTATTTTCTGGGCTATAATATTTAATACTCTTGTTTAAAGAATTTAAGTTCTCTAATTTTAATTCGATATTTCGTTTAATCGCTCTGTTTAACTTACTATTTAGTAAATTTATATTATTTATTAAACTATCTTTATCAGGAATAGTCATTTCAGCTGCAGCAGAAGGAGTTGGAGTACGTAAATCAGCAACAAAATCTGAAATGGTAAAATCTGTCTCGTGACCAACTGCGGAAACAATTGGTATTTTAGATTTATATATACTACGAGCTAATATTTCTTCATTAAATGCCCATAACTCTTCTAAAGAACCACCACCTCGACCGATTATAATAAAATCTAAATCACTAAAGTATTTATTTAAAAAATCTATTTTTTGGGCGATCTCTTGAGCAGCAAATGTTCCTTGAACTAAAGAAGGAACAACTAATATAGAAAGATTGGGAAATCTTCTTAATGATATAGTTATAATATCTCTAATTGCTGCCCCAGTAGGAGAAGTTATAACTGCAATCTTTCGAGGAATAAGAGGCAATTTTTTTTTATATTCTTCAGCAAAAAGACCTTCTGTCTTAAGCTTTTCTTTCAATCTTTCAAAAGCTAAGTAAAGTTCGCCTTTTCCTGATTCAACTATTATTTTCGCATATAATTGATATTCCCCTCTCCTCTCGTAAACACGAATATCTCCCATCACTTTTACTTTCATACCATCCTGAGGCATAAATCGTAAGTTAAAATTATTTCCTCTAAACATAACACACTTAATTTGACTTTCCTGATCTTTAAGCACAAAGTACATATGTCCAGAAGAATGTAATTTAAAATTCGAAATCTCTCCCAATATCCATACATTCTGTAGGTGGTAATCACCTTCAAAGAGGGCTTTTATATATCTATTTATCTTTGAAACTGTATATATTTTTGCATCATTTTGATTGATCATAGCATTATTTTTCTTTAATCTTTATTGTTTTCTTATCTATTTTGCCTAAAACACCATTTACAAAACTAAATGAACTTTCTGTGCCATATTTTTTAGCTATCTCAACTGCTTCATTAATGGAAACACTTTTGGGAATATCATCTCTAAATAAAATCTCGTAAATTGCTATACGTAAAATATTTCGATCTATATTATTAATTCTTTCCAAAGACCAGTTATCAGTGTTCTTTTTAATTGTTTTATCTATTTCTATTAAATTACCCATTACTCCTTTGACTATATTTAAAGTAAATTCTTTTACCTCTTCAGAATATGTATTATTTTCAAATACATATCTTAAACTTTCTGTTAAATTAGCATTAACTAAATCAATTTGGAATAATACTTGTAATGCCAACTCACGAGATAATCTTCTTCCTCCCATTATTCTTCTTAACCTCTCCTTTCAAAGGGGTTGTATATTAATCTGTTTCCTCAGAAAACTTGTATGAATAGCTCAGGGGCAACTAATTCTTTTTTACTCTGTGCTTTTTTGGGAAACTGTATCCCTTGAATATGGATATTTATCTCGCTAGCATCTGTCCCAATTTTTCTTATCAATTCTTCTTTAATTCTATTTTGAATATCCCAGGCTATGTCTGGTATCCTTACTCCATATTTTATTTTAGTAAACAAATCAATAAAAATTTTATTATCTTTTATTTCTATTTTTATATTGTTTGAGGCATTACTAATTATATTAGTGTTCCCCATTAACATTTCGGTTATTTCATTTATAACTGTTTTTTTATTCCCTACCACACCTTTAACATCAACCAAATTTAAACTAACAATATATCTGATAGTTTCTTTAGAAATATTTATTTCCCCCAGTTCAGTTTTAATGGTTTGCATTGCTTATTTCACCCACCTATCGTATCTCGTATGGCATATAGCGGATAGCGTATAGTATGACAGGCGAGATGCCTATCCTACTGTTTTATATATATATCATTGAGGACATATGCAATATACCTCTATTTCTGGGCAAGATACATCGTGCCTCTACCTCTTAATTCTAATTTTCTTCACTTGATACTACTCTATACTATACTCGATACGCGATACTAAATTATACTCTTTCTATATATCTCTTCTCCCTGGTATCTACTTTAATTGTATCACCTTCTTTTATAAATAAGGGAACTTGAATTATTGCCCCAGTTTCTAATGTAGCTGGTTTAAGCGCTCCAGATACAGTATTGCCCTTCACTCCTGGCATAGTCTTAATTACTTTTAAATTCATAAAATTAGGTAATTCCGCACTTATCACTACACCCTTACAAAATACAATTTCGACATCTTCTCCTTCTTTAAGAAACTCACCTATTTCACTTATTTGCTCTTTGGGTAATGATATCTGTTCATAGGTCTCTTTATTCATAAAATGATAATTTTGACCATCATTATATAAATACTGCATAGTTTTCCGATCGATTATAGCTTGCTCCATTTTTTCTCCTGCTCTAAAAGTTTTATCCACCACTAAACCAGTTTTGATATTTTTTAGCTTAGTGCGAACAAATGCTCCGCCCTTACCTGGTTTTACATGAAGAAAATCAACAATACTATAAATCTCTCCCTTAAATTCAATAGTTAGTCCTTTCTTAAAATCACTAGTAGAAATCAAATTTAACCTCCCTTTTGTTTAATTCTTTATTTTAGGATATATTGCAGGACACAATGCATAATGCTCCTACATTTTATTACTCATAAACATTCATTCTATACAAATTTTCCACAAAGATTTTCGACTTTTCTTCTTACTTCTTCTTTTATTTCCCGGTTTTCTATATTACTTAATACTATATCAATCATCTCTGCTATTTCTTCCATCTCCTTCTCCTCCATCCCTCGAGTGGTAACTGCTGGAGTCCCAATTCTTATTCCGCTGGTAATCATAGGTTTTTGGGGATCAAAGGGGATAGTATTTTTATTAACTGTAATTCCAGCTTCTTCTAAAGCATTTTCTGCTTGTTTTCCAGTAATCCCCTTATTTCTTAAATCTACTAACATTAAATGATTATCAGTTCCTCCAGATACTAAATTATAACCTAATTTCATTAAATTATTTGCTAATGCCTTAGCGTTTTTAATAATTTGCTTCTGATATTCTTTAAACTCTTCGGTCATTGCTTGCTTAAAGCAAACGGCTTTAGCGGCAATTACATGCATCAAAGGTCCTCCTTGGATCCCGGGGAATATAGTTTTATCTATTGAACGAGCATACTCTTCTGTGCATAAAATTAAACCACCGCGTGGTCCTCTTAAAGTTTTATGGGTAGTGGTAGTTACAAAATGACAATATGGAATAGGGCTTTGATGGAGATCAGCAACAACCAAACCCGCAATATGGGCAATATCAGCCATCAAGTATGCCCCTACTTCATCGGCTATAGACCTAAAGATCGAAAAATCTATTTCTCTGGGATAAGCACTTGCTCCAGCAACAATCATTTTAGGCTTATTTTTTATAGCAAGATCTCTCAAACAATCATAATCAATTCTTCCAGTTTCTTTATCTACTCCGTAAGGAATGATATTAAAAAATCTACCAGAAAAATTTACTGGACTTCCATGAGTAAGATGACCACCATGAGATAGATTCATTGCCAAAATAGTATCCCCTACATCCAAAACACTAAAATAAACCGCCATATTAGCCTGTGAACCAGAATGTGGTTGAACATTGGCATGTTCAGCTTTAAATATTTCTTTTGCTCTTTCGATGGCAATATTTTCTACGATATCAAT
>CAYTKP010000038.1:0-7474 GCA_964438695.1 uncultured Atribacterota bacterium | reverse complement strand
TTGTTGACTCAAATTGAGTGTTATGCTAACATACTCAGAAAAAGGGGGTGTTTTCGGTGCGGAAAGGTTTCACATTTTTGATAGTTTTCGCGTTGCTTGGATTAGTTTTTGGTCAAATTAGTGTACAAGAGGCAGCTCCTGTTATTCAGAAACTTGGAATTCTTACCAAGATTGACGATTCTCCGCTGAGCTACACCGAGTTCAAGGAAGCCATCGCAAAGGCTTTCCCAGGTAAAGAAAATCTGGTTAAAACAGGCGATGATCCCGTTTTAAGAAAGGATTTCATAATCACTCTGGTAAAGGTGCTTGGACTTGAGCAAGAAGCTTCGAAATTCACTGAAATATGTACCTTAGCTAACGATGAGGATTTGGTACCTGATGAGGCAATAGGAGCTTTCACACTGGCGTTTAGAAGCAATAGGCAACTGTTGGATTACAGGTATGGGCACAAATTGGAACCATTTTCTCCAATAACAAGAGAAGAAGCTGCACGATCTTTTTACATGGCCCTTTATCCTCCAAAGCAAGGTGGAAGGATTGTAACGGCTGTTACAGCTGATCCAAAAGGGTTCAACACTTTGTTTACTTCCTCTGGTTTGACATGGACTATTTGCAATATCATAGGCGATGGGTACACCGGTACAGATGAAGATGGCTTTTATCATCCAAGAATGATCGAAAAGATCCCAAGCCTTGAAAATGGGCTAATCAAAATAAACGACGACGGAACAGCTTCAATAACATTCAAAATTAGAAAAGGAATGAAATGGCATGATGGCGCTCCTGTTACTGCGAGAGATGCGAAATTCCAGTGGGAAGTTATGACTTCAGATGCACCTGTCACGTCGAACTATTTTGAAAAAATGGTTCAAGGAGTCGACGTTTTAGATGATTACACTTTCACAATACACCTTTCACATCCTACTCCTGGAGCCGAGCTTGGTTCATCTGTGTACTCTTATTACTACGGATGGTTCCAGCTTCCTGAGCATCTTTTCAGGGCAGATTTTGAGGAAGCCAAGAAAACCGGAAATTGGGATGAATTTGTCAAAAAAGTTACCTCTAACCCTGTCATGACTGGACCATACAAGTTCAAAGAATATGTTGAAGGTCAATACATAGTCCTTGAGGCTTTCGATGATTACTACATGGGAAGACCGAACATAGATGAGATTGTAATGAGAATTGTACCTGACAGCTCAGTTATTTTTGCGATGACACTCAAAGGTGAGATAGACTTTGGAAGATACACCTTGGATTTAAAACAGAGTATGCAACTCGCAAACGAAAGGTCAGACATATTTAATGTGTATTTCACCCCAAATGTTGCGGAATGGACTTTGGATTTGAATTTCAGAAATCCGGATGACCTTTCACAGCCTCACCCGCTTTTTGCAGATGTTAGAGTCAGACAGGCAATAATGCACGCCATAGACAGAGAGCAGATTAACAACATCGTTTTCTTTGGAAAAGGTGAGATAGTCGATACTTGGATCACGCCAGTTCATATGATGAGAGACGCTCTTAAAAGTGACAAAATCAAGAGATACACTTACGATCCAAAGAAGTCTGAGGAATTGTTGAATCAAGCCGGCTGGAGAAAGAACAAGCAAGGCCTATTGGAGAAGGATGGGAAGATCTTTGAGTTCACTTTGATTGCAGGTGCTGGAAGTGAACAAGATGAATTAATGTGCCAGCTCATACAAGGTATGCTGAAAAAAATCGGTATCTCGGTAAAAATTGAATTGAAACCTGCAATAGTTATTTGGGATCAAGCTCCAATGGGCAAGTTTGACGCCTGGCTAACCGGTTGGGGTTATGGTGTGAGTGATGAGGCTCCAAATTACTGGGGTACAGACATGATCCCCTCGGAAGAAAATGGATGGGGAGGAACGAATTACACGGGATGGTCTAACAAAAAGAATGATGAAGTTCTTCAAAAGATGTCAACAGAAGTGGATTTCAAGAAACGTTTAGAGCTTTACGAAGAGCATTTTGCACTCTGGACAAATGACTTACCCGTTCTGCCACTTATTTCTGATCCGACGCCACACTTCGCTAAGAAATACATCAAAAGCTTCAGCTCAACGTACGACAGTGGTTTAGGTTGGATCATATACAACTGGTACATTGACGAAGAACAGCACTGACAACTTTAATTAATTGAACTGGGGCTGAAGTTCTGCCCCAGTTCTTCCATAGGAGGAATAGTTAATGAATTTTGAAGAATTGGTTGAATCTATTCCAAATTACAAGAGGTTCTTTAAAGTTGAGGAACTGAATCAACGTGCTGTAGAACTTGCCGAAAGATATCCGAAGATTGTCGAAATTGATGTCGCGGGCAAATCTCGTAAAGGTAGAGATATACTCGTCATGAAAATTGGAAGTGGTGAGAAAACAGCGCTTGCTTTCGGCTGTCCGCATCCAAATGAACCAATAGGTGCTATGATGCTCGATTGGCTTTCTGAAGAGCTTGCCAGGAATGATGAACTTAGGGAATCTCTTGGATATACCTGGTACATAGTGAAAAGTATTGATGTGGATGGAACAGTGCTAAACGAAGGCTGGTTCGACAATCCCCAATCCATTGCTTGCTATGCCGAGAATTTTTACAGACCAGCGAGTCACCAGCAAGTTGAATGGACTTTCCCCGTTCACTACAAAACTCTGCACTTTGATGCGCCTTTACCAGAAACACAAGTCTTAATGAAGTTGATTGAAGAAGAAAAACCCCAGTTCATGTACTCACTTCACAATGCTGGTTTTGGCGGTGTTTATTACTACATTACTGATGGGGAAAAGAAATTGTTTGAGAAATTTGAGCGAATACCACATATGTTCTCTGTACCGTTAGCTTTGGGTGAACCGGAAGTGCCGTACTTAGAAGAACTTTCAAAAGCTGTCTACAAACTCTCGCCAATCACAGACGAATATGATTATCTTGAGAAACATCTAAATGCGGACCCTGCCTCTGTTATCCAAGCGGGTGCATGTTCTGATGAATATGCTGCTCGAGTAGCAAATACCTTTTCATTGGTATGTGAGGTGCCGTACTACTACGATAGTAGAATAGAAGACCTTTCACCAGCGGACATCACACGTAAGGAAGCAAGGAGTATGAATTTGAGAGATTCTGAAGAGCATTTGCATTTCTTAGCAGAGAATTTCGACAAAGTGTGTGATTTGGTTGACGAGTCTTCTCCCTTCTATGAACCTATAAGTCAGCAGGTTAGATTAGGTCCCAAGCATTTGGAAGCAGAGAAAAATTGGATAGAGACAGACACAACGTTGCTAAGGCCGGCTACTGTGGCAGAAGTTTTTGACAACACATTGGTTTCAAAGTTTTACAGGACTTTATCGCTGGGCATATTCAAGAGATTGATAAAGGATGCTCTTAGGAGCAGCACCAACCAAAAGCTTGTGGATACACTGGATCGTTTAGAGGAAAGATTTCAAGCTAACTTGAAATTCTTAAACGACAATCTCAACTACAAAGCAATACCTATAAAGGATCTTGTTTCGATACAATTGCTGGCTGGTTTGCATACATCGCAGTACGTTCTCGGGAGGATGTAATGTGATATCTTACTTTTTTCGTCGTGTTGGTGAGTTAATACCTGTCTTTTTCTTAATCTCTATGATAATTTTTTTTATACTCAATGCTATGCCGGGAGATCCTTTGCTGTACAGCCGAGTTGAAAATCCAAGAGTGATTGTTCAGGATCCTGAGCGGATAGCTAAGTTGAGAGAATACTATCACCTTGATGATCCGCTGATTGTTAGGTATTTTTTTTGGCTGAAAAGCTTATTTAAAGGTGATCTTGGTTATTCTTCTATGTATAAGTTACCAGTGCTTAAATTAATAAAATCGCGCCTTCCTAACACTTTGATGCTCACTGTCACCGCGTGGTTGATTGGTTTGATCGTTGCGTTCCCGATCGGAATATACTCAGCAGTGAAGAAATATTCTTTTCTGGACTACTTTTTCACAGTGCTTGCTTTTATAGGTATTTCACTCCCAACTTTTTGGTTTGCTCTTATGGCAATCATAGTTTTCTCGGTCTTTCTTGGTTGGTTTCCAGCAGCAGGAGTTCAAACTTATGGAATAAGCGGAAGCTGGAATATCTTTGTTGATAAATTAAAACACCTTGCCTTGCCTTCTCTTGTTTTAGGATTAGTCCAAGTTGCTTACTGGGTGAGGTACATAAGAACCTCACTTTTAGAGGTACTCGATCAAGATTACATCAGAACTGCGTATTCAAAAGGAGCTCCCGATAAGAGAGTTATTTTAAGGCATGCTCTGAGAAACGCTATGATTCCCATAATAACCATAATAGCTCTTGATATACCATACTTTTTTGGGGGAGCGCTGATCGTTGAGACGATATTTTCATGGCCTGGCATGGGCAGGCTGATGTACGAGGCTGTTTTAGCAAGTGACTATAATTTGGCCATTAACTGTCTGATGTTTATAACAATAGTCACTCTGCTTTCAAACCTTTTGGCTGATTTTCTCTACGTGTTAGTAGATCCAAGAATTAGGCTCGGAAGTAAGGCGGTGTGAGCGGTGATATTTGCTACAAAGAAACAGATTGATCACATAGAAGAAAACACCGATATTGTTCCCATAGGTTCCTATTGGCAGTTGGTGAGGAGAAAGTTTTTGAGTCACAAATTAGCGTTTTTTGGACTAATTGTCTTGACTATGATAGTCTTGCTGGTTGTTGTAGGGCCGTTTTTCGTGCGGGTTGCCTACGATGAGATGGATTTCACCGCCCTGCTTGTACCGCCGTTAAGTTCAGGACATATTCTTGGAACAGACGAGCTGGGAAGAGATGTTTTTGCAAGACTTCTCTATGGTGGAAGGATTTCACTTTTGGTAGGAGTGTGCTCTTCACTTATATCAACCGGTATAGGTTTGTTAGTGGGTTTGTTTTCTGGATACTTCGGTGGAATAGTCGATAGGCTACTTATGAGGTTTGTTGATGTAATGTTATCTATTCCCTCTTTTCCTGTGTTGTTAATACTGACTCTTGTGTTTGGCCCTGGTCTCTTCAACACGATATCTGTTCTGGCAATCTTTGGCTGGATGGGTGTTGCGCGTCTGGTTCGTAGCGTAGTGCTGTCTGTCAGAGAAAATGATTTTATCATGGCAGCACGTGTTGCGGGGACGAAAAAGATTCAAATACTCTTCAGGCATATCATGCCAAATGTCATACCGATAACTATTGTTTCCGCGACATTGAATTTGTCTTATGCGATATTGGCGGAATCTTCTCTCAGTTATCTGGGACTGGGTATTCAACCTCCAACACCATCGTGGGGCAATATGCTTCAAAAAGCAATGACTTACATTCTTTCAAAAGGACACGCGTCCCAGACGCCATGGTGGCTGATATTTTTTCCTGGGTTCATGATATTTTTGGTTGTTTTGAGTGTCAACTTTCTCGGAGATGGGCTGAGAGACGCACTTGATCCGAGATTTGTGAGTGAATCTTGAGGTGAAAAGAATGGAGCTTCTGAAGGTTGAAAACCTTTCCGTTGGTTTCAAAACCAACATGGGGACTATAGTTCCGGTCAAAGGAGTGAATTTCTCGCTTCAAAAAGGTGAGACATTGGGTTTGGTGGGTGAATCTGGCTGCGGGAAATCTGTGACTGCATACGCGATAACAAGATTGCTTCCAAGAAATGCTTTTGTTGGCAGTGAATCTAAAATATTATTCGAAGACATAGATCTTTTAAAGCTTCCAAAGTCAGATCTGTATAAGATAAGAGGTAAATCAATTTCAATGGTTTTTCAAGAACCCATGACATCACTGAATCCTGTCTATACTGTTGGCTGGCAGGTAAGAGAAGTGTTTGAGCTGCATGAAGCCATGACTAAAGCACAAATAGAGAAAAACGTTCTTGAAATGATCAAAAGTGTCAAAATACCAGAACCACAGCAAAGAGTTAAACAGTATCCCAGCCAATTCTCTGGTGGAATGCGACAGCGTGTGATGATAGCTATGGCGCTTGCCTGTAAACCAAAATTACTCATAGCAGATGAGCCTACAACGGCCCTTGATGTTTCGATTCAAGCTCAAATACTCATACTTATGAAAGAGCTCAGGGAGAAGTTCGGAACTTCCATAATTTTGATAACTCACAATTTAGGTGTGGTTTCTGAGTTTTGTGATAGTGTAGCAGTTATGTACGCAGGCCAAATAGTAGAAAAAACGGATGTGTACGAGTTGTTTGAAAATCCACTCCATCCTTACACCGAGGCACTACTTGGATCACTCCCAAAAATTGATCTGCGATCTGATCAGCAAAAGAAACTCGTTAGTATAAAGGGTGCCGTGCCCAGTCCAAATCGATATCCAAAAGGATGCAGATTTCATCCAAGGTGCCAAAAGAAGATACCTTTATGTTCGCAAAAAGAGCCACCAGAAATGAAAATTTCGGATAAACATCTGGTTAAATGCTGGCTTTATGAGTCGGAGGATAGAGTCTATGAGTGAAACATTGTGTGAATTAGTGGATGTATCAAAATGGTTTACTCTTAAAGAAAGAATAAAAGGCAAGTCGCTGTTAAAAGCAGTGGATGGAGTTTCGTTGAAAATAAAGGATGGTGAGACGATAGGTTTAGTTGGAGAATCGGGATGCGGTAAAACTACCCTTGGTAGATTGCTTGTGAGGCTTTATGAGCCAACCAGAGGAAGATTCTATTTTTCTGAGAACGGTCAGAAGATAGACTTGTTCAGTTTGAAGAATTCGGACTTTGAGAAATTTAGGCCCAAGATACAAATGATTTTCCAAGATCCATACAGCTCCCTGAACCCGAGGATGACTGTACTCGATATTATTACCGAGGGATTGAAAAACCAAAAAGTATCAGCGCGTGAAAGAAAGAATCTTGCATCGGAAATGATACAAGTTGTTGGATTAAAAAGAGAATATCTTACGAGGTATCCTCATGAGTTTTCTGGTGGACAAAGACAAAGAATAGGTATTGCTCGAGCACTGGTTTTAAAACCAAAGTTTTTGATATGCGATGAGCCTGTTTCGGCTTTAGATGTTTCTGTTCAAGCGCAGATAATAAACCTTCTGGTTGAACTAAAACAATCTTTCGGCTTAACTTATTTGCTTATCTCTCACGATTTAGCTGTTGTTAAATACATAAGTGACAAAATTGCTGTAATGTATCTTGGAAACATCGTTGAAGTTGCTAAAACAGACGATCTTTTTGATAATCCATTACACCCATACACAAAAGGTTTACTCGATTCTATACCAATTGCAAATCCAAGATTGAGAAAGCTTTCCAAAGGGATCTTGTTACAAGGTGAATTAACATCTCCTATTGATCCACCAAATGCTTGTCTTTTCGCACCGAGATGTCCATATAAAATGGAACGGTGTACTCAAGAAAAGCCAAAATTGAAGCAAGCTTCAGCAGAACATAAAGTGGCGTGTTTTCTGTATTAATTTC
>CAYTKP010000037.1:0-7743 GCA_964438695.1 uncultured Atribacterota bacterium | reverse complement strand
TACTATTTCTCCATTAGGTTGTACAATGGGAATTGTGTGTTTTTGGCCGTAGTATTAGGTAATGGTCTGGCGTAGAGATCGGCAAACGGTAGGCCTTTAATCTTCTCCAATAAAAACCAGGTCCAATATTTTAATTTCATTTAAATAATATCGTGAAATCTCTTAAAGCAGTGCAGTGCTGAAATATCTTTCCGCTCGGTCAGGTAGTACGGTAACCACTCTATTTCGCCCATTATCCATATGAAGAGCGGCAAAGACATTGGCACCGGATGAGGTACCTACCAGCAATCCTTCCTCTTTCGATAATTGTCTGGTGGTTTCTGTAGCTTCTTCATCACTAACAGTAAAAACCATATCTACCAAATTTATATCCAGAACATCAGGGACGAAACCATCGCCTATTCCTTGGATTTGATGTAGACCTGGCTCTCTGTGCAATAAGGCTGAGGAATTCTTTGGCTCTACAGCAACAATTTTCACTTTAGGATTTTTCTCTTTTAAAAACTTTCCAATTCCTTGAAGTGTCCCTCCACTTCCTACTCCGGCAACAAAAACATCTATCTTCCCTTTCATATCTCGCCAAATTTCGGGAGCAGTCTGTCGATAATGTGTTTCGGGGTTATGTGGATTAACAAATTGATTGGCAATAAAATATTTTTCCGGTTGAGCATTAGTAATTTCTTTCAACTTTTTTATACTTTCTGGTAAACTTCCCTTAGCCGAGGTAAAAATAATTTCTCCTCCAAAAGCTCGGATTATTTTCTTCCGTTCTTCACTCATATTTTCTGGCATCACACAAATTACTTTATATCCTTTCTGCACCCCTACCAGAGCTAAACCAATTCCAGTATTTCCTGAAGTAGCTTCTATAATAGTCATCCCTGGTTTAAGCTTTCCTTCTTTTTCTGCCATTTCAATAATATACTTTGCTACTCTATCTTTGATACTTCCGCCAGGATTTAAATGTTCGGCCTTTACAAATACATTTCCTGAAGATATCTTTTTTAATTGAATTAAAGGGACGTTTCCTATTGCATCTAAAACAGATTTTGTCAGCATGAATAATAGACCTCCATAAATTGCCATAAAACTATATAAATCATCTATTAACAAATATTTAGCAAATATTGTATTTTTCCCTATATTAATGATCTTGACTTAAAATTATAATAAAATTAGTCAAGATTTGCAAGAAAAAAATTATTTAATAATCAATGCTATTTTGTCTCTTTTTAAGTTCTTAATATAAGATTATGCTAAAAATTAAGGTAGGGTTTTGATAAATTCTTGAACCAGTTTTGGATCAAACTTCTTCCCTGCTTCTTCTTGTAGTTTTTTTATCGCTTCCTCTTTGCTAAGCTTTTTGCGGTAGGGTCTAGTAGAAATAAGTGCCTGATATGCATCTGCCAAAGCTATCACTCTGGCTTCAAGGGATATTTGCTCTCCAGATAATCCATCTGGATATCCTTTACCATCCCATTTTTCCCGAATCTCCCTAACTACAGGGATCACATTTTCTAGCCCTTTAATATATCTTATTATCCTAACACTGTTTTCAGCAATTCTCTTAATAATCTCCCATTCTTCTTGATTTAAAGGAGCGGGTTTATTTAAAATATGGCCCGGGGCAATAAGTTTACCTATATCATAAAGAAGAGAAGCAGTCTTTATTGTCCTTATGCTTTTTGCCCCTAACCTTATCTTTTTTGCTAAACGGGAAGCTCGTTCTGATACAAGTTTTGAATGCTCGCTAGGATATCCGTTTTTTATATTCACAACTTCAGCCAAAGCATAGATTACCTCAGGAATAAGGTCTTTTTCAAAAAACTTTGAAATATCAGATTTTACCTTCCATTCATTCCAGACAAATATCTTTTTACCTGTAGAACCACGTTTAGCAAAAGTCGTAGTTTGGTCGGCTTTGGCTATAATATCTTCAATAGAACTGCCATGAATAGGATAAGTTGCTATTCCAATACACATATTTATGGCAAGAGAACATCTTTCAGCATTTATTGTTTTAAGGAAAGCTTTATGTATTCTTTTAGCAATTTTTACAGCTTGGAAGGGATTTGTGTTAGGAAGAAGTACGGTAAATTCATCTCCTCCATATCTACATAGAGTATCGCCCTTCCTTAGAGAAGAGTTTATAGATTTTGCTGTCAAACAGAGAAGCCTATCTCCTTCGGCATAACCTTCTATCCTGTTATAATCTTTAAATTTATCCAGGTCACAGAATAAAACAGATACATATTCATTTTTTCTGGGGTATTTTGCAATCTCTTCTCGTGCTCTGGCTAAAAAATAAAGCCTGGAATAAAGACCAGTTAATCCATCTCTAATAGAATTTTCTTTTAAATGCTTTAGCTGTTTTGCCTTTTCTAAAATATAAGCACTTTGTTCTGCAAGCAGTTTTATTATTCTATTTTCTCTTTTTGTCCAAGTTTTACTTTTTTTAGTAAAAACCGCAAGGATGCCAAGTAGCTTATTTCCTATACTCACTGGAGCACATATACAAGAAGCTATCCCTTCACTCTTGAGTATTTCAGGAAAAAGAATCCAAGAATCTTTTTCTATATTTGAAGAGGAAAAAGTCTGATCTATCTTAATATTTTTCTTTATAAATTCTTCCTCTGCTTTTAGAGAAATTTTAGATTTATACTCCCTGCTGAGCTTATATTCTTCCACTAAATTTAAATCCTTTTCCCCAAATAACCAGAAAAAGGCAGAATCTCCATCTAATATCTTGGTTGCTTCTCTTGAAATTCCTGAGGCAATCTGCTCAGGCTTTTCGGCTTTGGATATAAGTTTAAATATTCTCCAAAGAGACTTAACTTCTTCTTCATATGTCTCTTTCATTTTATTTTATTCCCCTATTTTTTTGTTAGCACTTTCTTTTTTAAAAAAATAAAAATAGTTAATAATATTACAAAAACCTAGAACTTTTAGTATTTTCATTTATGGCTTTAAAGTAGTCTTGTTCTGTAATATCCTATATATTTATCTTCTTTGGGGATTCTTTCATATTATATAATTATATATTTCATATAATAAAAAAGCAAGACTGAAATCTAAAAGCAATAAAGCCCTCTAATTATCCTAAAACCATACGATCTTCTATATACTCTTGTTTTCGTAATTTAGAAAATTGATTTAAGAGATAATTTATATCAATTTTTTTCCTTTCCTCTCCTTGAATATCGAAGATATTGTATCCTCTATCCATCATTACCGTTCGATTACCTACTTCCAATGCTTGTTTCATATTATGAGTAACCATTAAAGTAATTAGGTCACCTTTTCGCTCCGCTACAAGTTCTTTGGTAATTTTCATAATCTTCTTGCTACTCTCGGGATCCAAAGCTGCCGTATGTTCATCTAAAAGTAAAATTTTCGGTTTAAACATAGTTGCCATCATCATAGTCATCGCCTGCCTTTGACCTCCTGAAAGTAAACCTACTTTTTTAGTAAGATCCTTCTCCAACCCAAGCTCTAATTCACTCAACTTACTTCGAAAATATTTTCTTAAGTATTTGTTCAGGCCTAACTTCAATCCCCTTCTTTTCCTCTTTAATGAGAGGGCTAAATTTTCCTCTATACTCATATAAGGAGCCGTTCCTAAAAGAGGATTTTGGAAAACTCTACCAATCCAGCGAGCTCTTTGATATTCAGGTTGATAAGTGATTATTTTCCCGTCTAATCTAATCTCCCCTTGGTCTGGTTGTAAAGTCCCAGCAATTAAATTTAGAAGGGTAGATTTACCAGCACCATTACTACCAATTATGGTAATAAAATCACCTTTTTTTACTCTTAAGTTAAAGTTATTTATAGCCAATACTTCATGTGGAGTATTTTTAGCAAAATATTTGGTTAATCCCTTGATTACCAACATAAACTTAAACCTCTTTTTCTTGATTATTTTGTAAGTCTTTTCTCCCCAAACTAAAACTGGTGATAAAATCGATTTTATGTTTAATAATAGGAATAGATAAAGCTATTACTACTAACAAAACGGAAATTAATTTCAAATCTCCGGGTTTAAAGCCCAATCTATAACCATAACGCAAAGCAATTATCATAATAAAACGATAAATCAGGGACCCTATTACTACGGCGATAGTTCTCCAAAAGATAGTAGGAACTCTAATAATACTGATACCGATTATTACGGAAGCTAAACCAGCAACTACTGTGCCTAAACCCATATTTACATCAGCAAATCCAGAATATTGAGCAAAAAAAGCTCCGGATAGAGCTACCAAAGCATTGGATAAACAAAGTCCTATAATCTTAGTCATATCTGTATTTGTTCCCAGACTCCTGATCATCTGTTCATTGTCTCCAGTTGCAATAATAGCCAATCCTATCTCTGTAGAAAAAAATAAATCTAAGATAAACTTTAATATTATCACCAAAAAGAGGAAGAAGAAAGGGATCAGATAATTCATCGAGATATTGGGGAAATGAATTTTTATCTCTTCTAACAAGGTTTCCTTCCCTAATAAAGGGATGTTTGGTTTTCCCATAATTCTTAAATTAATTGAATAGAGAAGGGTCATAGTTAAAATTCCAGACAAAAGATTGGTAAGTTTTAATTTAGTATGTAATAACCCAGTAATTATACCAGCAAGAGAACCAGCAATTATAGCTAAAAAAGTTCCCCATAAGGGGTCTCCTCCAGAAAAAATTATCTTAGCAACTACCGCTGCCCCCAAAGGGAAGCTTCCATCAACAGTCAAATCGGGGAAATCTAAAATCTTATAAGTGATAAATACTCCTAATACCATAATTCCGAAGATTAACCCCTGTTCTAAAGCATGTAATAAAAGACTAATAGTCATTTTACCTGATCCCTTTCTTCTTTAATTAATAGATTGATTACAATACTTTTCCTTCTTTGATAACTTTATCCGCTTCTTTTAATATCTCTTCACTTACTGAAAGCCCTAGTACTTTTGCAGCATCTAAATTCACCACGAATTGTAGATCTTTCGGATCACTTATGGTCTGAATGGGAAGGTCAGATGGTTTGACACCTTTAATAACTTTCAGGGCTACTTCACCAGTTTTTTTACCTAAATTAAAATAATCTATTCCATAAGATGCCAAAGCACCTTTATCCACCGTACTGGGATCAGCCACAATTAAAGCAATCTTCTCTTGATTACATACTTTTACTACCGATTCCAATGCAGATACTACGGTATTATCTGTCGCAATATATATCGCCTCTACTCTCCCAGCCAGAGACTGGGCAGCCATCAAGACTTCACTGGAATTACTTACTGTCACTTCTATCAGATTAAGTCCAATCTCTTTACAGGTCTTTTTCACCTCTTCAATCTGAACCACTGAATTTGCTTCCCCAGCATTATAAATAGTCCCCACATTTTTAGCTTCTGGCAAAAATTTAGGAATTAATTTTATCTGTAATCCTGTGGGCGCAGCATCACTCATTCCAGTAATATTATTTCCCGAGCTCTCCCAGCTTTGAGCTAAGTTAGCTGCTACAGGGTCAGTGACAGCAGTAATTATTATAGGAATATCTTTAACTACCTGAGCAGTTGCTTGAGCAACTGGAGTTGCAATAGCCAGAATCATATCTACCTGTTCATCTTTAAATTTCTGAGCAATGGAAATAGCATTATTAAAATCCCCCTGAGCATTATGCATGTCGTAGATAACCTCTTCTCCTGCCTTATATCCCGCCTCTTCTAAGGTTTCAATGAAACCTTCACGGGCAGCATCTAATGCTGGATGTTCCACAATCTGACTAATTCCAATTCTTAGTGGAGCGGCAAAAACCAATGAACTTCCTAACAAACCCACCAAAGAAACAATTGCTAACAGTTTTAATAAATCTCTAATTATACTTTTCATAAATTATCTCCTTTCTTATAATTACTAAAAATTTCTTCAAACTTTACACCTGAAAATGAACTAAAATATTTTATCAGATAAATCATTAATCACCCCCTTTTTTTAGAAAATTATTTTTTTCTAAGTAATACTGTTCTGTTAGTAAAAGAAATAAAAAAAGCCATGGGGAATTATGTTATTCTACCCATAGCTTTTCTGTTTAATAAAACAAAAAACCATGGGTAGCTACCTCTCAGAAGGCAACCGCCCATGGTTAAAAGATAAGTGATTTAATCACTATTATTACACCATCATTCAGGCATTTACCTCCTGAAGATAATAGTAATAATAGTAATAATACCCACTCGATAAATTCATTTTTTCCTTAAAATGCAAATTTTTCATTTCCCTACATACTCAATTAAATTTTTTATATATTACCACATCTCTTTTATTATTGCAATAAAATTAGGCAAACAAATAAATTTTATTTCTCTATTGTTTATGCTATACTTGCTACCATCTAAGAGTACACATTCTGCTCTAATATATAACCGATTTGCTCCCCTTTCTTTTACAAATCTTTTTAAAGCATCGTTATTGTAAACAATGAAACAGGATCTTAAATAGTTTTGGGAAAAAGGGCATCTCTTCTGCTACCCCGCAAAAAAATGTAATCTAAGATGAATGCTTCTACTTAATTTTCTGCGATAGTTTATCTATTTTTTCTCCCAGATCATCAATCTTTTTTTCTAATTTATCTACATATTCTTTAGAAGCAAAATTCATCTTCTCTAAGTATCTATTAATTTCAGGTTTTATTTTTTCTAATAATTTGTCTTTCTCTTTCTCAGCTTTGTCCATAAGGTCCATCACAAATTCTTTGCTTTCAGTTTGACTTAATTCACCTTTCTCAATTAGCTCTTGAGCTATTTCATTAGCTCTTTCTTTGGTAAGAGAAGCTAAACCTAAACCAGCAAGGAACATCTTTCTACCTAATCTAAACATATCTTCACCTCCTATTTTTAAAATTTTTAAGGGAGAAAGAATTGAAGGGAGCATAATTTTCTTAGTCTTTTCCTGTTCTACAATAATCTGGGCTAATATCAAAGAAGTTATATCTTCTTTAGTTTGATTATCAATTACCTTTATTTCTTCCCCCTCTCGAATTAATCTGGAAATTCCAGCAAGATTAATATATTTCTTTTCTTTAGTGTCATATAGTTTACGATTCGCATATTTCTTGATAACATAGTCAGTCATAAATATAATACCCCCTTTATCTTTATTTATATTGCAATGCGTTATATTTGTCAAGCCCTCAATGAAATTTTTCCACTACCCTACTGGAATATTTCCCCTATCCTTACCTATTATTGTTGCTGTGGTTTATTTTTTAAAATTTTTTTTATCAGGGTGCTGCGTTTTAGTCTCTTTTTTGCATCTATATAAGTAGAGGGGGAAATATTTTCTGTCATTGCGGGCGAAGCAACGAAGCAATCTCAACTCGGAACTTGCAACCCGAAACCTGTAATTAAAAGACTATTTAAAGAAAGGTAAAAACTATGGAAAGAAAAATACCAGCTAAACAAACTATTTCTTTTACTACTATTCAGGATTATTTCTTAGCGCAATGGGTAAGTGTGATAGGTATTGGACCAGCTATGCTCTATCTCCAGCTCTTAAGTTACTGCTATAAAGGAAAAGATACCGCCTGGCCTTCCATTCAAACCCTGAATAAAAGGATGGGCACTACCACCAAAACCTTAATCAGATACCGCAACACTTTGATAGAATATGGCTTGATCAAAAAAGTGGTAAGACAAAGGTCTTCTTCTGGAGGATATGACCATAATCTTTATCAGATAGTTCTACTGGATAGAG
>CAYTKP010000036.1:0-8409 GCA_964438695.1 uncultured Atribacterota bacterium | reverse complement strand
GAGAATAAGTTAGGGTTAGGGAATCCGAGTTTAGAAAAATTCCTCAATCAAAATCCTACGGATTTAGCTTTGTATAAACTTTTAGGTTGGAGTGAGGCAGTAAATAGAATGTTTCCGCATATTTCTGCCAAGATTCCTCCCTTTGATAAAGTCAAAGAATGTTTAGAATTAATGACTCAATATGCAGATATATTAATTGTCTCTAAAACTCCCTATACTGATTTAGCCAATTATTGGGAAGCCCAGGGGATTGCTCAATATGTCCAGATTATTGCCGGTCAGGAAATGGGATCAAAGGGACACCACATTGAGGTAGCAAAAAAGGCAGGTAATTATGAAGATGATGAGGTATTGATGATTGGTGATGGTAGTGGTGATTTAAAGGCAGTAAAAGTAAATAACGGACTTTTTTATCCCACACCCCCTGGTCGAGAACAAGAAGCCTGGAATAATTTTCCCGAAGCTTTTCAGCGATTTATAAAGAAGGAGTACAAAGGGGAATATGAAGAAAAACTTTTAAAGGAATTTAATCAATCGCTCTTAACTTCTCCACCTTGGTTGGAGGAGGGCTATGATCACATAAAATCTTATAGAAAAAAACAGGAGATAAGAAAGGCTTTGTATGCAAAATTTAATCCCCAAGGTAGGCTACTTATATTATAAAATATTTTTAAAAAAGAAGGGAGGTTGATAAAAATTGTAGTATAATATAAAAAGGAATATAAAATTATATATTCTATTTCTATATTCTATATGGGTAAAAACCCATAAAAAAAATTAGGAGGGAATTTTTATGAAAAAGTTAATTTTAACATTATTGTTGGTTATGGTTATGGTAGGTAGTGTGCTTATATCGGGTTTAGCAGCAGGTAAAGTACTTCATATTTATACTGCATTTGATACAGAAGAAGCTAAATATTATATTGATGCCTTTGAGAAAGAGACAGGGATTAATGTAGAATGGGTAAGAATGTCTTCGGGGGAAGTTCTGGCCCGAGTAGAAGCTGAAGCAGCAAATCCTCAAGCCAGTGTCTGGCATGCTGGTTCCAACACCTCTCATATAAACGCAGCATCAAAAGGACTGCTAGAACCTTATAAACCTAACACAGATTTCGAATTATCAGAGATATTACATGCCAAAGATTGGGCTTGGACAGGATTCTACACTGGTGCTATTGGATTTGTTTCTAATATCAATTTTTTAAAGGAACATAATGTAGAAGCACCGACTTCCTGGTCCCATCTTTTACATCCAGCTTTTGAAAAAAATGTTGCAATGGCTTACCCTTACACTTCAGGTACTGCCTATACTACCTATGCTACTCTCGTCCAAATGATTGGTTTGGAAAAAACCCTCGATTGGTGGGAAGAATTTGATAAACATAGTATTCTACAGTATACAAAATCAGGAACTGCCTGTATATCTATGGTAGGTTTAGGCGAAGTAGCGGTAGGGATTGCTTTTTCCCACGATATTATGGCTAAAGGTATAAAGGCAGGTTATCCAGTAGTTATGACTTTCCCCTTAGAAGGAACTGGCTATGAAGTAGGTGGCCTTTCTTTGATTAAAGGAGGACCAGAGCTGGAATTAGGGAAGCAATTCATTGACTGGTGTTTTACTAAACAAGCACAGAATCTCTTCCAGAAATATAATCGTCTACCGGTTAACCCTAAGGCCACAGTTGCTGAAGGGTCTGTAACTTTGGATCAAGTAAAATTAATCGATTATGACCATGTTTGGGCTGGAGAGAATAAAGATGTTTTGGTAACTGCCTGGAGAGATAGAATAGGAAAATAATTAAAGCTTAGAGCTTTACACTAAGACAAAATAGATGATATAAATGAATGAATATTTATAGTGATCCCTGCTATGAGCTGATTGCTATATTAGCAGGGATTGCTATATTTTTTCAAGTATCGGAATTTCAAAAAAATCTCCATACTTGAAAATAAAAATAGACTCTAACAAGATTGCTAGAAAAAGTGTTATAAAAAACGAAATGAAATAACTAAAGTGGTAGAAGAGTTTACTCCCCTGACCGTCTTGATGAAATATCTGAGGTCTGATATGAGTAATACACAAAGAAAAATACGAGAGATAATAGGACAATTACGGTTAATATGGAAGGAACCGTTGCTATTTATATCCATACTTGCTATATTCTATTTTTTGTTGACCTTTGTGGCATTCCCCATATTTCAGGTTTTCAAAACCAGTTTGTATACTAATGGTAAGTTAGATATTTCTAATTATTTAGCCATTTTCTCAAAAAGATACTATTTTCAACCTTTCCTAAACAGCGTGATTTTAGGTGTATGTACAGCAACTATTGGAACTATTGTGGGCTTTATTTTTGCTTATGCCCTTACCCGGACTACTTTGCCTTTTAAAAATTTTTTTCGGACAACTGCAACCTTTCCTATTATTTCTCCTCCCTTTGTAGTTGCCCTGGCGGCTATTCTTCTTTTTGGAAGATCGGGGAGCCTTACTCCTTATCTAATTAAAATTATAGGTCCTTATAGTATATATGGGTTGGGAGGGTTGATAATTGTTGAAACAATTGCTTATGCCCCGACTGCATTTTTAGTTCTATATGGTATTCTTCAAGCTATTGATCCAGCATTAGAAGAAGCGTCTATGGATCTAGGAGCTTCTGATATAAAAGTATTTTCTACCATCACTCTTCCTCTAACTACTCCTGGTATTGCTAGTGCCTGGCTATTAGTATTTATTCAATCTGTAGCTGATTTTGGGAATCCTATGGTTATTTCTGGAGATTTTAGGGTTCTCTCAGTACAAGCTTTTTTACAAATCACTGGGATGTATGATCTTTCCAGGGGTTCAACCTTGGCAATTCTCCTCTTGCTACCTACATTAACAGCATTTTTCATCCAGAAGTATTGGATTTCAAAGAGATCTTATGTTACCGTGACTGGGAAACCGACAGGGGCAATGGTAAAAAAAGTAGGATGGTATATAAAAATACCAATTTATACTGGTTGTGTGGGGTTTACCGGGATTATTTTTTTGTTCTATGGAATGATTATATATGGCTCTTTACAAACTCTCTGGGGGGTTGATTCTACCCTTACCTTAAAAAATTATATAGAAATGTTTCAGGTAGGCAAAGATTATCTCATTGATTCTTTAACTCTTTCTACCGTAGCTACTCCTATAACCGGAATTTTAGGGATGTTTCTGGCATTTCTTATTATCAGGAAAAAATTTATAGGTCGTGGTCTTATGGAATTTATTTCTATGTTGACTTTTGCTGTCCCTGGAACGGTTGTAGGGATAGGATACATTCTTGCTTTTAACCAAAAAACGATCTTATTTCCCTTTGTATTAACTGGAACAGCCTGGATTATTATTACTCTTCTTATTTTTAGAAATATGCCGGTAGGGATACGTTCTGGAATTGCTTCACTTCAACAAATTGACCCTTCTATTGAAGAAGCATCTACTGATCTTGGTGCAGATAGCAATATTACATTTCGTAGAATTACTTTGCCAATGATTGCTCCGGCATTTTTTTCCGGCCTTGCTTATAGTTTTGTAAAGGCTATGACTGCTATTAGTGCAGTAATTTTTGTTGTATCTGGTAAATGGAACCTGATTACTGTAGCTATATTGGGTTTCGTAGATAATTTTAAATATGCACAGGCAGCAGCTATGAGTTTAACAGTAATATTTATTGTATTAATTGCCCTCGGAATTATTCAGTTAATCGTAAATCGTATTGGCAAAGGAGCAAGAAACATAGAAATTATTAGCTAAATATAAGTGGAGTTAAGCGAAAGGATGGATTATGAAACAGGATTATCTTGTTCTGGAAAAACTTACTAAAGTTTTTGGTAGTGGGAAGAATACTATTACTGCAGTAGATAAAGTTAATCTTCAGGTAAAAAAAGGAGAATTAATCACTCTTTTAGGACCATCTGGTTGTGGAAAGACCACGACCTTAAGGATGATTGCAGGTTTTGAGTTTCCTACATCTGGTAAGATATTTATTGAAGACAAAGAGATAAGTTTAATACCTCCTAACCGGAGGCCTACTACAATGGTATTTCAGAATTATGCACTATTCCCCCATATGACGGTGTTTGAGAATATTGCTTATGGATTAAAAATACGCCGAGAAGCTGCGAAAAACATTCGAGAAAAAACAGAAAAAATTATAAGTCTTGTGGGACTGGAGGGATTAAGTGAACGTTCTCCTGCTCACCTTTCAGGGGGACAACAACAAAGAGTCAGTCTCGCTCGTTCTTTAATAATGGAGCCAAAAGTACTTTTGCTTGACGAACCTCTTTCTAATCTTGATGCTAAACTACGAGTATCCACTCGGTTAGAGATTCGTAAATTACAACAGAGAGTGGGAATAACTTCTGTCTACGTTACCCATGACCAGGAAGAGGCTATGACCCTTTCCGATCGAGTAGTAATTATGAATGCAGGTAAAATTCAACAGATAGGTACTCCTCAGGAGATCTATGCTCATCCGGTTAACTATTTTGTGGCTGATTTCATTGGTAAAGCAAACTTTTTAGAAGGGAGGGTGGAGGATGTAATATCTAAGGATAAAGTTTTGGTAGAAGTGAAGAATAAAAAATATGAGGTTTTTACTTTAAAAGATTCTTTTTCAAAAGGAGAGAAAATATTTTTAATTATTCGACCAGAATCTGTAGAGTTAGAAGCTAAAAAACCAAATACTCTTACTGGTATAGTGCGTCAGCTAATCTACCTTGGTTCACGTATGATATACGAAATTAAAATAGATAAAGATCACCTTACTGTCGAGATTACTAATCCTCAGGAACACAAAGCATTTTCATCAGGAGAGGAAGTATCTATTAATTTCCAGAAAAAAAGTTTACATATTATACCCTATGAGGAGATCAAGAAATAAAAAAGTGGTCATCATCCAAATTTTCTATATCTGTTTTGAATAAGGTTATTAACTTCTTTTATTGTTCGTTGAAAAGGACCTTCTGCTTCCATTTTTAAGCTGGTTACCGCTGCTGCCCAGGTTGTGGCTTCATCAGGAGAAGCATTCAACCGTTTGGACATATAGGCAGCAATACAGGTATCCCCGCGGCCACTTCTTCCTATAATTTCTTGAGGAGAGAATTTTTCTTCATAAAAATTACCACTGGCATAAACTAGAAGGCCATTGCGGTGGGTAATTACTACTTCGCTAGGACCTAAGTCAACTATTTTTTGGGCCGCCATTCGAATATTAGATGTACCAGTTAATATTTCAGCTTCTACTGCGTCGGTTTTTAGTACATCTAAAAGAGTAAGTATCGAGTATTTTTCTGGCCATTCCTTAGGAACTAATTTACCATTTTTGTTTACCCGGATAAAGCTTTGCACATCAGCAGCCAGAATAGTATCTTTTGTAGCTAATCTCTTGATAACTTCCAAACTGACTTCGCCTCGCATAGAAGCACCTACAACAAATGCTCTGGCTTGAATACTTTCTACTTCAGCAGGAGTAAAAGGACCTGCTGAACTGACTACATATATTATCCGTTCATCCAGGTCGGAAGTAGGATATTCCAGGCGCAAACAAGTAGACTGAGGGGAGATATGGGCAAATACATCCACCCCTAAGTCTTTTAGTCTTTTTATAACATAATAATCTTCTTTTGCTAGACGGGTAATTGCTGCTACTTTGAGGCCCATTCTTGCTGCTACATTAGCCCCGTAATTAAAAGCACCGCCATCAACAATTCTGGTACCCGAAGCAGATACAATTGTGTCTTTAGTATAATGACCTATGAAAACAATGTCATATTGCCTATCAGTATTTTTCATCTCCTCACCTCCAGCAAAAAATAATAATAATATCTATTGCTTTTACTTTAATTTCTTTACATCAGTATAAAGGCTAGGGCAAGCTTATCTCTCCGAAAGTAGGGGAAACGATCCCATAAAATATAACATTTATTTTTTCATCTTGTCAAATTTTATAAGATTAAACAGCAACCAATTTCATATACGCTGTGAAAACTTTTAAAATATATTTTATCTGGAAACCTTGTATATGAAATCAATTGTGTTATAATATCATTTAAACAAAAAATATCTTTGTTATATAAAGCTGTGGATATGAATATATGAATGCAAAAGGAATTGGAATAAATATAGATTCCCCCACTATAGATGGCGACTTAGATTTATTAGAAAAGATTTTAGGCGATTGTCAGGATATAGGCTTTGATTATGCAGAGATACCTGTCCATGGAGTCGATGCAATCTTTAAAGGGAAACTAAATTGGCTACAGACCAGGGTAATTATAGATATCCTGAAGAAATTTAAATTAAAATACACTGTTCATGGTCCCAATTTATTAAATCTAATGGACCCTCGTAATTTTCAGTTGCAAAAGAACATTTTTAAGTCGGGAATTGAATTTACTAATGCTATAGGCGCAGAAATTTTTGTATATCATAGTGGAAAAATTCCTTTACAGGAAGAAATTAAAACTGAGAATATTATACAAAATAAGTTTCTAAAGTTACCTTCTCCAAAAAAGATTGAAAGATTAAAGAAGATAGAAATAAAAACCTTACAAGAATTAGCTTCTTTTGCTAGAGATTTAGGAGTAACTATTGCTATTGAAAATACCTCTCCTGATGTAGAAGAAGAAACTCTCTGGGAATTATCTAAACATTTTAGTAATGGCAGAATGTTCCCTCCTTCAGTTCTTAATCCCCAGAAGAAACCTAAGCCAACATTTTTACGAGAGATTAGTAAATATAATTATGGCACAAAGATAGAAGAGTTAGTAGAACAGGTTAAAAAGATTGATCGAGAGAATGTAGGAATTACTTTTGATTTTGGTCACGCCTATCTTGCCTCTAAATATTATCGCTTCAAATTTTTAGATTCTATAAAGTTAGCCCTACCATATATAAAACATGTACATATTCACGATGGTTTTGGTAAAGCCAAACTTTCATACGAGGAACAGGACATTAATCTAATTCAATTTGGGGTTGGCGATATGCATATGCCTGTAGGCTGGGGAGATATCCCTTACCAAAAAATATTCCCCCTCTTAAAAAATTATAATGGAGTTTTATGTTTGGAATTAAAACCCCGTTATAAGAGGTTTTATAGATATAGTTTAGAAAGAATTAAGGAACTTATAGAAAGTACCCACAATAACCACAAAATAAAAAAGATCTCTCCTTTTTCCAAGCACAATAATTAAAGACAGGACAATGTCTTTTCAGGCATAAAAGGTTTAAGAAATTTGTTATGCCAGTTTTCTTAATTATAGCTTCTCTTCCTTTTTTTAATTTTATCAAAAACAATCTATAATATTTAGTTTAAAAAAATTTTTAAAATAAGTATTATAGGAGTATAATATTCTTATAAAAAAGGGGTTAATGATGAAAATGAAAAGATACAATACTTTTGTGATGGGACATATCTCTATTGATGAAAATATCTATCAGGGAGAATTTGTAAAAGAAATAGGAGGGGCGGTGGTTCATTCATCCTGCACCTCTTATGCTATTGGTTATAAGACTGGCATTTTAACTAAATTATCCTTTCGAGACAAAGATTACTTAGAAGCATTTACCATCCCTAAAGAAGATATTTTTGCTTTAGATTCTAAAAATACCACTTCTATAAGAAATATTTACCTTAATCCAGATAGAGAAAGAAGAATCTGCATTGCTCTATCTATTGCTGACCCTTTTACCATCGATGATATTCCGGATAATATCCATTCTCAAATCTATCATTTTGCTGGTCTTATCTCAGGAGAATTCGATAACGAAATGATAAAGTTTCTGCATAATAAAGGAAAAGTTGCCCTGGATGTTCAAGGATTTTTAAGGAATGCAGGAGAAAATAAAAAAATGATCTTTAAAGATTGGGAAGAAAAGAAGGAATATCTCCCTTTCATTGATTATCTCAAAACTGATGCTGCCGAAGCCAAAATTATGACTGGAACAACAGATAGGAAGATAGCAGCAAAGATACTTTTCGAGTGGGGAGCTAAAGAAGTTATGATTACTTATAATAAAGAAGTGTTGATCTATGATGGAAGAAAATACTGTATCTTTCGCTTAAAACCAAGAAATATTTCCGGTAGAACCGGCCGGGGCGATACCTGTTTCAGTGCATATATCACAGAAAGATTAAATAAGGATATTGAGGGAGCTTTGCTTTTTGCCAGTGCATTAGTTTCTTTAAAAATGGAAAAACCTGGACCTTTTAAAGGAACTAGAGATGAAGTTGAGGATTATATAAAAAAATATTATTAACCTGAAGGGCAGAGTATCACGGGCACACCCGTGGTATTTCCGCAAAGAGAATTTTAAAACCTTAGAAGGGATGTTATTTTGGAAAAACAACCTATAATAGAAAGACTCATAGAACTTGATAC
>CAYTKP010000035.1:0-8609 GCA_964438695.1 uncultured Atribacterota bacterium | reverse complement strand
TTGATATCTCATATTTAGAAAGAGATAAAATGTTAAGATGTGAACATAATTTACAGCTAAGTACCCCTTTTAGTATTAAAATTACATTAAAATAGTTACTTAATTACAAACTATTGACAACCTCCCCTGGCATATTTTATTTCTGAACATTTTCTGAATTCATAATATAAATAATTTCTTTACTATAATATTAGATGGAATGAAAATGGAAAAGTTATATGGCTTATGAGTTGATCATGCAAAGGTCATTATTGTCAGCTTAACGGATAGAAGCCACCAGGTTATTCATGCAGAATCAGATATCGAAGGACACTTTCAACTAAAAGACGACTCACAACCTAATCTGCGAAGGCATCCTGGTAGCGCCATAGAGACTGTAAACGGGAATGCCAAGCTTTGGGTGCAAATAGGACACCACCCATGCGCCGGCTCTATCAACACCGTCAATACCGTGCTCGAGGGCATAAAGAGCGGTCAGTTTCGTACCCTCGGTGACAGCTAATATATCGGTAAAAGTTATCCCTCTACTGTCCACACCCGTTTGATTGGCGACCAATCCCACATTTTCCCCCTCTATAAGGTGAAAGTAGCTCTCCAGTAAAATCTCATTGCCTAGTTTTATCGCTGCTCTTGTATTACGTGTCTCCTTGGCCACCGCCTCAGTCTCCTGGGCTGCGCTGACATTAAGTGGGAAGATAAATAAAATTAAAATCGATAGAAATAATAATTGAGAGAAAAAAAATTCTTCCGCTTTTTTGTATTACTTTTTTTATGTGGATTTTCTAAAGTAATTTAGTAGTCTGCATTTTAATTTAGGATTATATTAGCATAGGATAATATAAAAGATGAGGATAAGTCAATGACTTTTTTTGATTATTAATTTAGTCAAGGCAAACTTCATTTTAAATATAAAAGCAGCTGTTATTTCTCTTCCTTGGGCTAATTTGCTTACTTGTTTTAGGGATAGTCTATTTCCTTCAATACTGCTAATGAATGGGCACTATGAATTATGACTTCCCGTCTTAAAATGACACTCCATTTTGGGATTAAGGGATATCACTCCCACCTTAATCCTCCTCTCCTCAAGGGGGAGGAGATATAGATAAAGCTAAAAGCTGAAATAAGTAATAATCTTATCTATATAGGATTTTATAATATATATTCGACAAAAGGTTTGAAAAGTCCTTCTTTTTTAGGGAAAAAGTTACAATATGCGAGTTGCGAGATGATTTAGTTATTGGTGAATAATGAATAGTCGTTGGCATTAAAAAGAAAACTAAAAATATGAAATAAAGAAAGGGGGAGAAAAAAGATGGATTTCCATTCCCCGATCAGGTGGAGGGCAGGTTTCATGGAATGACAGAAGGGAGGTGATAATTCACCCTCACCCCTGTATCAAGTAAGAGACAGGCTCTCCTCCTCTCCTCTCAAGAGAGAGGGAGATAGTATAACACAATGGGAAAAGGAGAAAGGAATAACAATCAATCCATATCGGGAAGGGAGGGGCTGCCTAATAGATAATTCGCCTGAAATAAACGGTTGGTTTTATCTAATTTCTTAGACAACTTTTTTAAAAATATAAAAAGTAATTTATTCCCTAAATTAGGATCTTCCTTAATTAGTAGATCAAGATTTTTCTGTTCTATAAAAAGTAATTCAACAAATTCACTGGCAATGGCATTGACTTGATGACTTTCACTAACAATGGCTGTTTCACCTAAAAATCCTCCACTACATATATCAGCCAAGACGATTTCTTCGTTTTTTTCATTATATTTTACAATACGAAGACAGCCTCTTATGATTATATAAAAGGAAGAATCTTCTTCCCCTTCTTTAAAAATATATTCATCTTGCTTATAGGCCTTGATACTGGACATTCGGGCAATTTTTTCTAATTCGACATCATTAAAATCTTTAAATTCTTTCATTCTTTTTAGAATTTCTTTTTTCTCATTTAAGTCAATTCTCTCATAATGTTTTTCATCAACAGATATGTCAATCTTAAACAAATTTGCTTCTTCCATCAATTTTCTTAATTCTCTCTTATGTTCGAGAGCAAAATCTACTAATTTCTCCCAGTCCTTCTGTATCCTTCTATAAGTAGTAAAAGGATCTTTCTTGGGTATTGCCTCATAAACACTTAAATATATATTTTTTATTGATTCCTGACAAGCTTTTATATCTCCCTTTGATAAATATTCCAAAGCAAGCAATAAATTAGTCTTAAAAATCTTATCTTCAAGATCTTTAGTTAAAAATTCTCCAGGATAAGGGGAAAAATCTTTAGCCGATACTATTCTCATATTACTTACTTCATATTGAGAATCTATTTTCGTTCTTTCATAAACAAACCGATAAATATCTTCTCGGGTTCTCTTCCAAATCGGATGAGTTTTTTTAGGAGGTATATGTTTTACACTTAATTTATTATCTAAAAAGAAATTAAACCCAAACATCTTAGCATTTATAAGATAATCAATATCTTCTCCTCTACACACATTGGGGTCAAAAGGAACTATTTGGTATAAATTTTTATGAATCACCATAGCCCCACCAAAGACGAAGGGAGTATGTTTAAGTCTTGGACCACATCCAATTATCTTATCAAAAGCCTTGGACTTACTTCCAAATCTATTCCAATAAGTCATCCAGGGTTCCATACTTACATCATCATAATAATTACCGTATTTGTTCAAATAATAACCTGCTACCGCATATACAGTTTCTCCGTATACCCTTTTACCTATAAATTCTCGGGCTATATCAATAAAATCAGGATTTTCAATAACTTCATCATCATCAAGTAAAATACTAATATCAGCATTAAGTATTTGAGAAGCAAATAAACACATATTCCTTACGTTAGCATATCCTTTTAAATTTAATAATAAAAGTACATTTTCTTTTAGACTAGAGCTTCTCCCAAACTTCCTAATCTTTCTTAAAATCTTTGGAGTAAATAAATATGTCTCTACATCCAAACTTATCTCTTTAACTATTTTTTTCACTTTTCTTTCTGCTTGCCTCTCTATTTCCCTAGTAGTAGGGCAAACAAGGATAACTAATTTAAAGTCTTTCTTCTTCAATATTTTCATACTTTCTAATATTCTACCTAAAGTTCCTTCTGTATCTATGGGAGTAGGATGGTCATACACTATGTCCCCTTCTTTAAAAGGGTCTTCCTTTTTTCTCCCCCAATAGGTAGGTATGATTACTATAGTACGCATAATCTTTCTCCTTCACACAAATAAGTAAAATTGTCAAGAGATTAAATTTCCCCGGAATCCCTCTACATCCTTTTTATTCTATTTTGGTTTTATATAAAAGATTTTCCGCTAATCTTGTTACAATCTATTTTTTTGTTCACTACTTCCCTATATATTTTTTCAACTTCTCTTACAGTGTTCTCCCAGGAAAAATTTTTTATTGCATATTCATTAGCCCTTTTTCTTCTTTCTTTTTTATCAGCCCTCGTCAGTTCATTAATGATCGCTTCTGCCAAGGTAATATCGTCCTCTACCTCAACCAGAGTACCTACATCTTCATTGATAAAATCGGGTAATCCTCCTTGATTGGTAGCTACTACCGGAGTCCCACAAGCCAGTGCTTCTATCGCCACAAGTCCAAAAGGCTCACTCCTTGAAGGCACAGTGCTTACATCAGCAATATTATACAAATCCACTAACTGGTCCTGGTTTACATGACCCAAGAAAAAAGTTTTCTTTAGCTTTAAAAAATCTCTAAGTTCTTTTAGTTCTTCATACATTACCCCATTTCCGGCAATTAAAGTCATAACTTCCTCTTTTATCTGATTTTCATATATTTTAGCAGCTTTTAATAAAATGTCTACCCCCTTAAAATGAGCCAATTTCCCGGCAAAAAATACCAGATAATCTGGTATTTCACTTATACCAAATCTTTCTAAAACTTCCTTTCTGGAGACATCTTTTACCCGAAAAAGTGTAGTATCGAAACCATTATAGATGATTTTTCTTCTTTCATCTTCAATTTCATAAAGCTCTTTGGTTTCTTTATCTACTTGTTTAGATATAGTAATAACTTTTCGAGCATTTCGAGCACCTTTTAAAGCATAAATATGATATCTTTTATCTTGCTTGAATCCTTTTAAATCTGTTCCGTGTGCTGTTACAACGTAAGGGATCCCAGTTCTTTGAGCAGCATAAGGCGTAATCCAGAGATGCTGGGCATGAATAATATCGGGTTTAAATTTATCTACTTCTTCTTCGGTTACTCTAACCATTATATCAATATACTCTCTCATCTGTGTTTTATTTAGTTGATAAAAGGTAATATTGCTCCTGGGATGGCTAGTAAAACAGGGAAAATTAAAATCTACATCAAAGTCTTTACTATTCTGGCCTTTAAACATTATTGGCCTAATTTCAAAATCTTTTGAAGTTACCTTTTTATTTTCAGGAAAGATTGCTTTCACTTTATGGCCAATCTTGGTTAACTCCCTGGCTAAATTTTTAGTATAAATCCCGCTCCCTGAACCTTCTAGAGGAAAATGATTTATTATTAATATCTTCATTATTTATCCCTCTCTTTACCTTTCTAATTTTTCGATAAATTCATTCCAGGCTCTTAAGGTTCTTCTATATTCCTTAATTACCCGTTTTAACTCTCTGTAAGATATCTCCAATGCCTTTGGTAAAATTAAAAATCTCTCATCATTAAGGTAGGAGGCAACCGCCTGGGAACCGATAACTATATTCTCCTTCTGCCTATCTTTTACCTCTTCTATATCTTCTCCTTTTAGCCAATTAAGAAAAGGATTCCGTCCAATCCATCCTAAACAAGCATAATAAAATCTATCCTTAATATTACTATTATTTCTTATATCTGGCACTACAGGATAATTACCGAAAGTATTATGGAATATTCTGGTATCTATATCAATACATTTTTTATCTGTTTCACTTAACTTAATTCCCAATAGTGTATCTTCGCCTCGAGATAAAATATGCTTATCATCTATATTATACACTATAGAAAAAAAGGGGGGCAATTCTTTAAAAGCCCTAAGCTTGATAGCCACATTCCCTCCTAATATTTTATCTGTTTCAAATACTTTTCGCTTTTTACCATTATCTAAATTTAAGCAATTATGTTTCTCAGAATTTATTAAAAATTCATAGGCCTCTTCTTTTTGTAAACCCAGAAATAATTCTTTCATTCCAGAAAATTTCATAGGAGGAATAATATAATATCCAGAATAATCACTAGTGGTAATAACAACTTCCTCTTTTTGTAGATATTCCAAATGCCTTCCGAAAAAATCTATCTCCTTTTCTTTTACTTGATTATTTTCTTTCACTAACACCCGCGGATAAACATCAGTATCTACAAATACTAATCCTTCTGAACCGCTTAAAATAGCCTGCACCACTACATAATTCCTATATAGCCCATAAGGTACAACTCCATACTTTTTTAAAGTAGGGCAATCGAGCAAAATCTTTATGCTTTCTGAAGATACTCCTATCTTTCTCTGTTCTTCTATTATTTTTTGAACATTATTTATTTGTACAGCAAAAACCTTAACTTTTTTCCTTAAACTGTCAACTAATTTATAATCACAACTATGAGAATATACAATTATAACACTGTAAATTTTATGGTTGTATTTTGATGCATTGTCTAAAAATTCATCTATGGGCTCTAAAGAACTAAAATGTTTAGTAATTATTCCTAATGATATTTTCATCAAAACACCTCCTTTGGTAAATAAATTTATTCATCAGGGTGCTTATCCATTTTTTTTAAATAATTTACATAAGTTGAACCTAAGTCAGTGATAAACAAGTTATCATTTTCTGTACGAACAAAATCTAGAGAAAGAAGGGCATCTAAAATTGCCCTTCTTTCTTGTTCATCAAACACTTCTGTTTGCCATACTTTATCAAATTCTTCCTGTTTACTTGATTTTAGTTTGAAAAGCCAGAACAAAACATACTTGGCATATAATACAAGATAAACATCAGCAAAAAGAAAGTGCCACTTGATGCTCTCATTTTGAAGTTTTTGAATATATTTAACTACTTCAGGATCTTCTCGGATTGTAGAATTTGATTCTTGATTTTCTCTCTTCAAGATACTATCCCATTCGGGATGACGATAAGAAACCAATTTGCTAAAATCATAATCAGAAATCGGTCTTAAAAGCTCTTTCTGTTTCGCCTGCTGTACCTGGTGTCGTCCTGACTTGGTAATAATATCAAAAAATTTATTATAAAATTTATAGATTGGCTTTTCAAACAAAAATACAATTAGAACTAAATAAACCATAATTAGGGCAACCCAGGAATTAGTTATCTCTACCAATGAGGGCTTGGTAGGCCACCAGATTAATAAAAGAATACTGGCTATCACTAACAATATAATAGACAGAATCACTATAAATATAATTTTGCGTAAATTCATAATATCTTTCTTTTCTTTTTCTTTTAGATTAATTTTATTCATCTAACTTATTTGCCTCCTTATTTTAATAAAGAAGTTATGCTGTTACCATATATTTTACCTTCAAATTTTTAAGCCCTATTTAATATATCTCTCTTATATAAGATTCTACTATGTTTCTAATAATTTCCTTATTCAAGTTACTTCGCTTTGGACAATAAATTGGTTTCTTAATTTCTACTTCAATTTTATTAAAGCTTCTAATGAATTTTACTCCTCTCGGTAAAACTTTATCTGCCCCCTTAAGTTTTACGGGCACAACGGGAACCCCTACTTTGGTAGCCAGATAGGCGGCTCCGGCTTTAATGGGTAAATTATCCTTCTGACGGTCAACTCCCCCTTCGGGGAAAATTCCCAAAACTCCCCCTTGCTCTAATATTTTCAAAGCTTTTTTTGTGGACTTAATACTATTTTTATTGTTTTTTCTATGAATCGGGATAGTATTCGCTATCCCTAATAAATAACCAAGCCAATTTATTTTAAAAAGATAAGCAGCAGCTATAAAAATTACTTTAGGCTTAACAGGTATCTCCAGAATAATTGGGTCTAACAAACTTGAATGATTCACTACAATAAAAAACGGACCATTCTGGGACATATTTTGTTGGCTGGTTACTTTAAGCCTAAAGAATAATTTAAAAATGATTAAAAAAATAAATTTGGCAATAATATATAAAACATAATTTTTAAAATAGGTGGCTGTTCTATTTCCCGAAAAAAGTTTTTTCGTGAATATCAAGATCGCTGTCACTGTAAAGGACAAATCTAATCCTCTTAACATGCTGGAGCTTGGGGATAATTTCCATAATTGTCTTAAATGCTACTTCTGCTGCTTCCCTAATCGGATAACCAAATACCCCAGTAGAGATTGCAGGAAAGGCAATTGAGTCTATTTTATACTCTTCGGCAAGTTTCAGGGCATTACTATAACAATCTGCCAAAAGCTTATCTTCTGGTTTATCCAGGCCGAAAACAGGTCCTAAGCAGTGGATTACATAACGATTGGAAAGATTATGCCCTTCGGTAATGACTGCTTCTCCCGGTTTAATGGGAGCTAAGGGACGACATTCCTTTTCCAGTCCCGGACCCGCTGCCCGGTGAATGGCGCCTGCTACCCCCCCACCCATTCTAAGCTGAGCATTTGCTGCATTCACAATTGCAGTAATGTCTGTCTGGGAAGCTATATTCCCTTTCACGCATTCAATTGTGACACCTGATACTGTTTTTTTCATAATTGATACCTCCTCTTTTATTTTAATATTATACTACGAAAATAGTAAAAATCCTCTTTTATAGAAAAGCTCTACATTAATTTAGCTTTAAAAAAGAATATTTTTACAAAATCCCCAACATCACTGGTAAACATACATAGCTTTCAGGGAAATATGTATATTTCAAATAGCTCTGATACCTTTTTAGGATATGTTTTTAGCTTTAGCCAGTTATAAAAATTTTATCTTTATCTCTTGTAAAAAATATGATTATATGATAATATCTTCATATATTTTAGGAGGGGTGATAAATGGAAAAATCAAAAGAAACAGTTATAAAAATATTTAAGGCTTTGTCTGACCAAACTAGATTACGCATTTACTTATTTTTGGTACAAGGTGAATTATGTGTTTGTGAGTTGATGAATATTTTAAATATGGAACAATCAAGAATCTCCCATAGCTTAAGAATTTTAAAAGAAGCAGGCCTTGTAGTTAATCATCGAGAGGGCAAATGGATTATCTATGCAGTAAACCCTGAAATAGAAAATCATAAAATAATTCAAACTTTAAAGGATGAACTAAAATTATCGAAACAGGATTTAGAAAAGTTTAATAAATGCAAAAAAGAAAATACAAGAGAAAAATTTAGATGTAATTAAAATATCTTAGAGATATGTCGGATAATAAGAAATACTATATAGAGAAATATTCATATTTATAGGAGTAAAGAAAAATAATGAAACAAAGAACAAAAATATTTATTATAATCGCGGTATTTACATTTTTTTATTTTATGCCCTTTAGTAATTACAGAATACTGCAGGCAATATTAGAATCTCTATTAATGACTCAGAATTATGCCCGTCAACATGTATTATTGTGTCTGATTCCTGCATTTTTTATTGCCGG
>CAYTKP010000034.1:0-9181 GCA_964438695.1 uncultured Atribacterota bacterium | reverse complement strand
ATCTTTTCATTTAGAGGAAACGATAATATAATTGCAATAAAAATTACTACAAAGATGCTAGTGATTCTTAGCGTTTTAGTCCAATTCATATAAAAATCCTCTCTTTCTAATTTTTTCCTGCCTTTTCGATTTTAAACAATTAACAATTTCATCTGTCAACTTATAATTATAATATTTTACTATTTTTCTTGTCAATGATAACACAAGATTATCAGAAGGGTAAATCCTCCTAAAACCTCTCTATCGTTTTGACTGTCTCTTTTCGATTTCACCCATAACTTTTTCTTTTAAGCTTTAAAATAAGAACAAGTAAGGTGTTAATATGCAAAAATATAAAGGCAGGTATAATAAATGATACCTGCCTTTATATTTTACTTATCTCTATAACTTTTCCCCTTTTTAAATTGCTTTTTTACTTTTCTCGTTTTACCCCAATAGCATTGCGGGTAGTATTTATCATTACATCTTTGGCAATTTCTAAAGTCAAGGTATCTCCCTTGATATCTCTAATTATCCCATATATGCCTCCAATAGTAATCACTTTATCTCCTTTTTGTAAACTATCCAACATTAATTTATGTTGTTTTTGCTTTTGTTGCTGGGGACGAATCAGAATAAAATAAAATATACCAAATATAATAATCAAAGGTAAAAACTGTTGAAGTGCTTCCATTTTTATTTATCACGCCTTTCTTTTTTATTTTAAAAATAACGTTTAAATTATACACAATTTAATTTTATTTGGCAAATTATTTTTTAAGGCAATGCATTTGTATTAGTTGTGTTAGCATATCCTGTTTTCTATCTACTTCTAATGCTATTTAACTCAGAAAATTAGTAAGAAATTCCTCTTTAAATTCTAAAAACCTTTCTTCTACTAATGCTAACCTAATATCCTTCATTAAATTAGCTATAAAATAAAGGTTATGGATAGTCCCTAAAATCGAACCAAGTATTTCCTTCGAAATATACAAATGGCGAAGATAAGCTTTAGTAAAATTTTGACAAGTATAACAATGACATCTATCATCTAAGGGAGTAAAATCATCTTTGTATTTAGCATTGGTTATGGTTAATTTACCTGAATAAGTAAATAAAGAACCATTTCTGGCATTTCTAGTAGGAAGAACACAATCAAACATATCAATGCCCCTGGTAATCCCCTCTAATATACTTTGCGGAGCTCCTACTCCCATTAAATATCGAGGTTTATCGATCGGTAAACAAGGGACTGTATAATCCAAAACTTCATACATTAAAGATTTTGGTTCACCTACACTTAACCCCCCTATAGCATAACCGGGAAAGTCTAATTCCACTAATTTATTAGCATTCTCAATCCTTAAATCTTTAAAGGTACCTCCTTGAACAATTCCAAACAAACTCTGATTAGTGCTATGATGTGCTTTTTTGCATCTCTTTGCCCATTGAATAGTCCTTTGAGCAGCAATTTCTACCTGATATTTGCCGGCAGGATAAGGAGCACATTCATCGAAAGCCATTGCAATATCAGAACCCAAAGCCATTTGAATTTCCATAGCCTTTTCTGGACTTATAAAATGTCTTGAACCATCAATATGAGAATTAAAAAACACTCCATTATCATCTATTTTGTTTAACTCTCCTAAACTAAAAATCTGAAACCCACCACTATCAGTTAATATAGCTCCTTTCCAACCCATAAACTTATGCAGTCCACCTACTTGAGCAATCAAATTATGTCCTGGCCTCAAATATAAATGATAAGAATTGCTTAGGATAATCTTGATACCCAGCCTTTCTAATTCTTGAGGAGTCATAGCTTTAACTGTAGCCTGAGTACCCACAGGCATAAATACCGGGGTATCAATTACTCCCCGGGAAGTATATAATTTTCCCAACCTTGCCTTGCTTTTTTTACATTCTCTTACCACTTCGAATTTTATTGTCAATTTTTTCCACCATCTTAATCTGATAATTTATTTTTCGCTAATAGGGTGTATGCAATACGCTCTACATTTCTGATTTTTCTAATAATTAATTTATCTTGCGCCTTTTAGGTCTATTTTTTTCTGTTACGGATAGGCATGGGCTCTATTCCTATTTTATATTTTGTATTAATTTTTCCTCACACAGTACGCAATAGCAATACTATTGCTGTTTCCCTGCATGCTGTACTCTATAGGCATATTATATTTTAATTGGTCAATCGGAGAATTGGTAAATTGGTAAATTGAGCATGCTTACGTTTATAACCCACGCCTATACGCTACACGCTAATTTCATGCTAACGACTATATAATAATCATCGCATCTCCAAAGCTATAAAATCTATATTTTTCTCTTATTGCTTCTTGATATGCTTTAAAAATAAAATCCTTTTCCGCAAAAGCAGCGGCAAGTAATAATGGAGTTGATTGTGGAAGATGAAAATTAGTAATTAATATATCTACTACTTTAAATTTATACCCAGGATAAATAAACATATTGCTCCAATTACTGCCACTCACAATTCCATCCCTATCAAAACTAAAAGCAGACTCTAAAGTACGAGTTGTACTTGTTCCAACCGAAATAACTCTTCTCTTTTCACCGCGAGCACAATTAATCTTTTGTGCAACATCAGGGGAAATAGAGTAAAATTCTGAAGACATTTTATGTTTTTCTATTTCAGAAACTCTTATGGGTTCAAAAGTTCCTCGACCAACATGTAGGGTTACATAAACTATTTCTACACCTTTATTACTAAGCTCCTTCAATAAAACTTTAGTAAAATGAAAACCAGCTGTAGGGGCAGCAATTGAACCATCTTGAATCGCAAAAACCGTTTGATAATCATCCTTTTCCTTTAATTCCTCTTTAATATAAGGAGGAGTAGGAACCTTCCCAATTTTTTTTAATATCTCTTTAAAATCACCAGCAAAGCTAAATTCAATAACATAACTACCTTTTTTTTCATCTTTAGTTTTAACTTTTCCACTTAATTCATTGCTAAATATTATTTTAGTTCCACGATGAACGCTTTTGCCAGGCCTAATTAAAACTTCCCAGCAATTATCGTCTATGGGTTTAAGGAGTAATATTTCTACTTTTCCTTTAGTTTTTTCTTTAATGCCAAATACCCGGGCAGGTAAAACTTTAGTATTATTCAAAACTAAAAGATCTCCCTCTTTAAGATAATTCCCGATATTTTTAAAAATGTCATGTTTAATTTCTTTTTTTGACCTGTGCAAAACCATTAAACGACTGTGATCTCTCGGTTTAATTGGTCTTTGGGCAATGAAACCCTGCGGAAGGTAATAATTAAATTCTTCTAATTTCATTTCTAACCCGTTTCTATAATATCAATATTTCTTAATAATCTTTATTCCTTGATAATAATATTTTAATATATCTTGATATTTATAACCTTGAAGAGCCATGCCATAAGCACCCCATTGAGACATTCCCACTCCATGTCCATTACCGGAACCAGAAAATAAAAAACTTAAAGGAACATTTAAGATCTTAGTGGTTTCTGTTGTGGCTAGCCCCTGTTCTTTTTCCTGCTCTTTTTCTTCTTCCTCTCTTCTTTTTTTTATTAATTCGATTAATTCATTAATAGTCCATTCTTTTTTTTGCTCTAAAATTTCTTTTATTGACTTTTTTTGAATTTGTTTCTCTTTAGTTGTCTCATTGTTTTCTACATTTTTTAAGACATCTGATTCTTCTCTTGTTGGAATAATTTTAAAAAGTGCACTTCTAATTAAATCTGGTCCAATCAATTTTCTAAAATCGTTAGTTTTTATATAAATAACTTCGTTACTTTCAGAAATAAAAGCTAATTTACTTATTCTTCCAGTTTTAGTCTTTTCAAATGGTTCGATTGAAAGCACTGAACTTATTTTATATCCTTGTTTATTTAATTTATCTACTAAATCTTTTTTGCTTATTGAATAAGTCCAATTATGATGAGGGGGTGAAACAATTTCTTCGTATTTTGATTTTACACTCCTTAGATATGGAACATATTCCCCCCATACATTTTCACTATCTTCAGTATATCCTCCACTGTCAGAATGATATACAGCATTAATTGGTTTTCCTTTATAAACCATAATCAATCCTCTAGTTTCATCAACTGCTCTATTAGTTAATGGATCTTCATGGTTCACTCCGCCATAAGCTTGACTATTAGTAGAAGCACAAAGATTATAACCCTTATCAATATATTTATTCATATTAAAGATAGCAAAAGTTCTGGCAGCAATTGCTTGAGCTTTTAAAACCTCCATAGGCCAGCGAGGAGATATTTCTTTTTTCATAACGCCATAAAGGTACTCTTCAATTCCTATCACATTGATTACATCTAAATTGTTATATTCTTTATCAATGGCTACCTCAATACTCCCTCTATATCGATACTTTTGCTCATTATTAATGACCAAAATTTTTGTGTCTCCTACTGGAACAATATTTAATGGCCCAGAGTAAACTCCTATTCCTAATATTTCTATCCCTTTTTTATGGGGTAATATCTTAATAATCTTATTTTTTTCTTCACTTATAAGTCCTTTTGTTTTTAGATTATAAATCTTAAAAGTGCCATCTCCGCTAATATTTACTTCATCTTGATTTAAAAAAATCCCTACTCGGAGTATTGGCTGTTTTTCTACTGCTAAGACACTATTAATAAATATAATAAACAGTGAAAAAATAGCTACCCCTAAAAATAAAAAATATTTTCTTCTATCTATCTTTTTCAATGTATTTTCTACCTCTTTCGTATTTTGCCTTTTGGTTTTTTCGTTTTTTCTTCTTCAAAGCAATTGCTAGACTTCTTTTTTGTATCATTTTGTCTCTTTCTTCTGGATACTGAATTCTGGCTCCTGCCTACTGTTACTATTTTCTTTCGCCCGACACTCGATACGCAATAGACAACATCAATTATTCGCTGTTATTTTCTATAATAATTTTCCCTGAACATCCTCTTCCCTTTTCTTACCAAAATATCTATAAGTTAAATCTGTTGCTACTCTTCCTTTAGGAGTTCGATGAATAAAACCCTTTTGTAAAAGATAAGGTTCGTATACATCGCTAATAGTATCAGCATCTTCACTGATGGAAGCTGCTAGTGTTTGCAGCCCCACAGGTCCACCTGAAAATTTTTCTATTATAGTAAGTAGTAATTTTTTGTCTATATCACATAAACCAAAACTATCAATTTCCATCATCTTTAAACCAAAATCAGCAATTTCTTCAGTAATAACCCCTCGACCTTTTATCTGAGCATAATCACGAAGTCTTCGCAATAACCTATTAGCAATACGAGGAGTTCCTCTTGATCTCTCTGCGATTTTCTTGGCTGCCTCCTTGGTTATCTCAACTCTTAGAATTTGAGAAGATCTTAACACTATCTGCTCTAATTCATTTTCTTGATAATAACCAACTCGAGTTATAACCCCGAAACGACTTCTTAAAGGCGAGGTAATTAACCCTGTACGAGTAGTTGCTCCAATAAGAGTAAATTTCGGTAAACTTATACGAATAGAACGCGCACTTGGACCTTTACCAATTAAAATGTCTAACTCGAAATCTTCCATGGCTGGATATAATATTTCCTCTACTGCCCGATTCAATCGGTGAATCTCATCTATGAATAAAACATCATTCTCTTGTAAGTTGGTGATTATTGCCGCTAAATCTCCTGCTCTCTCTATTACTGGTCCGGAAGTCATCTTAATATTTACACCCATTTCCTTAGATATTATATAAGCTAAAGTGGTTTTTCCTAAACCCGGGGGTCCATATAAAAGAATATGATCAATAGGTTCCTTTCTTTTCCGCGCAGCACTGATGTAAATCTTGAAATTCTTTCTGATATTTTCCTGACCAATAAACTCTGTAAATAATTTTGGCCTTAAATTTATATCTAAATCTGGTTCTTCTTTTCTTAACCCTAAATCAATAGTTTTTTCTTTTTTTAATTTCATTAAAGTTCTCCATTAAAGTTTATGATAACATCTAGCAAAATGATTATAACAGTTCACATATAAAACTACTAATAACTAAAATTTATTTTATAATTTTTAAAGATTCCTTAATTAGTTCTTCAAGAGTTAATTCTCGATTAATTTTTTCTTGAGCTTTTTTCACTGCCATTTTTGCTTTTTTATAAGTATAACCCAATGATTTAAGGGCATCTATAGCATCATCTATAATCTCTGGTTTATATTTTTTTTCTGGACTTATCTCAAAAAGAGTGGTCTTACTTATCTTTTCTTTTAGCTCTAATACTATTTTTTTTGCTAATTTATTACCGACTCCAGCTATTGTAGTAATTGAATCCAAATCTTCTTGTAAAATTGCTTTTTTAAAAGTATCTGGTGTCATTTTGGATAGAACACTCAAACCTACTTTTGGGCCAACACCTGGTGTACTAATTAGCAATTCAAAAAAATTTTCTTCCTCTTTAGTTAAAAATCCATAGAGCATTATTTTATCTTCTCTTAAATATAGATAAGTATAAATTTTAATTTTATCACCGGCTTTTATCGGAAGATCAGTATAAGTGGGAATATTAATTTGATAGCCTATATTACCTACGTTTAATATAAGAAAATTTATTCCGACTGTATCAACTACTCCTTCCATAAAAGATATCAAATTTAAATCTCCTATAATAATAGTTATTTAGTTAACTGGCTTGATGCTAATTCCTCGACTAATTAACCAGGCAACTAATTCTTAACGAGATACAACCCACGATATACGGGATATACTATTTAATACTTAGTATGCAGGTGACAAATTGCTACTGCTAAAGCATCTGCAGCATGGTCAGGGCGAGGAATTTCGGGTAAATTAAGCAGAATCTTAACCATTGATTGGACCTGGAATTTATCTGCTCTTCCATTTCCTACAGTTGCCTGCTTGACCTGGAGGGGGGTATATCCATAAAGCTCTAATCCGATTAAAGAAACGGTTAAAGCTACCGCGCCACTCACTTTACTTACCATAAATGCAGTCCGAGTATTTTTATTAAAAAATATCTCTTCTATAACCACTTCATGAGGGTTATGTTTTTCAATAATTTTCTTTAGTTCATAATATATTTTTTTTAATCGAACAGTAAAGGCATTTTTTTTATTAGTAGTTATGCAACCATAATCAATTAAGGCAATTTCTTTCTTCTTGTACTGAATTAGACCATATCCAATATGGGTAAGTCCAGGATCAATACCTAATATAATCACGATTTGTCCTTACTTGTTGATATTTCTTCCATAATTTTATCATCTATATTAAAGTTAGCATAAACTTTTTGTACATCATCATGGTCTTCTAATTGTTCCATTAAGTTAAGCATTTGCATAGCTTTTTTACCCTCTAAATCTATTGTAGTTTTAGGAATTAAAGTAATTTCTTTTAGTAAACAATCGATATTATATTCTTTTAATAAGTTATTAAAATTTTCGTAATTTTCAGGTAAAGTAATCACTTCAATATTCTGCTTATCGGTCCGCACATCTTCAGCTTCAGCTTTAAGAGCTAAATCAATAATTTTTTCTTCGTCTATTATTTCTTTTTCAAAAATAAAATAACCTCTTTTATCAAACATCCATGCAACGCAACCATTCTCACCTAAATTACCACCGTTCCTTGAAAATATTTTTCTGATTTCTGGAGTTGTTCGATTTCTGTTATCCGTTAAGGCTTCCACCAAAACTGCTACCCCTCCCGGACCGTAACCTTCATATACTACTTCTTCGTAAGATACTCCTTCAATTTCACCAGTTCCTCTTTTAATCGCTCTCTCAATATTTTCATTAGGCATATTATTTTCTTTTGCTAGTTGGATAGCAGCTTTTAGTCTCACATTAGTTTCAGGGTCTCCTCCTCCTAAACGAGCAGCAACAGTTATCAGTCTAATTAATTTGGTAAATAATTTACCTCTTTGAGCATCCATTTTACCTTTCTTTCTCTTAATTGTGCTCCATTTTGAATGACCAGACATAATCTATTTCTCCTTAAATATAAAATTGATAAAACTTTAATTGTGGATAATTTTAAATAATTTTAGCATATTAAAAGACTAGTTTCAATAAAGACGAAAAACATAATTTATATCAATATTTTGCCAGTAATTTCCTTTAGTATAAATGGTTTTGAGAAAAAACAATACACCCAATAATTTAAAAAGAGGTAGTTGGGTAAAGTCTAACATCAGGGAAGACCATAGAAGAAGTCGTCTGAGTTCTGGAAATCTCATCACATAATTTAAGTCGTTGGTACACCCGATACCGCAGGCATGGAAAGCTGCCCTTCCTCGGTAATAATAAAGAAAATCTAATTCTCCAGGACGAGGAAAAGAGGAAGCACAAACAATCTGGTTGAAATTTAATAACTTTATTTAAAAGTTAGGTTTTTCAGGAATAGTCCGTTTATGCGCACTCTTATTTATTTTGTCTTGAATCTTTTTTTCTATCATTTTATTATTTAATTTTCCAGTTCTTAAATACTCGTCTAATTGTTTGTAACTTATTCCTATTTCTTCCTCATCAGTTTGACCTTTCCAAAGACCAGCAGAAGGTGGTTTTTGGATAATTTCATAAGGTATCTCTAAATATTTTGCTAATTCTATAACCTGACTTTTTAACAAATTGCCTAAGGGTAAAATATCTACTCCTCCATCACCATACTTAGTAAAATATCCGATTGTTATCTCACTTTTATTTCCCGTTCCTACAACTATATAATTTAATTTATTAGCAAAATAATATAAAGTTATCATTCTTAATCGAGGTTTTATATTTGCCTTTTCCAGCTTAAAATTTGCATATTTTTCCTTTCCGTCTAATAAAGATATAAATGAATCATAAATTTTTGACAAATCAATTATTTTATAATAAATATCATATTTTTTAGCAAAACTTAGCGCACATTCAATATCTTCAGTTAGACTATGACAGGGCATAATTAAAGCTAAAGTATTATCAGGAAACGCTCTTTTACATAAGATCGCCACCACGGCAGAATCAATGCCTCCGCTTAGTCCTATTATCACTCCTTTAGCTTTTGCAGTAATTACTTTATTTTTTATCCAATTAGTTAATTTTTGCGTTAAAGTTTCCATAAATTAAGCTCCTATCCAATAAATCAATCTATTAATTCCCCAATTCCCCAATTCTCCGATTAATTAGCAATTTAGTGAATAGTTGTT
>CAYTKP010000033.1:0-10016 GCA_964438695.1 uncultured Atribacterota bacterium | reverse complement strand
GGCTCCCCGGGTAGGACTCGAACCTACAACCCTCCGGTTAACAGCCGGATGCTCCACCATTGAGCTACCGGGGAAAGTCAACGTAATTATATCTAAAAACTCTGCCTAAGTCAATAAATTTATAGATTTTAAAAATATATTTTAAAGAATTTTTTTAAAAATATTGTTAAAAGGAGTAGATTCTGAAAAAGACTTTATCCTCTTTTGTTATTTATTTTTGTTTTTATGTAATACCATTCCCAAATCAGACAAACTTGTTAGAATATTTCTTATTCAATCAAACTTGTGCTCGTAAAAAGCGGATAAAACCATTTATTTTATTCCGTTTATTCCAAATAATCTTTCAACTTCTTGCTTCGGGTCGGATATCTTAATTTCCTCAGTGCTTTCGCTTCAATCTGACGAATTCTTTCCCTAGTTACCCCAAATTCTTTACCTACCTCCTCTAGAGTATGAGGATGGCCAGTTGCAATTCCAAATCTCAATTCTAATACCCTTTTCTCTCGGTAGGTTAAAGTACTTAATACTTCATTTAATTGTTCTTTTAAAAGAGTATTAGAGGCAATTTTAGGAGGAGCAGGTGATTCCTTATCCTCAATGAAATCTCCTAAATGGCTATCTTCTTCTTTGCCTATCGGTGTTTCTAAAGAAACAGGCTCCTGGGCAGTCTTTAATATTTCCCTAACTTTATCTTCACTTATTTCCATTCGCTCAGCTATTTCACTGGTTGTAGGTTCTCGTCCTAATTCCTGTAAAAGTTGACGTGATACCCGCACTAGTTTATTAATAGTTTCAACCATATGAACAGGTACCCGAATGGTCCTTGCCTGATCAGCTATAGCTCGAGTAATTGCTTGTCTAATCCACCAGGTAGCATAAGTACTAAACTTATATCCTTTTCTGTAATCAAATTTTTCTACTGCTCTTATTAAACCCATATTACCTTCCTGGATAAGATCTAAAAACAACATTCCTCTGCCTACATATCGCTTGGCAATACTTACTACTAATCTCAAATTCGCTTCTACCAATCTTTTTTTAGCCTCACGGTCTCCCTTTTTCATCCTTTTAGCTAGTTCTATTTCTTCTTCGGCAGTCAATAGCTTTATCTTTCCTATTTCTTTCAAATACATCTTTACAGGATCATCTAATTCTATTTCTTTAGCCAATTCTGCTTCTAAATCCATTTTCTCTTTTGAAATAGAACTTGAGCTTTCTTTCTCCTCAATATTTTTTTCTTTCAATAGCATAGAGCCTTCTTCATCATTTTCAACTATCTCAATCCCAGACTCACTTAACATATCATATAAATATTCAATTTTATCTAAATTTAAAATATCATCTACTAAAAACTTTTCTATTTCTTTATAGGTTAAATACCCCTGCTCTTTACCTGTTTTAATTAATTCTTCAACTATCTTCTTTTTCCCCATTTATTCTCAAGCCTTCCTTTTTAAAAAGTAAAAGTATTTTTTGATTTAATATAAGATACTAAAAAATTAACCCACATTCCGAGTTTTTAATTGTTTGACAATTTCTTTTAATTCCTTTAAATCATTCTCTTCTATTTTTTCAGATTTTTTTATTTTTTCATCAAGCATTTTTGCCCTTTTTTCAAGTTCTTTTATCTCTTGAGTTAATTTATAATTTTTTACAGTATCTATGCAACCCAAGATTACTTTTTTATTAAAAGTTATATTATCTTCTATCAATATTTTGGAAATTAATTTTGCTGCCTTATCATCATTTAGATAATCGATCACTTTTTGGGGGTCTATCTTATTATTATCCCTTAAAAGACTTTTAATAGCTGATAGAATTTGGCGATGTAATAAAACTGTAAAATCTTCCTCTCTTAATTCCTTTAGCACTTTTTGAGCAACATCCACATTCCCTAACATAGATCCAATAAGGATTTTCTCTGCAGCCACATTCCCTGGTTCAGAATCTGGCTTTGTAAAATTATAAGTAAATTTCTCTGCCCCTCTTTTGTATTTTTTTAATTCAATTAATATTGCTTCTTCGGATAAATCTAGTGCTTCAGATAATTTTTTAATCTGAGCCCTTAGTTCAACTTCATTGTTTATTGCGCTCAATGTGGGTAAAATTTCTTCAATAATTTTTACCCTTCCTTCAATAGTAGTGGTATTATATTTTGCATATAAAAGTTTTAATCTATAATCTATCAGGGATAAGGATTTCTCAATTAATAATTGAAAAGCCTTGCCTCCCTTTTTAATTAAAAAATCTGCGGGATCATACCCCAGAGGCAAAACTATAACTTTCACTCCGAGACCCGCTTTTATAAGTAAATCAAGACCTCTAAGAGTAGCTAAATTACCAGCAGAATCTGCATCATAGGCAATTAAAACATTATCTGTAAAACGCTTTATCAATTTTATCTGTTTTGCAGTTAAAGCAGTCCCCAGAGAGGCTACTGTATTAGTAAATCCATATTGTTGGATAATTAAGATATCAGTATAACCTTCTACCATAATGGCCTTATTCTTTTTTCGAATATCTTCCCTGGCAAAATTTAAGTTATATAAATTCTCTCCTTTATTATAAATTAATGTTTCAGGAGAATTTATATATTTGGGTAAAGAATCATCTAATACCCGGCCTCCAAAGCCCACGATATTCCCCTGGACATTAAAAATGGGAAAAATTATTCTATTTCTGAAATAGTCGAGATATCTACCGCCTAGATTACTCCTCTTGATAAGCCCTGCTTTAATCAGGTCCTCGTAAGAATAGCCTTTTTTCTTTAAAAAAATCATTAATAAATTCCCCCCGGCAGGAGCATAACCTAATCTATATCTTTCGACAGTCTTATCATTAATTCCTCTTTTTTTAAGATAATTTTTTATTTTTCCCCCTTGAGAAGTTCGAACTAAACATTCTTGATAATATTTAGCAGCCAAATTATTTAATTTATATAAACGGTTCTTTTGTTGATAAAGAAGATTCTCTTTTTTATCATCTAATGGCAAGGTTACCCCCGCTTTTTTAGCCAGTATCTTTACTGCTTCCAGAAAATCAACTTTTTCAAACTTCATAACAAAATTAAAGACATTGCCTCCTTCGCCACATCCGAAGCAGTGAAACAATTGTTTTTCAGGGCTAACCATAAATGAGGGAGTCTTCTCTTCATGAAAAGGACATAACCCTTTAAATCCTTTCCCTGCAGGTTTTAAAGGAACATATCCGGAAATTATATCTACGATATCACATCGATTTCTAATCTCTTCTAATAATTCAGATGAAAATTTCACCTAATATTCTCCCCCTTGATAAATCTATTTCGTTATTATAATATATTCTACATAAAATTCAATTTTCCTCTTTTTTTTATAAAAATATTTAAAAAAAATACTAGTTGTTTATAATCAATATAAATCAACTAGTTTGAGAGACTTTATTTTTCTTTTCTTAAAAATTTATCAAGATTATTAGAGGACTAAACTTTCGTAACAACAGATAAAAGTATTCATATTAGAATATCAGATTTTTTGAAATTATTAAAGTCTAATATAAATTTATAAGTTTAATTGCAAACTCTTTGCTTTTGCTCTTTTTTCTTTCAGCTTAACTTTCCCATATCTTCCCCCACCCCCCGGGCTCAATTTTAAAAGCCCCTTTCGGGCTAAAATTATATTTTGGGCAATTTTAAATCCTACTACTTGACTAATCTCCTGATAAGAAGCTTTATGTAATATATGCATTTCAGTACCGTAATAGCTAAATAATTTTTCTAAAGTCTTTTTACCCACCCCGGGTACAAATTCTAAAGGAACCTGGTGGAAATAAGGCGGCCGATGAGAAGGAGAAAAAGATTGTTGATAGTCTCCTATTTCTACAATTCGGTCAAAAACACCTTTCACTACTTTATCACTTCCACATTTTTCGCATTTATAAATTGGGGGTTTACTGGTAGTAGTATAATTACAGATTTCACAAAAAGTCCGATGGTATTTACCCAGTTTAGGATCGAGGCCATAATTGGCAATTATTTTTCTTCCTTCTTTTCTCTGTAATGCCAGAAGAATCTCTTTAAAATTTGCCTCTTCTAACTCTATTATATTATATTCTCTACCAATCTTAGGCAGAGAATGGGCATCTGAATTACTTAAAAAAGTATATTGGGCCAATTCTTTCAACCGATCAGCAATCTCTGTATCAGCACTTAATCCCAATTCAATAGCCGGAATTTTCTTCAGAGTGGATCTGGTAAACATTTCTCCCAATCTTCTCACGCAATTTCCATAGATACTTTTATGGGGAGTAAAGGCATGAGCGGGAATTAAAATTCCTCCAATTTGATCTATAATTTTAAAAGCCTCCTGGGCACTAATTCCACAATTTTGACTACTTAAATTTACATTTGTTACCAAAGAAGAAAGGACCTTGCTAAAGTCTTTTATATCTTCAAAATAAGGGAAATAGGCTATCTGATGTGAGGACCCTCCATCTTTCTCCTTTGTTTCTATTTCTGCCCCTAAAATAATAGTCACTTGATCTTGATAAATCAATCCCCCACCTTTTAAAGGTCTCATTTCTCCACTATTCATTAATTGGGATATATCATTGATAACTTCAGGAGATGCGCAATCAACGATCCCTACAATGTCAATCCCTTTTCTGTATTTACATTCCCGAGCAATGTTGGCAAAAGTTAGGTTGCGAGAAGCGGTTATTTTCACAGGGGCTCCACTATTGCTTCTACCAATATGCACATGAAAATCCATAAAATATTTTTTCATTAATTAATTCTCCAATTGACCAATTTTCCAATTAACCAATTAATTTCAAACTTCTGACTTCTTTGTTGTATTTTCTTAACTAGCTAACTAGACAACTAACTAACCAAATAACTAATCTTAGAAGACATGCGGTTCACGAAATATAAGATAGGAAATATAATATCCCTATAATCGTCTTGGCGTCTCTAATAATATTCTTTCTAACCATATCCAAAGTTTTATCAAGAGTAATCAGTTGAACCTTGATAAACTCATCAGCATCTTCATTTTTATTTCTTTTTTCCAAATCTTCTGCTAAAAAGAGAGTCAATCTTTCATTGCAAAAACCTGGAGATGAGAAAAAAGTTATTATATTTTTAATCTTTCGAGGATAATAACCGGTCTCTTCCTCCAATTCTCTTCGAGCACAATTTTCTAAATCCTCTCCTGGTTCAATTGTTCCAGCCGGTAGTTCCCATAAAACTTCTTCTGCAGGTTTTCTAAATTGTCTAATCATTACTATCTTCTTATCATCGGTTAGAGCTAAAATGACTACTGCTCCTGGATGTTCAACTATTTCTCGCAGACTCTCCCTGCCATCAGGAAGCTTGACTTTATCCTGGCGGACATTAATAACTTTTCCCCGATAAATATTAAGAGAAGACAAGGTATTTTCTTGAAAAAGATTTTCTTCATCCATTTAAGTTTTCTCCTGAAGCTACAATATTTATAATAGATAAAATATATTCTGCTGTATTTTTTAAATCTTTGATTAGAATATATTCTTCCACTGTGTGAACTTTTTCCATGCCTATTGCTAAAGCTACTGAAGGAATACCATTTTTATTGAATACATTGGCATCACTACCTCCACCACTGGGATATAATAATGGTTGTAATCCTATATTTTTTGCTGCCTTTGTTGCTATACTAACTACCTGTTCATCAGGAGATAAATTATAAGAATAATACTCTTTGTTAATCTTTACTACTGCTTTTGCTTTAAATTCCTGGGCAGTATTTTCACTTATCTTTTTTATTTGTTCAGTATATTTTTCCAGCTTTTCTTCATTTCTACTTCTAACTTCTCCTTTCAATCTTACCACATCAGGAACAATATTAGTAGCTCTCCCACCAGAGATAATTCCGATATTGCTTGTAGTTTCTTCATCTATTCTACCTAATTTTATCCGAGAGAGGGCATATCCTGCCACCTGTATAGCATTAATTCCTTCTTCAGGATTTGCACCAGCATGAGCAGATTTCCCATAAATAATAATTTCTAAATAATTCTGAGAAGGGGCGGTAGTAATTATCTTTCCTACTGAACCTTCGGCATCCAAAACAAATCCTATCTGAGCTTTTAAACTAGAAATATCTAAATTTTTTGCTCCCTTTAAGCCAATTTCTTCACAAATAGTAAATAAAATTTCTATATCACCGTGAGGAATATCATTTTCTCTAATAATATAAAGAGCCTCTAATAAAGCAGCTATTGCGGCTTTATCATCTGCCCCTAATATTGTTTTTCCATCACTTACTATCTTTTCTCCATCGCAAATGGGTTTAATATTTTCTCCTGGAACCACTGTGTCCATGTGGGCAGAAAACATAATAGGAATCGCATTATTAGTATTTCCCTTTAAACGAGCAATTATATTGCCACTATTAGACTTTATCTTCTCACCAGCCTGATCAACCATAACTTCCAATCCCAATTTTTTTAACTTTTTCAATAAATAATCAGCTAAATCTTTTTCTTCCTTGGATACACTATCTATTCTTACTAATTCCATAAAACCTTCTACTAATCTTTTTTCATCAACCATTAATAAACCCCTTTCTTTTTACTGTATTATATATCGTATATCATATTGTATACTTAGTTAGTATATATCACTTAACACTTATCTTGCAAGGGGGAATATGGAGCGAATATATCGCTCCCCTCAACTGAATTCAAAAATTGATTTAGTTACCCCGGACTAAAATATAACAGCACTTTTTTACCCTTTAATTAATTCGGCTCCTTTTTTTAAAGCTTCTTTATTTATGTCTATTAAATTTTGATTACGTCCGGATAAAGCTTTCTCTAAAGCTTCAAATATAGTCTCCATTTTTATTATTTCTAATTTTTTAACATATGCACCTAAAATTACCATATTGGCTATTCTTAAATTCCCTAACTGATTAGCTATATCATTAGCTGGTATCCTAATAACTGTAACATCATCTCTATTTACTTTTTGTTTAATTAAAGAATCGTTTAAAACAATTAACCCTTCTTTCTTTACATTTGGTTCAAATTTATTCAGAGAAGGCTCATTCATAACTATAATTGATTTAGGGTGTGGCACAACTGGAGAGGCAATTTCTTCCGATGAAATTATTACTGTACAATTAGCTGTACCTCCCCTCATCTCCGGTCCATAGGAGGGCATCCAGGCAACATTTCTCCCTTCTAACATTCCGGCATAAGCTAATAATCTACCAATGAGCATTACTCCTTGTCCACCAAATCCAGCGATGATAACTTCTTCTAACATCTATACCACCTCCTCAGGAGTTCTAAATTCCCCTAAAGGATAATAAGGAATCATATTTTTCTCTAACCATTTCGAAGCTTCAACTGGATTTAAACCCCAATTAGTAGGACAGGTTGATAATATTTCCACCATAGAAAATCCTTTTCCATCTAATTGGGTTTGAAATGCCTTTTTGATTGATTTTTTAGCTTTTAATATATTAGCTGGTTTATTTAAAGCCACCCGGGAAATATAAGCAGCTCCCTTAAGAGTAGATAACATTTCACTCATCTTAATCGGATAACCCATAGTTTTAGGGTCTCTCCCATAAGGAGAGGTCTGAGCTACTTGCCCTACTAAAGTAGTGGGTGCCATCTGCCCACCGGTCATCCCATAGATAGCATTGTTTATAAATATCACCGTGATATTCTCACCTCGGTTAGCAGCATGTACTATTTCCGCAGTACCAATTGCAGCCAAATCTCCGTCACCTTGATAAGTAAATACAATAGAATCTGGTCTTAACCTTTTAACACCTGTAGCAGTTGCCGGAGCTCTCCCGTGAGCTGCACATATCATATCAACATTAAAGAATAGGTAGGCAAAGACCGAACATCCTACCGGACAAATTCCTATAGTATTTTTTCTAACCCCAAATTCATCTAAAACCTCAGCTACTAATCTATGGGCGATACCATGATGACAACCGGGACAATAAGTAAAAGGAACTTTTGTTAACGATTCTGGTCGTCCAAATACTTTCTTCATAATATTAGATCCACCTCCAAAATAGTATGATAAATCCTATTCATATATTTATAAATATTTTTTCACTTCTTCTAAAATTTCTACTGGAGAAGGCACTACTCCACCAGTTCGACCATAAAATTCAATATTTGCTTTCCCATTTACAGCTAACTTAACATCTTCTATCATCTGACCCATACTCATTTCTACTACTAAAAATTTCTTTACTCTTTCCGCTACTTTTGCAATTATCTTTTCTGGAAAAGGGAACAAAGTAATAGGTCTGATTAATCCGACATTAAGTCCCTCTTTTTTTGCATTTTGAATTACTGTCTTCGCAATTCGAGCCACAGTTCCGTAAGCTACAATTATCAAATCTGCATTTTTTACATTCATAGCTTCGTATCGAACTTCATTTTCTTTAAGTTTTTTATATTTTTCACCTAAATTATTATTCCATTCTTCTAAAACAGAGGGATCTAAATCGAAGGGAACAATATGATGAGGTTCTCTGTCCTTGCATCCTGTTATAATCCAGTTGCTTTTATCCGGAAGATCAACCCTAGGACGTTCTTTAAATTCCACCGCTTCCATCATCTGGCCTAAAAGTCCGTCACCTAATATCATTACTGGATTACGATATTTGTCTGCTAAATCAAAAGCATCCATAGTCAAATCTACTAACTCTTGAACCGAGGAAGGAGCCAGTACAATTAGATGGTAATCACCATGCCCTCCTCCTTTAGTTGCTTGAAAATAATCGCCTTGAGCAGGTTGAATACTCCCCAAACCAGGTCCTCCTCTTTGAATATTAACTACTACACAGGGTAATTCTGCAAGAGCAATATAAGATATTCCCTCTTGTTTCAAACTTATCCCTGGACTTGAAGAAGAAGTCATAGCCCGTACTCCAGTAGCAGAAGCTCCATAAACCATATTTATGGCTGCAATTTCGCTCTCAGCTTGTATGAAAGCAGCATTTTTCATCTTTAGTAATTTTTTTGCCATATAAGCAGTTAACTCACTTTGAGGAGTTATCGGATAGCCAAAATAAGCTCGACAACCAGCGCGAATTGCGGCTTCTCCAATAGCCTCATTTCCTTTCATTAATATTTTTTCTCCCATTTTTCAGCCTCCTTAATAATAGTTTAATACCAATATATATGCTTCACACTAGATTTATTTACTAACGATTAATTCATTTAAATACTTCAATAGCAATATCCGGACAAGTCATAGCACAAAAAGCACAACCAGTGCATTCTTCCGGCTTAATTTGTTTAGCCGGGTGATAACCTTTTTTGTTAAATTTTTCAGACATAACTATAATATGTTTTGGACAAGCTGCCAGGCACAATTCACATCCTTTACATCTTTCCTCATCAATTACAATTTTTGCCATATTCTTTGTTTTCCCTCCTTTTTAAAATTGGCTCCATGGTAGATACATAAAACGTTCTATATAAAATATTGGTTCATCATAATTTTCTGATTTAATTCTTTGAGAAAATCGTTTATCTATACAGATAAATCTGATAGGTAGATTTAGTTTTTGTGCTGCCTGCCTTATCAAATTATGCCCTTTTCTTATTATATTTTCGTTGGTTTGAATGCTTAAATTAGGATTGCTGATTATTCCGGTAATCTTTAAGCGAGATGAATTTTCGATTTCCTGAGCCATTTGCATAATTTGAGGTAAACTTTGAGTGAAAGGTCTATAAGAATTCACCACAAGTAACATTTCATAATCCGACTCTTTAATAAAGTACTCGAAATTACCCAAAACACCACTTCCTGTCTCATCTCCACCTACATCAAGAATCAGATGATAATTGGAATTCTGGATTAAACCTTTTATCTCTGGAGAAATTAAGGGTAAATCAGCGTAAGTCATCTTTCCTTCAGGAACAATTACTTTTATACCTTTAAGATCTAAGATATCTCTCACTTCTCGAGTTCTAAAATAAGGATTAACAATATCTAAGTCCACAATAGCTACCTG
>CAYTKP010000032.1:0-10033 GCA_964438695.1 uncultured Atribacterota bacterium | reverse complement strand
TTTAAAGCAATATTTCTTGACAAAGAGATTAACCTCTAAGTATAATTAAATAAGCAATTTTCCTATAATTTACAGTATTGGAATTTCAACAATTTCTGACAATATATAAATGAACTCATATTAAAAAAGAATGAATCCCAACAATATTGCCAGGGTAATTTTTATATAAATATAAAACAAAATACAATAAAAAAAAGATGTAAAAGGAAGGTATTTATGGAGGTTATTATACTATTATGAATAAAAATATTAATTTTCAAAAGAGCGTAGACCAATTTTTAGTCCAGCATAGGAGCATCCTCGATGTTATGACAAAATACCAAGAATCTAACTCCCGAGTAAACAGAGCAATTGCCAAAGCAGTTACCCAATGTGGTTGCATAAAAATCAAGGCAAAAAAACAAGTTATCCCTTCCAATACAAAATTGATGGAAATTCAAAAGTTTATGGATAATCATTTGGAAGGCTCCCTATGCGACAACTGTAAAGAAATTATTGAGACAGAATTGGGTTCTAATATTTTCTACACCACTGCCTTATGTAATATGTTAAACCTGGATTTTAATAATATAATTAGAAAAGAAGAGGAAAGGATCTCCACCCTTGGTATTTATAATTTAACTTAGTTAATTAGCCAATTCTCCTATTTACCAATTACCCAATTAACTTTAGATGGAATTAACCAAAGTCGCTAAATATAAAAATTAAACACTACATAATATTTCCGATATACAAATTACGATATACTATATACCAACAACTATTCACTAACGACTAACTAAGGACAAGATTTATCGCTTCTTGCACTGCCTTTACCCCAATTATTTTAAAATCCTTTTTCGATAAAAAGCTATTAAGATTCTTTAAATTTCCTTGGGGAACAATACACCTTTTAAAACCCATCTTTAGTACTTCTTGTATTCTCCTTTCTGCATAGTTTACCGTTCTAACTTCACCTGCTAACCCTACTTCCCCAAACACAACCATATTTGGGTCAATGGGAATATCTTTGAAACTGGATGCTACTGCCATAATAATTGCCAAATCTAAAGCAGGCTCCAATACTTTTATCCCACCCGCAATACTTACATGAACATCTTGGGATTGTAATGAATATCCTACTCTTTTTTCCAACACCGCCAAGTTAAGTAAAACTCGATTATAATCTACCCCGGTAGTCATTCTTCGAGGAATTCCTAAATTACTATAACTTACTAATGATTGTATTTCCACTAATATCGGCCTTGTACCTTCAAAAGTAGCTGTGACTACTGAACCAGAAATCCGAGTAGGTTTTTCAGAAAGGAGTAATTCAGATGGGTTTAAAACTTCTGCCAGACCTTTCTCTCCCATTTTAAATATTCCCAATTCATTAGTAGAGCCAAATCTATTTTTTACTGAACGAAGTATACGATAAATATTATACCGTTCACCTTCCAGATATAAAACAGTATCTACAATATGCTCAAGAACTTTTGGTCCAGCTAGTATTCCACCTTTGGTTACATGGCCTACAATTAAGACCGAAATCTCTTCATCCTTAGCTAAGCGCATTAATTGAGCAGTACATTCTCTTACTTGGCTAATGCTTCCTGGTGCGGAAGTAATCTTGTAATCATTAATTGTTTGAATAGAATCTACTATTACCACTTTAGGTTTGATATCACTAATATGTTTACTTATTGCTTCTATATCAGTCTCAGAAAGTAATAAAAGTTTCTCTGATAGGGTTCCTAATCGACTGGCTCTTAATTTAATTTGGTAAGGTGATTCTTCAGCAGAATTGTATAATATTGACCCATATTTATTGCTTAATATATTAGCAACTTGTAAAAGAAGGGTAGACTTTCCAATACCCGGTTCTCCTCCCACTAAAATCAAAGAACCAGGTACAATTCCACCCCCTAGTACTCTATCAAACTCCGACATTCCGGTTTTGTATCTTGTCTTAGTTTCCTCTATATCTATCTTATTAATTGGTAATGGTATAGGATGACTTTCTGAATGAAGAGAATATTTCTTATTCTCCTGCAATACTTCTTCAATTAAAGTGTTCCATCCTCCACAATCAGGACAACGCCCTAACCATCGAGAAGATTCATAACCACACTGCTGACAACGGAAAATGGATTTTTCTCCTCTGGCCATTTTATCCTCTTTATCTACTTTTTTCTTTTTCTTTTTTTGGAAAATATTATTTTGTTATCTTTCGCATTAATTACTATGCAATCTCCTTCTTTAAACTCACCCGCTAATATTTTTTCAGAAATAGGATTTTCAATTAATTTTTCGATAGTCCGTCTTAAAGGTCGAGCCCCAAAGTTAGGGTCATAACCTTCTTTTGCCAATATTTCCTTTGCCTTATCTTTTACTTCAAGGTCAATCTTTTGCTCTTTTAATAATATTCTTACTTCGTCCAACATCAAGTCAGCTATTTTCTTAATCTCCTCTTTAGTTAGGGATTTAAAAACTATTACTTCATCAATTCTATTTAGAAATTCTGGTCGGAAGGTTTTATTTAATTCTCCCATAACTTTTTCCTTTATTTCTTTGTAGGAGATCTCTTCAGATTCATTGGTTCCTCTAAATCCCAATGTTGCTCCTTTTTTAATTAAGGTAGCACCCACGTTAGAAGTCATAATTATTACCGTATTTTTAAAATCTACTACCCTACCTTGGGAGTCAGTTAATCTCCCATCTTCAAATATCTGCAACAATATATTAAAGACATCGGGGTGAGCTTTTTCTATTTCATCCAATAATACTACTGAATAAGGTTTTCTTCTAACTTTTTCAGTCAATTGACCCCCTTCTTCATACCCTACATAACCAGGAGGAGCACCAACTAATCTAGATACGGCAAATTTTTCCATATACTCGGACATATCCAGACTAATTAGGGCATTTTCATCACCAAAAAGAAATTCAGCTAGGCTACGTGCTAATTCGGTTTTACCTACTCCAGTAGGTCCTAAAAAAATAAAAGAACCTATAGGACGTTTTGGGTTTTTCATCCCAGCGCGAGCCCTTCTTATTGCTCTAGAGATAGATATTATTGCTTCATCCTGCCCAATTATCCTTTTATGTAATTCCTCCTCCATACGAAGCAATTTTTGAGCTTCCTCTTCTTTCAAAGAAAAAACTGGTATTCCAGTCCAACTGGAAACAATTTCTGCAATATCCTCTTCACTAACTTCTGCTTTATTTTTCCTTCTGCCAGCTTCCCATTTTTCTTTCACTTTTATCAGTTCGGCTTCCAATTTCTTTTCTTTATCTCTTAACTGAGCAGCTTTCTCAAATTGTTGCACCTTTACTGCTGATTCCTTCTCTTTTCTTATTCGATTTAATCTTTCTTCCATTTCTTTTACATCTGGAGGAGAAATAGTATTTTGTAATTTAATCCGCGAAGCTGCTTCATCTACCAAATCAATAGCTTTGTCTGGCAAAAATCTTCCCGAAACATAACGAGCTGACAGATGAGCCGCTGCTTCTAAAGCCTGATCAGTAATCTTTATTTTATGATGGGCTTCATACTTATCTCGTAATCCCTGCAATATTTTGATAGTCTCTTCAATTGAAGGTTCAGAAATATAAATGGGCTGAAACCTTCGCTCCAAAGCAGCATCTTTTTCAATATACTTTCTATATTCATCCGCAGTAGTTGCCCCAATAACCTGCAGTTCTCCTCGCGCTAAAGCAGGTTTTAATATATTGGAGGCATCTATCGCTCCTTCAGCTGCTCCTGCTCCAACTAGAGTATGAATCTCATCAATAAAAAGGATAATCTCATTTGACTCTTGAACTTCATTTACAATTTTCTTCAATCTCTTTTCGAATTCTCCTCGATACTTGGTTCCCGCTACGATTAAAGCTAAATCAAGGCAAACAATTCTTTTATTTTTTAATATCTCCGGAACATCATTATTTTCTATCTTTTGGGCTAACCCTTCTACTATAGCAGTCTTTCCTACTCCCGCTTCTCCTATTATACAAGGATTATTTTTCTTCCTTCTACTTAAAATCTGTATTACTCTTTGAATTTCAGCACTCCGACCAATAACCGGATCTAATTTGTCCTCTCGGGCTAATCTAGTCAAATCTCTTCCAAACTCATCTAAAGCAGGAGTTTTAGTAGGTCTTTTCTTTAATCCAGAAGTAAAACTTTGAGTCTCACTCTCCATTAGAACTTTCATAACTCCTGAATAAACATCCTCTGGGTTAACCCCTAAATCAGCTAAAATTCTTATGGCCACTCCACTTCCTTCTTTTATTAATCCTAATAATATATGTTCTGTTCCAATATAATTATGTTTCAATTGGCTCGCTTCTTGAGAGGCTAACTCTAATACTTTTTTAGCACGAGGGGTAAAGCTGACTTCATTGGCTTGTTGATACTCTCCTCTCCCCACTAAGCGCTCAACCTCTTCTATAACTTTATCTATATTTACTCCTAATCCGCTCAAAACTTGCGAGGCAATTCCCTCCTCTTCCTTTACTAAACCAATTAGAATATGTTCGGTTCCTATATAATCATGATTAAAATTTATCGCTTCTTCCTGGGCTATCATTATAGCCCTTTTGGCTTTCTCGGTATATCTTTTGAACATTCTATATACACATCCTTTCTCTTAAATTAAATAAGTAACTTTGTTTTTCATCACTCTTCCAAAATTTTCCCCTTTACATAGTTAACTAATTAACTGGTTTAATATGAACTCATCAACTAACTAGATAACCATTAACTAGCTAATCAAATATACTAATGGCTAATTTTATCTCTAATTAGTCTTGCCCTTTGCACATCTCTTTCAAAAGGGCTTAAGCTTTTACCAGATAACATTTGTAAATAAGCAGGTTGAATCAATAACATTATTTTATTTATCGTTCCTAAATCAAGATGAGTGATCATTTCTAATTCAACACCGAGTCTTAATTTAGATAAAAGCTCCATTGTTTCTGATGAAGATATAATTCGGGCATTGCTCAGAATGCCATAAGCTCTCCATACCTGATCTTCCAGCTGACTTCTAAATTCAGATAATAGTTCTTTTCTCGCCTTCTGTTCTTGAGTTACTATTTGTTGATTAACTTTTTCTAAATTATCGATAATCTCCTCCTCGGATAATCCCAAAGTAATCTGGTTAGAAATCTGAAAGAGATTCCCCATAACTTCTGTTCCCTCTCCATAAAATCCTCTTACCACATATCCTATTTTAGATATTGCTTTTAATATATCATTTAATCTATTCAACTTAACTAAGGCTGGTAAATGTAACATCACTGAAGCCCGCATACCTGTACCTACATTGGTTGGACAAGAGGTTAAATAGCCTTCTTTCTCACTAAAGGCATAAGTAACATCTTTCCCAATTTCATCATCAATTTGATTAATAGACTCCCATATCTTGTTAAGCTGTAATCCAGAAAGAAGATATTGGATCCGAAAATGATCTTCTTCGTTAATCATTATACTAAAGGTCTCTTCTTGGTTATAAACACACCCTCTGTAAGGGTGTTTCCCTCGAGCATGGTATAGACTAACCAAATGTTTTTCTACTAAAAATTGACTCTCTATAGGACTTAGCTCATCTAATAGAAAAAAATTTAAATCTTTAAAAAGAGGATTCTTTTCTATTACTTGTTTAGTAATCTCATAAATATTTTTTAGATCTACTTCTTCGGCTCGAGGAGGAAAAGGAATATCTTCAACATTCCGGGCCAATCTAATCCGTGAACTTATTACTATTTCGGAAAGCGGTCCTTTTCCACTTGTCCATTCTGCCACAGATTCTGTTAAACTCTGTAATAATTTCTTCTTATTGCTATTTTGCATTTTATTTCTTTAATGCCCCTTCAAGTTTTAATATTTCATCCCTTATCTTGGCTGCTTTCTCATAATCTTCCTTTATCACTGCTTCCTGCAATTCCTTTCTTAGTCGTTTAATCTGTTTAATTTTTTCCAATTTACTTTTTGCTTGGCGGGGGATCTTGCCCACATGCTCACTATTACCATGTAATCTTCTAAGCAGAGGAGTCAATTGTTCTCTAAAATCGTGATAACACATGCTACAACCTAATTTCCCAGATTGGGTAAAATCACTATAGGTTAAACCGCAATTGCTGCATTTCATTTCTCTGGTGGGGATTATACCTTCTTCTTTGCCATAAATATCGATTGTCTTTAATAACCCGCTTAATAGATTATCAAAATTAAACTGAGGGAAAGAAAATATGGATAATTTATCACCAAATAGAGCAGCACAGTCTTTGCAAAGATGATACTCAGTCTTTTCACCATCTACTACTTGGGTAACAATAATCGTAGCTTCTTTTTTTTTACAAAATTGACATAACATAATAAATAACTTTTCCTCCAATTTTTTTATTTATATTAATTTTAATTCTTTTTATATTTTTGTAATAAAACATTCTCCTGGTTTAAGATTTAAAAATTTTTCCTATTATATACCTATATACACCTAAAACCAAACAAATCAAGAGAATTATTTCTTCAATTATGCATTCTCTTTTATCTACTTTATCATATATTTTTCTCTTTTAATAGTAGTCTTATCTTATCTTAGGAACTTTATTATTAAATTCATTATATCTGTAATGGTATCCTGAGAAATATCTTTTGAAGAAAGGGATGAATTAAAGCATGAATTTACATGATTTTCCACAAGTAGTTTATTTACCTGATTAAGAGCTGCTTTAACCGCAGCAATTTGAACCATAATGTCTGAACAAGATCTCTCATCAACAATCATCTTTTGAATGCCTCTGATTTGCCCTTCTATCCTTTTTAACCTACTCAATATTTTTATCTTTTCTAATTGACTAAACTGTAAATCATTCATAATGGCAGTAATTTATCCTATATTTATTATATATACCCTAAGGGGGTATATAAATAATATAGCTAAATTTCTAAATTGTCAAGCTTTCTTACCTACAAAATAAAGTAAACCTTTTATGATTTCTTAATCAGCAGATTGGCCGATCGGGCAATTGGTAGATTGGTAGACTGGAAGACTAACAAACTGGGTAACTGGTAAACTGGATAACTGATATAATTGGCCAACTAAATAGTGTTGTGTTATAATAATTTTAAAAGAAAGATAATAGAATAAATATCATCAAATAAGCTTGGCTTATAAAAATGAGAGAAAATAATAATAAAGAAAAAATAAAATTTTTAGCCGATAAAATGCTGGGCAAACTAACTAAATGGCTCCGTATTTTAGGTTATGATACCACCTATCCTATTTTCGATGATGATATAACCCTTATTCTTACTGCCCAAAAAGAAAATAGAATATTGTTAACCAGAGATACTAATCTGATTAAAAGAAAAAACATTTGTGATTACTTATTCATTAAAAGTGATCAATGGGAAGAACAATTATTAGAAGTGATAAAAGGATTAAAGCTAATAATCGATTTTAATTTAAATATCTTTTCCCGTTGCTCCCTATGTAACACGCCCACTATAAAAATCGATAAAAGAAAAGTTGAGGACCTTGTTCCTCCTTATGTCTTTCTTACTCAAAAGGAATTTTTCTATTGTCCATCTTGCCAGAAATATTACTGGAAAGGAACTCACTGGCAAAGAATGAAAGAAAAAATTGAAAAACTTATTCTAAAAAATATTTAAGGGAAAATTTTTCTATTTAAATCACTCTTTATTCCCCTCCAAATCTTTTTTGCTTTATCAAATAAGAAATAACAAAGGGTATAAAAATAACTCCAAAATTACTCAGTCGATATAAATTATCTGTTCGGTAAAACCTCAATCCCCGGAAGTTTTTTCCCTCCCAAAAACTCTAAGGAAGCTCCGCCTCCTGTAGAAATATGAGTTATTTTTTTGGTAAAACCTGCTTTGTCAATCGCAGCAATAGAATCTCCACCTCCAATTACCGTAATCGCCTTTCCGTTTATATCTGCTAATGCTCTTGCTATCCTATTAGTTCCTTTTGCAAATTTGTCAATCTCGAATACACCCACCGGTCCATTCCAAAAAACAGTCCTGGCCTTTTTTATTGCTTCTTCAAACATTGCTAAAGATTTCTCACCTAAGTCTACCCCTATTCCATCTTTTGGGATACTATCTATTCCGACCATTATACTTTTGGCATCTTCTGATACCTCTTTTCTGGCTATTACCAAATCAATGGGTAGAAGTATTTTATTACCAAGTTCTTCCGCTCTCTTCAACATTTTTCTAACTATTTCTAAATCATATTCTTCCAATAAGGAATTACCTACTGCATAACCCTGGGCAGCCAAACAGGTATAACTCATTCCTCCTGCAATTAATATTTTATCGGCAATATCTAATAAATTTTGCACAATATCAATTTTCCCAGATATCTTCGCCCCTCCCAATAAAACCACAAAAGGTCTCTCAGGATTTTCCATCAAATTACTCAATACTTCTATCTCTTTAGACATCAAAAATCCAGCACAAGAAGGCAGTATTTTTGCCACTCCCACCGTAGAAGAATGGGCTCGATGAGCAGTGCCAAAGGCATCATTTATAAAAATATCGGCTAAATTGGCTAACTTTTTAGAAAATTCATAATCATTCTTTTCTTCTTCTGGATGAAATCTTAAATTTTCCAATAGAACAACTTCCCTATCTTGCATATTAGAAACAATCTTTTCTACTTCCTCTCCAATACAATCATTAGCTTTTCTAACCTCCTGGAGCAATAATTTACTTAACCTCTTAGCTACTGGATCTAATCTTAATTTCTCAACTACTTTCCCTTTGGGACGGCCTAAATGGCTCATCAATATCACTTTAGTGTGATGAGAGATTAAATATTTAATAGTAGGAAGAGCTGCTACTATTCTTGTATCATCAGTAATTTCTAGTTCTTCATTTAAGGGAACATTAAAATCAACTCTTACTAATACTTTTTTACCTTCTAATTGTTTTTCCTTTAAATCCTCAATAGTCTTTTTTTTCAACTTAATAACCTCCAATATTTTACTAATATTTATTTTTATCTTTAAATCATTTAACCAATCATAATAAATTTGTTAAGATTCTCAGGAGAGCAAGCCCTCTGAAACCCCTCTATATTTTTGAAATTCCAATGTTACTTATTATATAATTACCTAATCGATTAATCAACATCATTTAGTAATCATTTGATAATAAAGTATCGATTTAATACCCCCTGTCTCCCTCCTTAAGGGGGGATTGGGTTATGGTGAAAAAGGGGGATTCCTATCAATTGAATAAATAAAGAGAATATATGACTTAAAAAACTGCTGCTAAAATAGCAGCAACCAGGATAGCTGGCAGTAAATTCCCTACTTTAATCTTCTTTATCTCCAATAATCCAAAGCCTATGCCCAATATTAAAATTCCTCCCGTAGCAGTCATTTCATTTATTACCTCTGGAGAAAGAAAACCCTTAATTGATTGAGCCAGTAAAGTAATCCCTCCTTGATACAAAAATACCGAAATTGCAGAAAAGAACACCCCTATCCCCATAGCTGCAGTAAAAGCGATAGAAGTAACTCCGTCCAGTAATGATTTAGTATAGAGTATATCTGGATTACCACTCAATCCTTCTTGGAGTGCCCCCATGATGGCCATAGAACCCACACAATATAGCAAGCTGGCAGTAACAAATCCCTCCGTAAATTTTCCCGAAGCAGTGTTCCCTTTAAATTTTGATCTTATCTTCTCTCCTAATCTTTCTAATCCTTCTTCAATCCCAATCAATTCTCCTATTATCCCACCAATTACCAGGGAAAAAATTATTAATAAAATATTATTGGTCTTCAAAGCCATCTGCATACCAATTAATAAAGAAGCCAACCCTAAGGCTTGCATAATAATTTTTCCAATTTTTTCCGGAAATTTACTCTTCAAAATAAATCCTATTGAACATCCTAAAAAAATAGCTATTACATTTACCATGGTCCCTTTCATTGATGGTTCACCTTCTAAATAATTTAATATTTCAATTATTTTTTATTTGTCATATTCTAAAATTAAACAAACAACAGCATT
>CAYTKP010000031.1:0-10337 GCA_964438695.1 uncultured Atribacterota bacterium | reverse complement strand
AATTACCATGAAACAATTTATAGTTCTTGGTTTAGGTAGGTTTGGTTCAGCAGTAGCCATCACCTTAGCAGAAATGGGATATGAAGTCCTGGGGGTAGATAATGATGTTGAAAGAGTAGATGACTTAAAAAATAAAATTACTGAAGTTGTTCAGGCAGATATCACTGAGGAAAAGGCATTGACCGAACTGGGAGCAAAAAATTTTGACGCAGCAATTGTAGGGGTAGCCTCGAATTTAGAATCAAGTATATTGACTACTATTATACTAAAAGAAATGGGGATAAAATATGTTATCGCAAAAGCCCAAAATAATCTCCACGCCAAGGTTTTAGAAAAGATCGGAGTGGATAAAATAGTATTTCCTGAAAGAGATATGGGAATAAGAATTGCTCGTAGTTTAATTACCCCCAACATTAAAGATTATATAGAACTGGAACCTGATTATAGTATTATCGAGATTGAGGCATCATCTGATTTTGAAGATAAAACTTTAAGTGAATTAGACTTACGAAATAAATATGGAATAAATGTTTTGGCTATTAAAAGAGACGATAAATTCAATATTTCACCCCAGGCAAAAGATGTAATAAGAAAGGGGGATTTTTTAATCGTAATTGGGGAGACGGAAAAAATTACTAAATTAGCCAATAAGTCTAACCAATAAATTAAAAATATAATTAAAAAAAAGATGTATTTATTCGATAAAAAATTTAAAAAAAACTTTCACTTTTATATTATGCAAAGCATATTAGCCACCCTTTCTCTGGTAGTAATTTTTTATTTATTAAATACCTTCACTCATACTGCTGTGGTTGCCTCTTTGGGAGCAACTACTTTCATAATCTTTGCTATGCCTAACTACCCTCCCGCTCAACCCAGAAAAGTTATAGGTGGACATCTAATTGGTATTATAGTTGGAATTTTTTGCTTATATCTTTCTTCTTTAAATTTAATAACCGAGACCTCTTTTATCTCTAAAGATATGATAGAAGTAATCATTCCGGCACTCTCTGTCGGATTATCCATCTTTATAATGGTTATTACTAATACCGAACATCCTCCCGCAGCTGGTACCGCATTAGGGATAACGGTGCAAGGCTGGAATTATTCAAGTATACTTATCATCCTGATAACGGTAATCACCTTATCTATTATCAAATATCTATTAAAATCCTGGCTAAGAGATCTAGTCTAAATATCTTTGAGGCACGATGTCTCGTGCCCCTAGATTACCTTCGGTTTGCTTTTTGAAATGGATTCTAAATCTATCATCTTCTTCTTTAAGGCAATCCCTGCTGGGCCAGAAAAACCACCCAGCATACCATTATTTTTTATCACCCGATGACAGGGAATAATCAGGGGAATAGGATTATTCTTCATAACGTTTCCCACTGCCCGATAGGCTCGGGGATAACCCGCAGTCTGAGCTACCCATTTGTAACTTCTGGTTTCGCCATAAGGAATTTTTCTAACCACTTGTAAAATTTTCTTCTGAAAATTAGTAAATTTGTCTAAATTTAACTGACAGTCCGAAAAGTCAACCTTCTTACCTACAAAATAATCCTTAATTTTGCGAATTAAATCCCTATAATCCCTATTTTCTTCTCCAATATTATTTATATTACTGATACTGTTGTTATTTAAATTTTTTCTTAATTCAAGAACGACATCTTCTTTTCTTTGTTCGGGTAAAAACAAAAAGCGTAAACCCTGCTGATCAGCCACAAATCCTGCCCACCCCCAGGATGTCAAAAAAATAGCATATTTGAAAATATTTTTCACCATATCTTGTCTCCTTTTTTTGTCTTGTCACTATTTTTATTATATAATTTAAATTAGTTAGTTAGTGAATAGTGAATAGTTGCTAGTATTAAAATACGAGTTTACAGTTATCATTATACAGCTAAAAACTTAAAACAAAAAGTGAAAAGCTAAATTCGTATCTCGCAAAGAAAGTTGGGGCCAGAAGCTAGAATTCAGAAGTCAGGAGTCCATTAGCAATATGTCAAAAAAAATAAATGTCCTGCTGCTGGCGGGCGGAAAAACCAAAATAAGTTTAAGAAAATTTACCAAAAAAGAAAATAAAGCCTTAATCGAAATAATTCCTCAAGGCAAACCTATGATTCTTCAAGTAATTAAAGCCTTCAAAAAAGCTAAATACATTGAGAGAATCATAGTAGCAGGTCCAGAAAAAGTGCAAAGATTGGTTAAAGATATGGTTGACTTAACTATCCCTGAGGGTCAAACTATTATTGATACTTTAAAATCAGGAACACAATTATTACAAAAGGACCCTCTCGTTTTAATTTCCACCTGTGATATACCATTAGTAACTGAAGAACATATTGATTATTTTATAAAAGAATGTTATAAATTCCCTGGTTTTGACCTCTATTATCCTATAATTGAGAAGGAGATATACCAAAAATCCTACCCCTTCCCAGAATTAAGAAGGACATATGCTAATCTATTCGATGGATCTTTCACTGGAGGAAATATCTCCTTAATAAATCCTCAAATTATCACTAAGTTTGAAGAGACGATTAACCAATTTATCTATTTTAGAAAACATCCCCTAAAAATGGCTCGACTATTAGGCCCGCAAATTGCCCTGAAATATCTAAGAAAATATCTGTCGGTGAGAGATTTAGAAAAGAAATTTTCGGAATTATTTGCAGGATTCAGGGGGAAAGCTATTTCCTCTCCCCCCGAAATTGCTTTAGATATTGACAAACCTATGCAGTTAGAAAAAATTAGAGAAATGATTGCTAAAAAAAGATCCACTAGGGCTTTTTTATAATGGAGATTTATTTTAAATTTTTTACTATATTTTACTCTTTATTCCATAAAAACGACCACCGTATTTTCCAGTTATAAGATAAGAGGTAATAAAAGCTTTACGGTCATATTCCATAGAAATATCCTTAACTTTGGGAAAATGGTTTCTTTCGCATATAACCCGTAATACCTGAACTTCACCATCTTTGCCATAACCTACATTACGGGTAACTCCAAATCCTTCATCTCGCAGTCTCTGTTCAATCTCCTGCCACTTAGTCCTGGAGATAATTCCTACCGAAATTATTTCTTTAAATACTTTATCTGCTATATAGATACCTCCAATATTTCCTACCGCAAAACCACCGCAATAGGCTAATACATTAAGCCAATTACCGATATCCTGAATTACTTTGCTTACAATTAAAATAAATATCAAAACTTCAAAAAACCCCAGTATTCCAGCAATGAGCTTTTTTCTTTTTACTATCATCTGAACCCGAAAAGTGCCTAAGGTTACATCTATCACCCGAGAAAAGAAAATAATTCCCGCTCCTAAATAGATATTCGAATCCATCGCTCTGGTAATTAATTCCGCTATATTCATTTTGTTTCTCTCCTTTTACTCGATTACTAAATTAAAATTAGATATTTCCACTTATTTTTAAATCAGAGGCAATTATAATACACACAAACTAATTATTCAACTATTTTTACAAAATTTCAAATATTATTTTATAATATTATAGAATATAAATTAGAATATAAATTATGAATTAGTCATAATTGATGAGTAATTAGTAATCTGAAACTTGATACTAATCACTAATTTATATTATTCATCACTGTTTTTTATAAGTTAAACATTATCCCCTATGCTATATATTAACGGCTAATAAAAAAGAAGGATTTTTCATAAAGACGTCGAATAATAATAATATACAAATTTAGAAAAATATCACTTGGAAAGTGAGGATAAATATGGTTATGGCGAAAAATTATTTCGAAAATGGAGAAATACACCGGGAAACATATGAGGCTTACGGGAGAAATCTATTAATACTCAATAAAGCCATAGAAAATTATCAGAGGGCGATAAAATTAGATCCAAACAATTTCCTATACCACTATCAACTAGGCTATTCCTATCATTTGATGAGACGATTGATGGAAGCAAGTAGTGAATATGAAGTGGTGTTAAAATTAGATCTCCCTCTTATGCCCTCCGAAGCTGATGTAAAATTAGTCCATAAATTTGCCCCCAGGTTATTTGCCAATATTAAAGAATATTTCAAACTTAAAGATTTAGTAGCAGTGATTCATCCGAAAAGATCGATTATTGCTTACAATCTATTCTGGGAGGATGATATTGATTATCCGGGAGATAATGACCCTTCCGACCACGAGGTAGTATGGATAGAATTTGATAAAAAGAAAGAAAAAGTAACCGGCGTATACACTTATTTTCATAAGGCTATACTTTCTACTGAAGAGGCGGTTAAAGATGCTAATCTTCATAATCAAAGGGCCAGAATAAATGTAGAATGGGGTGAACACGGATCTTTACCTTTAAGATGGGAAAAATTACACCCGGAAGCTATATTTGAAAAAATTGGCAAAAGAATTAGAATAAAAGATATGACTGAAAGATACCGAGAATTAAATAAAAGTATTAAAAATCCTCACCATCCTTTAGCTCAAGATTGGCCTAAAAGATTCACGGGAAGTTATAAAGATTTTACTAATTTTTCCAAATATATAGAACTGCGTAGATTGTTAAAAAAGAAAAAAATGATCATAATCAGCAGATGGCCTAATGCAGTAATTAACCAATATTTTCTTACTTACAATTATTTCCCCAAAAAACAGTGGCCCAGATAAATTCGTATCGCCTATAGAGAATCGAGTATTGTGTTGTTGACTAACATAATTTGGAGGATAAATTAATTTTGAAACATCTAAATTTGCACTCCTTTAAGGTTAGCCCTTCTGAAGCAATTCAACTCCAGAAGGAATTAAAGAAAAAAGTATCCTTAAATAAATCTTTTTATGAAATAAGAAAGGTGGCCGGAGCAGATGTAAGCTACTACAAAAATAAGATGATTGCGGGAATTGTAATTCTTAAATTTCCTCAATTTGAAATAATTGAAAGAGAGTTTTCTGTTTCTCCTGTAACCTTCCCTTACATTTCTGGTCTTCTTACTTTTCGAGAAGGACCAAGTTTACTTGCTGCTTTTAAAAAAATAAAGAATGAACCAGATATCATCCTCTTTGATGGTCAGGGGATTGCTCACCCCCGAAGAATGGGAATTGCTACTCACTTAGGATTATTCCTGGATAAACCAACAATTGGTTGTGCAAAATCTAAACTAAGCGGAAATTATCTTTCAGTAGGAAAGGAAAAAGGAAACTATGCCTTATTAAGAGAAAATAAGGAAATTTTAGGAGCAGTACTAAGAACAAGGAAAGAGGTTAAGCCCATTTTTGTTTCCCCCGGTAATAAAATAGACCTTCTAAGTTCTATAGATATTGTATTAAAATGTATAGATAAATATAGATTGCCCCTCCCGGTAAGAGAGGCTCATATCTTTGTAAAACAAATTAGAACTAAACTTATCCTACACCAATGAATAAATAGACCTTAAATAACTTACAAGTTTTTTTCAATTTTTTCTTTTTTTTCTTAAACTTTAAATATATAATAAAAAATAGTAAATAATAATTATTCTTTAATTGCCACCTGATACTTTTATGGAAAAAATAGAGAGGATTAATTAAGGAGAAGTAAATAGAAGATGAAAGCAGAAATTATCAGCATAGGTAGTGAAATATTAAGAGGACAAATTACCGATACCAACTCTAACTTTATTGTTAAAAAATTAGTCGAATTAAGCATTGACGTAGAGCATATTACAGCAGTTAGCGATAATCCTGAATCGTTATTATCAACCTTGAAACTCGCCCTTCAACGTGCTGACCTGGTCATTACCACCGGGGGATTAGGACCTACCGAAGATGATATCACCTATGAAACTATAGCCAAGGCGTTAAATCTTAAATTGATAAAATACCCCAAGGCAGAAGACCATCTAAAAAAAGTATTAAATAAAATAAAAGTAGAAATTAGTCCTAGTAACCTTAAACAAACCTACCTTCCAGAAGGGGCAAAGATTATCATTAACCAATATGGTACTGCCCCAGCAATGATTCTGGAAAAAGATAACAAAATTATATGTTCTTTACCTGGTGTTCCTCGGGAAATGAAAAAATTGGTAGTAGAAAACTTAATCCCTTACTTGAAAGAAAAATTTCCTCCTTCGGTAATTAAAAAATCAAAAATACTAAAGGTCACTGGTTTAGGAGAATCATCAGTTAATGAATTGCTTCATGATTATATAAATAATCAGAAAAATTTTTCTTTTGGCATCTACGCCAACCCAGAAGATATTCAAATCCAGGTTACTACCCAGGCCCCTACTGAAAAAGAAGTAGATAAATTATTACAATCCTCGGTGAATCAATTAAGCAAAATATTGGGCAATTATGCCTATGGAAGTGGTGAGCAGACTCTAGAAGAAGTTGTAGGAGATTTATTAAAAAATAAAGGATTTAAGGTCGCAGTGGCAGAATCCTGCACCGGCGGAATGTTGGGAGAAATGATTACCCGCATACCAGGAAGCTCTAAATATTTTCAAGGAGGAGTAATAAGTTATAATGCCCAGGTCAAAGAGGAACTCTTAAAAGTGCCCTCAGAAGTCATCAAAAAATATGGTGAAGTAAGCAGACAAGTGGCTGAATTAATGGCTGAAGAAGTGAGAAAATGTTGTCACAGCGATATAGGAATTAGCATTACCGGTATTGCTGGTCCGGGAGGAGCAACAGAAAAGAAAAAAGTGGGATTGGTTTATATGGCTTTAGCTGATGGTAAGAAGACCATTACCCAGAAACACCAATTATTTGGAAACCGCCAATTAATTCGCTTACGCTCATCCCGCCGTGCCCTGAATATGCTTCGTATGTATTTAAAGGAGGTAATTAAAGATGACCCCACTAAATAGTAAATCAATACAGGCAATTTTGCAGGAGGCACCCTCTAAAGTCGGTCTTTCTTTTACCTAAATAATCTAATAGATTGCTCCAAGTATGCTCCTCCAGATTTTTAGTTAGCTCTACTCGAATAGGATTAAGATGAATATAAGATGTGCTAAATACAGATATAACAAACTCAACTTCTTTTCCATCTGTTATTCTCATGCAAGCGGAAATTTATACTCGCATTTCTCCATCTTTGATCGGTAAATTGGAAGATTCGCTGATTAAATAAGCTCGCATCTCGCATTTTAAAATTTTTTCCTCAAAAAGCAGGATCTCTGAAATCTTTTGTCGTAATAATAATATATTAAACTTACTCTCAAGAGATAGATATTTTAGAAGAGGCATTTATAAATGATAAAAATTTATTCAATATAATAAATTTAAAAAATTTGAAAGGAGAATACAATGGCAAATAAACGAGCATTAATAACTGGTATAACCGGGCAAGACGGTTCATATTTAGCAGAGTTTTTATTAAGTAAAAATTATGAGGTATTTGGACTAATAAGAAGATCAAGTACAGTGAATTTTGAAAGGATAGAACATATTCAGGATAGAATTAAACTAATATCCGGAGATTTATTGGACCAAAATTCTTTGATTAATGCAATTAAAGAATCTGACCCAGATGAAGTATACAATTTAGCTGCGCAATCCTTTGTACCTACTTCCTGGATACAGCCTGTACTTACAGGAGAAGCAACTGGCCTGGGAGTAGCAAGAATGTTGGAGGCAATTAGAGCAGTTAACCCAAAGATAAAATTCTTTCAGCCATCGAGCGGTGAGATGTTTGGAAGAGCAAAAGAATTCCCTCAAACCGAAAAGACTCCATTTCATCCCAGAAGCCCATATGGAGTGGCAAAATTATATGGACATTGGATTACCGTAAATTATAGAGAAAGCTACAATATGTTTTGCTGTTGTGCGATACAGCTCAATCATGAATCTCCCAGGAGAGGATTAGAATTTGTCACTAGAAAAGTAACTAATACAGCCGCAAGAATCAAATTGGGATTAGCCCAGGAATTAAGACTAGGTAATTTAGATGCAAAAAGAGACTGGGGGTTTGCGGGAGATTATGTAAGGGCAATGTGGTTAATGTTACAGCAGGAAAAACCGGATGATTATTTAATAAGTACCGGTATAAATCATTCAGTAAGAGATTTGGTCAAAATTGCCTTTGATTATCTTAATTTAAATTGGGAAAACTATGTGGTAATAGACCCCAAATTCTTTAGGCCTGCTGAAATAGATATATTGTGTGGTAATTCTACAAAAGCTCTAAAGAAATTAGGATGGAAACCTGAAGTAAGTTTTGAAGAATTAATTAAAATGATGGTTGATGCAGATTTAGAAAGAGTAGAGAAAGATATTAAATTATTTAATTTAAATAAAAATAAGAAATAAATTTATGAAGGCATTATTCCATAAGTAAAGCAAGTGCAGATTTTCTAAGTTTCTTTTATTTTATAAATTATAGTTTGAATATTATTGGGGTAAGACCCTTTAATCACATTGGACCAAAGCAATCTCCTGAATTTATGACTTCTGATTTTGCTAAACAAATAGCGGAAATTGAAAAAAGGTTATGGGAACCAATAATAAAAGACCTAAAGAGAATGAGACCTTCTGATGCTCCTATTCTGTAAGGTGATTCTTCAACATTTAGAAGAAGAAGTAGCTGGAAGCCAGAGATACTTTTAATTGTCACTTTATTCGGTCTGGATAGGCTAGAACCAGATGCCGGGTTTGGTACGGCTATCTGGTTATTTTTGGTATAAGTGCCATTGTATCTGGCAATGATATTGTAGTAGTTTTTGTTGGAACAGTAGCAAATTTTACGGACCCTGAATTGAGTAGAGCCTGATTCCATAATAATCTATAAGTGCCATCATCTTTTACGACTCCAAATTCGTCGCTTTTCCAAGTGTAATAAAATGCTCTGGTCATACATGAAGTCTTAATATATTCAATCATTTCTGTTAATGCTGCTGCCTGTATTTCTTCATCTGTAGAGTAATCATCTAAAGAAGACCAACTTAAATTAAATTCTGTTATATATGTGCCGTCAGCCCCAAAAGCATTCACTAACTTAGTTATATCACTTTTCCATTTATTGTTACCATAATAACCATCTCCACCCATATAGATATTACATGCTAAAATATCTATATCTCCTTTACCTACAGAAATCCAATTAGGTATATAATCGTAAGCGCAAGTATAACTTATTTTCCCATTGGTAAATATCGCTTGAACATCTGTAGCAACAGATTTAAGATTAGTAATTATTTGAATTCCCGACATTGTGCCTCCATCAACGTGAAACTCTTCTTCGTTTCCCAACTGAAATTCATAAACACCATTATCTTGAGCCCATTGAGCTGCATCTAATATAGCTTGCCTGAATATAGGCCAATTTTCAGCAGTAATCGTATAATCTTCATTATTATAATTATTTGAAGATACTCCCCAAATTACTTTTACACCTTTAGCAATAATCCCAGGAAGTATCGCTTTTGAAGAGGCTAACCATGAAGTATTTTGATAATCTGGAATATCAATTCTTAATTCAGTAAATCCATTAGCTAGTAGTGTATCAACATAACTTGCTTGTGAAGAGTAAAGCACCATCCCCAAGCCAGACCATATTTCAGACTCTTCTGCATTCTCCTGGATTTTTAACTTTTCACCAGCAGTTTCGGAATCAACTGTATTCCCTTTACAACCAGTTAATGATAACATGGTCAGACAAAGAACTAATAATATGATTATGCCGATATATCTCATAACTTTTCTCCCTCTCTATACATGTTTAAATAATTATCAATTATCTAAACATTAAGCTTTACTACCTCGATATCGGAATCAAGCTCTGGGATATGCAAAAGTATTTTCTCCGCATATTCCTTTACTCCTTTTACCAAGATTTTCCTCCGATAGCTCGATATCCAGACGAGAAAGTATCCTCTCTAAGCCAAGTAGTAAAATGAGTTGATTGGGTAATCAGAGTTTCGGGTGTACCAAAGCGACTGCGGCTCTATATAACCATCCGAGTAGACTAAAAATAAACAGTGTAAAAGATGCTGCTTGAATTATCTCTTTCATAATGATATTCTATATTATATTATTTAGAAAGACAATAGCTATTCAAATCTTATCATTTTATTTTTATTAATGGATAATTATAAGATAATTTTACAGAAAATCTTAATACAATTTTTTTATATTATTATTAAAAAAATGCCAAATGAATTTAATTATTAATGGCAAGGATAACATTTAATCACGATACAAAGCTACATATCTTAAGTAGAAGCTTTGGTAATAAAAATTATTATATTGTCAGAAAAATAGATATTTTTAATTATTGATGAACCACATACAACTTTAAATCCTGATAAAGAAGTTATATATGGTTTGATTATAATGTTTATAAAGGTTACAAATCCAGAATAAAACTT
>CAYTKP010000030.1:0-10459 GCA_964438695.1 uncultured Atribacterota bacterium | reverse complement strand
CTCAATACGGAACTCCTGCTTTAGGAGCAGCTGATTTATTTGCTATGTTTAATGATACTCCTGAAGCTCGAGCCTTTATGGAGTACATTGTATCTCCGAAAGCTCAGGAAATATGGGTTGGTGAGTTAGGGAAACTTTCTGCTAACAAACGAGTAAATCCTGCTGCTTATCCTGATGATTTAACCCGTAAAGCTGCTAAAATCTTAAGTGAAGCATCTACTTTCCGTTTTGATGGCTCTGATTTAATGCCATCAGCAGTTGGTGCCGGTTCCTTCTGGACTGGAGTATTAGACTATGTAAGCGGGATACCGCTAAAGAATGTGTTAATGACCATTGAGACTAGTGCCCTGGATGCTTATCGGAAATAGCAGGATTAAATTTATTATTGCGGGGGCACTCAATATATTGCTTGAGTGTTCCCCGCAATCTTGGGTGGAGATCTTTTTTCCTGCTTTCGAGTTGGGCCTCCTCGTATGAAAATAGTATAACAACAAAATCTGATCATTGTACTAAATATTTTTTATATTGGTGTTTAGAAAGGAGGTATTTTTGTGGTACGTACAAAGAAAATTACACCCTGGTTATATGTCATCCCCGCAGCATTCCTTTTGTTCTTTTTCTTAGTTTATCCTTCGATTAATACACTATATATCTCTTTTTTTAATTATAATTCCGAAAAATTCGTTGGTTTCAAAAATTATCTTTATTGTTTTGCCAATGAAATCATGCTTAATTCTTTTCGAAATAATATTCTATGGGTAATACTATTTGTCCCCTTGACAGTAGCTTTAGGATTAATTATAGCGGTATTAACAGATCGAGTTAAATATGAATCAATAGTGAAGTCAGTTATATTTATGCCTATGGCTATTTCCTTTGTAGGTGCGGGAGTAATTTGGAAATTTGTTTATGCTTATCGACCAGCTTCTGCTGCTCAGACTGGTATTCTTAATGCTTTACGTTCATTTTTTCAGTTGGAACCCTTACCCTGGCTAATCATTAGACCCTGGCTTAATAACTTTTGTTTAATTATAGTAGGAGTTTGGATATGGACTGGATTCTGCATGGTGCTATTGTCAGCAAGTTATAAAGGAATACCTCGAGAATTATTAGAAGCGGCACGAGTTGATGGCGCTACGGAATTTAAAATCTTCTGGAAGATTATTTTACCTTTGATGAAACCTACTATCGCAGTAGTAGCTACTACTATGACCATTAATGTTCTTAAAGTATTTGATATTGTCTATGTAATGACCAACGGTAATTTTAATACTGAAGTTATTGCCAATAGAATGTATAAAGAGATGTTTATTTTTAGAAATTATGGTCGAGCGAGTGCAATAGCAGTTATTTTATTAGTGCTTATAATTCCTATGATAATAATAAACATCCAACGTTTTAGGGAACAGGAGGCTATAAGATGATAAAGAAGTTAATTCCAAAAATTTCGGGGATACCGCTTCACTTAGTAATAATTACTATAGCTTTGATATGGATACTTCCCAGTGTTGGTCTGTTGATAACGTCTTTTCGGCCCTCTGCTGATGTGGCAGCATCTGGCTGGTGGACTGTTTTTCAACACCCTTTTAACTTTACCTATTATACTTTGGAAAATTATCGAGAAGTTATTCTGAAAATTGGTATAGGTAAAGCCTTCTTGAATACTTTATTAATTACCATACCTGCTACCATCATCCCTATATTGATTGCTTCTTTTGCTGCTTATGCCTTTGCCTGGATGGATTTTCCAGGGAGGAGGATTTTATTCGTAATTTTAGTGGGGTTATTAGTTGTTCCCCTACAGATGACTATGATACCTATCCTTCGGATTTTTAATAAGTTAGGATTAGCTGGAACTTTTCCAGGGATATGGTTTGCTCATACTGGATATGGTCTCCCCCTTATAATATATTTATTATATAATTTCATTTCTGGATTACCTAGTGAGTTATTCGATTCTTCCTCTATCGATGGTGCTACTCCCTTTCAAATATTTAGCAAGTTAGTAATACCCCTCTCTTTGCCCGCACTTGCCTCGGTGACTATCTTCCAATTCTTATGGGTTTGGAATGACCTTTTAGTAGCTTTGGTTTATTTAGGAGGGACCCCTGATGTTGCCCCTTTAACTGTTCGTATAAGTGCATTAGTTGGTTCTTACGGTCAGGATTGGGAGCTTCTTACGGCAGCAGCGTTCGTCTCTATGATTCTTCCTTTGAGTCTATTTTTAGGGTTACAACGTTATTTTGTAAGAGGTATTTTGGCTGGATCAGTGAAGGGATAAAAATACTTGCAGAATCCTCTACAATCCTATAAAATAATTTACACTAGTCTATCATTAGATTTAAACCTATTTTCAAACCCTATTTTCTCATTATTTTCTCATTTTGGAGAAGAATTATGAACGAAGAGAGCTTCAAAAAAGAAATCCTTGATTTTGAAGATAAATATTTTTCTCCTTATGCTACCAAAAACTATGAGGCAAAAAGAGAACGTGGAATTTCTCATCCTTTTAGAGGACCTTACTCCAGAGACCGAGATCATATATTATATAGTGGCTCATTTCGTAGATATGTGGGGAAAACTCAAGTTATTTATTTTGCCGCTAGTTTCGACGAACAATTATCTAATCGAAGTATTCACACCTTGCAAGTTTCTCAAATATCGAGGTCAATAGGGAGAGCTTTAAAATTAAATCTTGATCTTATAGAAGCAATTGCCCTTGGACATGATTTAGGGCATGCTCCCTTTGGTCATGATGGTGAAGAAATACTTCAAGATATTTGTCGAAAAAAAAAGATTGGTTTATTTTTTCACAATATTCACAGTCTTAGGATAGTAGATAAACTTGCTGATGCCTGTAAAGGTATGAACTTGACCTTTCAAGTAAGAGATGGAATTCTTTCCCATGATGGTGAGATTAATGAGAAATATCTAAGACCGTATCGAAATAAAACCGAATCTGACTTAATAGATTATTGTCAGAGAAAGTCGCGAGGAGAACAAGTTTATATAGTTCCTGCTACTTTAGAAGGGTGTGTTGTCCGAATGTCAGATGCAATCTCCTATGTGGGGCAAGATTTTGAAGATGCGATACGGATAGGTATTTTAAAAAAAGAAGAATTACCGAAGGCAGTTAAGAAAGATTTGGGTGAAAGTAATACTGATATTATAAATTCTCTGGTAACTGATATCATTATTAATTCTTATAATCGGGACGAGATAAGTTATTCATCTAATATCGCTGAGAGGCTTTTTGAATTAAAAAAATTTAATATAGAAAGGATATATAAAAATCCAAAGTTAAAAGCGAAAAAAACTAGATTTAAGACTGCTTTTATATATCTTTTCGATAAATTTCTTGATGACCTTAAACAGGGTAATGAAGATTCTCTAATTTTCAAAGAGTGGATTTTTAATAGGGGTAAAAATAAGGGGGCAGATTATGTAGGTAAGAATTTACCTGAACAGGTCGTAATAGACTACATTGCCTCTATGACAGATAGGTATTTTTATAATACTTTTAAGAAATATAGAAAATAATTTACTTTAGAGGTTATAAAAATTTTGTTAAGAAAAAAATATTACCAGCATTCCTATCTTACTTCACCTTCTTTTTACCAAAAAAAGAAGAAAAAAAGAATAAAATTATTTATTGGTGGATTATTTATCTTATCGTTGGTTATAGGAATAGTTTATTTCAAGGTTCTTCCTTTATTCCATCCAAAACAAAATGATGATACATTTCTTGCTTCTTCCCATTCATCAGAGGTGGCTTTAGATTTTGGAAGAGATGAAAAAGATGAGGAAAAAGATGGGGATTCGGAGAAGCTTTCGGAAGAAATATTTTTGCGGCAAGAAAATAAAGAAGATGAAAAACAAGAAAAAGAAGAAGCAATTATTGTTAATGGTAGTTTGAAAGAGGGGGATACCCTTTACGAATCTCTAATTAAAAAGGGGATTTCTGCAGCTGAGATAATCAATTTACAAGAAAAAGTTAAATCTATAGTGGATTTTAGCGAGCTTCCTGTTGGCAGTGAATATTCTTTAAAATATAGTCCAGAAGGAAAGGTAACAGAATTTACTTATAAACCCAATCCCATCGATATTTACTATATAGATATCCCTACTTCTGATTCAGAAGATATAAAAGTAACTAAAGAAGAAGTCTCTACAGAAGTTGTTCGACTGGAAGGAAAGATTAAAAGTTCTCTTTATGAATCTATGATAGAGTGTGCAAATTCACCTCAGTTAGCCCTTCAAATGGCTGAAATATTTGCCTGGCAGATTGATTTTCTTACGGAATGCAGGGAGGGAGATACTTTTAAAATTTTAGTAGAGAAACAGCATAGAGGGGATTTTTATCGTTGGGGTAAGATACTTGCTGCTCAATACGAAGGAGAAGTTCTCAGTAAACATACTGCCATTCTCTTTAAAGATTCTACTGGGCATGCAGATTATTATACCGAAGAAGGCGAATCATTAAGAAAAGCTTTCCTACGAGCTCCTCTACATTACAAATATATTAGTTCTTATTTTTCTAATAACCGTTTTCATCCTATATTAAGAATCTGGCGGCCTCATTTAGCTATCGATTATGCTGCTCCTACTGGAACTCCAGTTTCAACTATCGGGGATGGAACAGTTATCTATAAAGGATGGAATGATGGATACGGAAATTATATAAAAATTCGTCATCCTAATAATTATGTGAGTGGGTACGGACATTTGTCTCGCTTTGCGGATGGTTTAAAAAAAGGTCAAAAAGTGAAGCAAGGTGAAATAATCGGATATGTGGGTGCTACTGGTTTAGCTACTGGTCCACATTTAGATTTTTCCATTAGTAAAAATGGGGAAAAAGTAGACTTTTTAAAGCTTGAACTTCCAGCTGCGTCTTCAGTTGACCCTCAATATCGTTCTCAATTTAATGAAGTAAAGCACAAACTTCTAAGTGCTTTAGAGGGTAGAGGAGAATTAAATATAAATTTAGAATTACAGGATCTATATTTTCAGGCTGCAGAAGAAAATAGTAAGTAAAAAATATTCCTTCCTTTATTTTTAATTAGAAGGTGAGTTACCAATTTTTCCCTTTTTTGAATTGCCCTTGACCTTCCCAGGATCTAATTTCTCTCGCTTCAAAAGTATTATTATCTATTAATTTACCTATAAGTTTTATTTTCAAACCCGGGGTAGGAGTTAATTTACCTTTCCAGATTGTTTTATCAGCTTTGATTTTCCATTTATTATTATCTAAATCTTTAAGGATAAAATTGTTTTCAGGGGATACTTTTTCTATAATTATTCCTGCTAAAAGACCTCTTTCTGGTTGCATCCATTGCTTTTCACAGGTATAAACCAATCTATTATAGTAGGGAATTTTCTCAAAAAAGATATTTCCTAAATTTTCACTAAGACCATTAGAATAAAGGATAGTGCCCAAAGTTGCACTAATTATCAGGCTGATTAAAAGAATTGATATAAACTTAAATCGATAACCCCTTTTAGTATGGATAAAGTTATAATAGGCTACCCCAATAAATAGGAGGAGAAATATTAGCCAGAGGTAGGGCAAGCTTATAAAAACAGTTTTTAGAAAACTATCTCCAATATAATGATAGACATCCCAATCAAGCTGTTTAATAATAAACAAAATCATGCTAAAAGCAAAACTTCCTAAGATTACTGAGACTCCAAACATCGACCAGATAAAGTAATTTTTAGTTAAAAAATACCATCGAGGTTTTGGTTTAATATTATTCTCTTTTATTCGTTTTAATACTTGTTCACTGATATTTTTCATATTTTAGAGTTTAAGGCCCTCCTTAAGTAGTTCTTGTTTAAGAGACTTTTTAGCTCGGTTTATTAAAGTAGCTATAGTACCCATTGGTTTATGCAAGATATCACTTATTTCCTTATAATCTTTGTTTTCAATAAATTTTAAAATTAATACTTCTTTGTATTTTAAAGGTAAACGATTGATAATATCCAGTATCTGCTCATAAGCTAATTGTCGAATAGTATCTTTTTCCACATTATAGGTGGATTCCAATATGTTTATTAATTCTTCATTATCCCAGGAAACTGACTGGGGACGAATATTTTTCTTTCTGAAAGTACTGATAGTGGTATTGTGAGCAATACTATATATCCAGTTAGAAAATTTAAAATTCAAATCAAAATCATTTAAGTTTTGGTAGGCCTTGAGAAATACTTCCTGCAAAATATCTTCTGCATCTTCTTTATTTATATTGGATATTTTTAGAATATAATTAAGGAGCCTGCCCTCATAACGTTTCATTAGGCATAAATAGTAGTCTTGATTTTTTAAAGTTAGAGCTACTAACTGTTTATCAGTTTTATTAATACACTCTGAATCTGTAATCATAATTTTTTTAATTCTTTCTACTTTTTAGGGCCTGCAGGCATTGTCTTCTTTCTTTCTCTTTTTCTTTTTGAATATCGACAGATAATATTTTAAATGCCAGAGAGCATGAAATAGGCCTAATAGAGTCATAACAATAGAAAATTCTACGTGCCAGAATAGAAAGTTAAAATCAATAGACTTAAACCATTCAAAGTCTCTAATAAATACCAAAATCATTCCTATTCCAGCTGAACCGATAAAACTGACTAATAATAGAATGTTCCAAAATTTTCTTTGTTGACAAACACTTATTTTTAGTTTTCGAGCTAATAATTTTCCACCAAAATATATTAAAAGAGTTATTAAAAATATTTCTAAAAAATTATAATTTGGTAGATATTTCCTCTCCGTAGAAGGAGAGTTGGGGATTGTTTTTTGACTGTTTACAGCCTCAGCAACAATTAATTCTTGTGCAGCATTCTCCTTTAGTTCTTCAGAATAATTGATGTCATCTTTTATATTCTCACGGTCTTCAGGAGCCAGTTGAGAGCGGTCGCAAATACCATCCCCATCTGTATCTATATATCTTTTGCATTCCCCAGGATAAGGGTCATCTTCTAAGCCATACGGGCAGTTATCCCAGGCATAGATAGATATTGAGCTAAAAGCTACCAAGATAAAGACTATTATAGATAATATAATGTATTTCTTAAATCTTTTTATCATATTTTTCTTCCCTTTACAATTTATTTTAATCTATTAGATAGGATATGGATAGTTTTATTGGTTAAAAGTTCCCATAATCTAATACGCCAGTCAGGACAGATTTCTTTCATACAAATAATAAATATCTTCTTAACAATATTATTTATAATATTATTAAGATAGGCATACTAGACATAAATATGAGCTTTATCTTGGCGAGAGAATTAGAAAAACAAAAAATAAATATTGATCCTTTTTTACCTTTTTTAGCTATCTGTCCATAATATTTGATGTTATAGACTTAATATCAAAAAAGATGATATAATTAAAATAAAGATTGAAAGGAGAAAATAAAGATGAAAAAGAAATGTCTTAAAATATTTTTAATATCAAGTATAATTATTTGTGCTTTGTTATCAACATTCAGTTTTAGTTTTGCAATTGGTCAGGAAAAAACTACCGGGGAGACTGTTTCTCAAGAAGCATCTGATTACCTGGAAATGGCTATAAACAAGATGGAAGAGGCAATTGACACTTACCAGGGGGCAAATTATCCCAATAAAGAGTTATGGGTTCAGGCCATTGAATATGGTGAAAAAGCTGTTAAGGCTGACCCTGATTTTATAGAAGCTCATTACTATCTTGCCCAGATTTATCAATATACTAACTGGTACTATAGAGAGGCAAGGGAGTGGGAGAGATATATAGAGCTTATTCAAAAAAAGAAAGTAATTTCTCCAGAAGCCCAAAAAAAATTGGCTTTTGCTTATTATCGATTAGGATATGCAGCTTATCAAAGAGAAGATTATGATGGCTGTATTCTATACTTACAAAAAGCGATTGAAATTGACCCAAAAATAATCAAAGCCCATTATTGGTTAGGCAGAGTATTCTATGAAATTGGCAGATTGAATGATTCTCTTTCTTCCTGGCAAAAAGTGTTAGAGATTGATCCCTATTATCCTCGGGCTCAATATTTTTATACCAAAGTAGAAAATTCTATAAAATACGGGAAGGAAGCATATTCTCATTACGAGGCAGGATATAATTCTTACGAACAAAAATTATATGAGAAAGCTATATACGAATATCGTCAGGCAGTTAGGTATAATCCTAATTTTTCCTCGGCTTATTATTGGTTGGGTAGAATTTATTATGAACGAGGAAATTATCAGGAGGCAGCAAACAATTGGAGGGAAGTTCTCCGTTTAGAGCCGGATAACAAGAAGGCAGAATATTGGTTAAAGGAAGCAGAAAAAAAATAAAAATAATCAAAACTGGATAGAATAATAATTTAATTTAAGATTATGGAGAAAACAAAATGAGAATTGCTTTTTTTACTAATTGTTATAAACCCTTAGTTAATGGGGTTGTTACCAGTATAGTATCTTTAAAAGAAGCCTACGAAAGAAAAGGGCATGAAACTTATGTTTTTGCTCCTCAGGTAGATGGTTATATTGACCAGGAGAAAAATGTATTCAGATATAGGTCAGTAAATTTAACTAAAAAAGTAAAATATCCTATTGCTATACCTTTGTCCTTTAGAGCGAAAAAAGTAATAACCGAATTTAATCCCGATATTATTCATGTTCATCACCCCTTTGTGTTAAGTTCACCAGCAATAATGTATGGAAAAAAATTAGGTATTCCCAAGATTCTAACTCTTCATACTCAATATGAACGCTATGCTTATTATATTGCGCCTATACCAGAAAAATTAACTCAAGAAGCAATTAAAAGAATAATATTTAACTTGGCTTATAAGATTGATTGTATTACTACACCCTCTGGGTCAATGAAAGAATTAATAAAAAGTTATGGTATTAAGAATAGAATTGAAGTTATACCTAATGCAATAGATTTGGATCCATTTAGGCAGAAAGATGAGCTAAAGTGTTCAGAAATTAGAAAGAGATATAATCTCAAAGAAGATGATAAAATAATTCTCTATGTAGGCAGGGTAGCTCAAGAAAAAAGCATCGATAAGATAATAGAGGCCTTAGCTATTACAAAAAGGAAGGGCATTAGTAATGTGAGGTTGTTGATAGTAGGGGGAGGACCAGCTATAGAAGAACTAAAAAATCTGGTTCGATCTTTACAAATAGAAGAACAGGTGATATTCACCGGTGAAGTCAAAAATGAAGAAATCCGCCATTATTATAAAATAGCGTATCTATTTACCATTGCTTCGACTACAGAAACCTTTGGTATAGTAATTATAGAAGCTTTGGCTTCCGGTATTCCCGTATTAGCAGTTAAGGCGCCGGGAGCAGTAGATATACTGACAGATGGGCTAGACGGACTGTTGGTCGATAATGATAATGATATCGAAAAGTTTGCTAATGCCTTAGATAAAATTATCAGAGAACCAGAATTAAGAGAAAGACTCTCTCAGGGGGCATTAAAGACCTCAGAAAGATATAGTATAGATATAGTGTCTGAAAGAATGCTAAATTTATATAGAGAAGTAATGGAGATAAAAAATTTAAATCAAATCTAATTCTCGTTTCCCATTTCCCCGGGATAAGTTTCACCGATTTCGCTCCTGCGTAAGCAGAGGCAAGATTAAAGGAGAAGAAAAGTTTTATAAAAAATTCTAATTGTGAATTATGGAGGCGTAAAACAGAAGATGAAAAGCAAAGTAATTAAACATATTGTTTTAGCATTGCTGTTTGTTTTAATTTTAGTTTTCATAAGCCAAGCAGCTCCTAAGACGATGACCCCAACAGAAACAATTAACGAATCTATCAAGGTCTTGGAAGAAATGTCAGCATCAGGGGATAGTGGTGCCTTTGGAGCGCTTTTGAAAGAAGCAAAAGGCATAGCTATTTTCCCATCTATAATTAAAATAGGAATAGGAATAGGTGGGCAGTATGGAAAAGGTATAATATTTAGAAAAGATAGTAAAACGAGGATATGGTATGGTCCAGCCTTTGTAAAGATTAAAAGTATAAGTGCTGGTCCTCAGATAGGCATTCAATCAATTGCCCTAGTTTTAGTTATTTATAATGAACGGGGGATGGAGGGATTTATGGAAGAGAATTTTACTCTGGGAGGCAGTGCAAGTATTGCCGCAGGCCCTCTGGGAAGGTCTCTTTCAGCAGATACAGATTATAAGCTTAAAGCTTCGATATATTCTTATTCTATAAGTAAAGGAGCTTATATCGGGGTTTCCCTACAAGGTTCAGTTATTGAAGAGGATGAGCAGGCAAATAAATTATTTTATGGGAGGACAATATCTAACCGTATTATATTAAAAAATAAAATATCTGTAAATCCAGCAGTATTGAAGTTATTATTACTAACTAAGAAAGTTAGCAAACAATAAAAGTTAGTATAAGCTTTAGCAGGGTACTTTTTCTTTACGCGATACTCGATTTTTTTATTTTTATT
>CAYTKP010000029.1:9106-10531 GCA_964438695.1 uncultured Atribacterota bacterium | reverse complement strand
TAGATATGGCCTGCATCTCCTCTGATACTAAGTTAGATTCAATATTAAAATTGATAAAAAAAATGGGGCATTCGAGAATCCCAGTATATGAAGAAACAGTAGACAATATTATCGGAATATTGTATGCAAAAGATCTACTAGCAGTTTATAAACGATGGTACAAAATTAAAGAAAAGTTTGATTTAAAAAAGATATTAAGAAAAGCATACTTTGTTCCTCAAAATAAAAAAATAGATGATTTATTAGATATATTTCAAAGAGATAGAATTCAAATTGCTATAGTTATTGATGAATATGGTGGAACAGCGGGGTTAATCACTCTAGAAGATCTAGTTGAAGAAATTGTAGGTGAAATAATTGATGAATATGATAAAGAAACAAAGTTGTACGAGATTATTGATGATAATACTGTGATTGTCGACGGAATGATTGACATTGACAAGATTAATGAATTACTAAACATAGAAATACCAGAAAATGATTTTGAGACTCTAGGTGGATTTATATATGATCTAATGGGCAGAATACCCAAAAAAGGTGAAAAGATAGAGTATCAACAGCTGCAGATAATTATAGAGCAAGTCGTGAAAAATAGAATTAAGAAGGTAAAGATAATTAAAAAATATACAGAATCTTAGGAAAATAAAAGGCTTATATACCGGAGGTAATACGATTTTGACAGAATGGTGGACTAAAATTAGTACTATTATATTGTTTATGAGTTTGTTTTTTGCCGCATTCTTCTCTGGAATAGAAACTGCTGTTATGTCTGCGAGTAAATTGCGTCTTAAATATTTAGCAAAGAATGGAAATAAGAATGCTTTAATAATTTGTGAATTAACTCGAAAACCAGATAAATTTTTAAGAGTAGTTTTAATTGGTACTAATATTGCAGTGATAGTAACTGCTACTATCTCATCTTCTATGGCCATCTATTTTTGGGGAGATAGAGGGGTTTCTATTTCTACTGTATTTACTAGTTTAATAATTTTAATTTTTTGTGAAATAATTCCTAAAACTATCGCTCAAAGCGATCCGGAAAAGATTTCATTAGTTACTGCATATTATATAAAAAATGCTTCTATTTTACTTTCTCCTGTAGAAATATTTTTTAGATGGATATCGAATTTTGTCATCAGAATTTTAATAGGTGAAAAATATGTGCCTCTAAATGGTTTTTTTACCAAAAAAGACATAAAACTATTTTTTGAAGTTGGGGAAAGAGAAGGAGCGCTAGAAAAAAAAGAAAAAAGTATGATTGAAAAAATATTAAATTTAAATGAAACCTATGTTAAAGATGTAATGAACCCGAGAGAAAATATTGTAACTATCAGTCAATCTGCTTCTATAAAAGACGCTATAAACTTGATGAACAGAGAAGGTCTTTCCAGAATCCCGGTTTATAAAGATAATTTGGATAATATT
>CAYTKP010000029.1:0-9006 GCA_964438695.1 uncultured Atribacterota bacterium | reverse complement strand
AAAAAGATGAAGGGAGTATAGTTTTGAGAAAGGGATTATATTTAAAGCCAATTTTTAATAGAATATTATTTATAGTTATAATAATATTTTTTTACTTGCTACCTATAAATATCAGTAATGCTTATTGTAATCAAATTTTACCTATAGCGGTAATGATTGGAAATACTCCACAGGAGATTGCCCATCAAACTGGATTGGCAAATGCGGATATAGTATATGAAATAAATGTTGAATATCCTTTTACCAGATTAATGGCTATATTTCTAAACAATGACTCAACTATTGTGGGACCCATTAGAAGCAGTAGATACTATTTTTCAAGATTAGCTGCTGAGTGGTCTCCTATCTTTGCTCACTGTGGAGGGCAGAGTATAAAAAATGATAAAATTATTGATTTAGACCAGATGCATTATTCCTCCCCTTATTGGCGAGATAAAAATATTGGAGGATGGATTAATCTTTTCAGTAATACTGATAATTTAAGGGAAAAGTGTAGGAGGTTAGGCTTTCAAACCAAGTTAGATTTAGAAAATTATTTAATTAATTCAAGGACTCTTAATTTGTCAAGAGGGAATATCTCTAAAATATCCATAAAATATAACCAAAAATATTCTGTGTCTTATATATACCAACCAAACAGCAATACCTATTTGAGATACGTAAATGATTTACCTCATAAGGATAGTAAATCCCTTGAACATTTCTCTACTTCGAATATAATTATTCAATATGTTTCTGTTGAAAAAATAAAAGGAGACAAAGCGGGGAGGTTAGAGGTTAATGTTATTGGGGAAGGTATGGCGAAGATATTTTATGGCGGACATTATTTTATATCTAAATGGGTTAAAAAGTCCAAAGATCAACAGACTATATATTATGATAGTCAAGGCAATCCTTTGAAATTAAACAAGGGGAAAATATGGATTCAAATAGTACCAACTGAGACAAAAGTGTGGTTTAAATAGAATGAGAAAGAAGGCGAGTAATTATGAATTTAGGTTATGAAAGATTATTTAAAGAGGCGAAGAAAGCTAGGGAAAAAGCATATACTCCTTATTCCAAATTTAAGGTGGGGGCAGCGGTACTTACTACGGATGGAAAAATATTTACCGGTTGCAATATTGAAAACGCCTCTTTTGGATTAACTGTATGTGCAGAAAGAGTTGCAATTTTAAAAGCCATTTCAGAGGGTTCGTACAAATTTGAAGCAATGGCAATTATAGGCGATACTAAACGGCCTTGTTCTCCTTGTGGGGCCTGTCGGCAAGTGATATCTGAATTTGGTGAAGATATTAAAATTGCTATGTCTAACTTAAAAGGAGATGTAAAAATTAAAAAAATAAGTGAACTCCTCCCCGAAGCCTTTAACAAAAATGACTTACTATAATATAGGATTGTCAGGGTAGTAAACTCTCTCAAAACCCCTCTATATCTTTTTTATTCCATCTTAGTTTTATATGAAAATTGTGCCCTATCAATATTATTGGAATTCACTGCTTTTTTAATAAGAAATAGGGGGGAATCAGAAAGTAATATAACGAGAACACAATTTATTCTACTCCTTCAAAAGAGTTGTAACTAAAAAGTCATAATTTATTATAAAATTGTTTGCCATATACTTCATATGATATATATAATTTGCTGAAAATATTTTGGCTTTTTGGAAAATGGATATATAATAATAGTATGTTATATAAAACCATGGGGATAGTTTTAAAAAGTATAGAATACGGGGATGCCGACAAAATCGCTACCATATATACTAAAAATTATGGTAAAGTACGAGCTATTGCCAAGGGAGTGCGAAAGACTAAAAGTAAATTTGGCAGCAGTTTAGAAATTTTAACGTATGGCATATTTTTATTTTATAAGGGGAAAAATTTAGATACTATTAGCCAGACTGAAATATTAGAATCTTTTTTCTCAACAAGTAAAGAAGTGATAAAATTTGCCTTTGCTACTAATTGTGCAGAAATAGTTGATAAATTAACCGAGGAAGGGGAGTTCAACATTGGTCTTTTTAATTTATTAAAGGAAGTTCTACATTATCTGAAAGAAGCTAAAGACCCAAAACTAGTGAATTTATCTTTTAAATGGAAAGCTATTTCGCTTCTGGGTTATAGACCATCTTTTAAGTTTTGCTGTAGATGTAATAAGAGAGTAAGTGACCAAAAAATAGGTGAGTATTTTAGTGTAAAAGATGGTGGAATTGTATGCAATGAATGTACATCTAAAGGTAATAAAGATTGTATGTCAGTATCTAATTATTTTATAAAGTTAGTAAAAAAACTATTAATTATCCCTCTTTCCATAATATCAAATTACACTATTCCTGAAAAAAGGTTAAAGGAATTAGAAAAGATAACCGAATTATACTTGACTTATTATTCAGAGAAAAGTTTTAGAACAGACGATTTTTTAAAATCTATTTAGTTTACTGTCGTTAGCGATAAATATAAATTTTTAATTTGTAGTTTTGAATATATATATCAAAAAAATTAAAGCCAAACTTGCACCTATAAAACAGGCAAGATAAAATCACCCTTGATATTCAATATGTATATTATCGTTGACAATAAACTTTGATTTTGATATATTAACAAAGAAAAGGTACTCCCTCTCTAAAGCTAGAGTGTGAAAGTGTTTTGCAAGAGAGGGAATTTCATTATGAGGAATTTTGGTATGAATTTTCAAAATATTATTTTTAATTTACAAGAATATTGGGGAGAAAAAGGTTGCATTATTCAGCAACCCTGCGATATAGAAGTTGGGGCAGGCACTATGAATCCAGCCACTTTTTTAAGAGTATTAGGCCCTGAACCTTGGAAAGTTGCTTATGTTGAACCTTCTCGAAGACCTTCGGATGGACGATATGGAGAAAATCCCAATCGAGTCCAACAACATTATCAATTCCAAGTTATATTAAAACCTTCCCCTGAAAATATACAAGAAATCTATTTAGAAAGTTTAGAAAGATTAGGAATTCCCAGAAAAGAGCATGATATAAAATTTATTGAAGGTGATTGGGAAGCTCCCACCCTGGGTGCTTGGGGATTAGGTTGGGAGGTCTGGCTTGATGGATTAGAGATAACTCAATTTACCTATTTTCAGCAAGCTGGAGGACTTGATTTAAGTATAATTCCAGTAGAAATAACTTACGGTTTAGAGAGGTTAGCTATGGTTATTCAAGGAGAAGACAATATTTTTAATCTAAAATGGGGCAATGATATTACCTATGGAGATATACAGCTTCAGGCAGAAGTTGAGCATTCTAAATATAATTTTGAAGAGGCAGACATATCAATGTTGTTCGGTATTTTCAGTGTTTTTGAAAAAGAAGCGAAAAGATTAATAGAAAGGGATCTACCTCTTCCAGCATATGATTATATATTAAAATGCTCTCATACATTTAATTTATTAGATGCACGAGGGGCAATAAGTGTTACAGAAAGAACGGGTTATATATCTCGAGTGAGAAATATTTCCCGTTTGTGTGCAGAAAAATATATTAAACAGAGAGAAAAAATGGGTTTTCCTTTGATTAAAAAAAGAAAATATAAAAATATAAAAGAAGGATAGAGTTATTAATGAGCGATGTTATCTTAGAAATTGGAACAGAAGAAATTCCTGCAACATATATGGAGAATATTTTGATAGACATAAAACAGTTAGCTAGGGCGAGTCTAGAAGAATCAAGAATACAATATAAAGAAATCAAAGTTTATGGTTCACCACGTAGATTAGTACTATATATTTCCCATATTTCAGATAAACAGGAAGACATTTTTAAAAAAATTAAAGGACCCGCTTATTCAATTGCTTATGCAAGTGGCTCAAAACCTCAGACACCTGCAATAAAATTTGCCCAGTCACAAGGCGTGAATGTAGAAGATTTAATAGTGGAAAACACTGATAAAGGAAGATATATTTTTGCTTTGAAATCAGAAAAAGGAAAATCCTCACTTGAATTATTAAGCAAAATATTTCCTGAAATAATAAGAAGTATAAGTTTTCCCAAATCTATGCGTTGGGAAGATAAAAAATTAAAATTTATTCGACCTATAAGATGGATACTTGCTTTATATGATAAAAAAGTAATTGAATTTAGCCTGGATGGATTAAATTCTGGGAATGAAACTTATGGTCACAGACTATTAGCACCCAATAAGATTAAAATTTCCTCACCAAATGAATACTTTGAAAAGTTAAAGAAGAATTATGTAATAGTTGATCAAGAATTAAGAGAAAAAAGGATAAGAAGACAAATTAAGCAAATAATTAAAGAAATCAAGGGGCAGGAAATAATCAATGAAAGGCAATTAAAAGAAATAGTTTATTTAGTGGAATATCCAAATGCAATTTTGGGGACATTTAATCGAGAATATTTAAAATTACCCTTAGAAGTCCTAACTACGGTTATGGAAAAACATCAAAAATATTTTCCTGTATATAAAAACAAAAATACCCTACTACCTTCATTCATTGTTGTTATAAACAATTCTAAAAAGTATTCATCTACAATTAAAAAAGGCAATGAAAATGTCCTCAAAGCAAGATTAGAAGATGCAAAATTTTTCTACCAAGAAGACCAGAAATTTCCTTTGGAAGAAAAAGTAATAAAATTAAAAAAAATTATTTTCCGGGAAAATTTGGGCAGCCTTTATGATAAGATAAAGAGATTAGAATTATTATGTGGCTACATTGCAGAATGTTTACAAGTTGAACAGAAAGTAAAAGAAGATGCTTTAAGGTCTGCCTATTTATGTAAAGCAGATTTGGTTACTGAAATGGTAAAAGAATTCCCAGAATTACAAGGAGTAATGGGTAAAGAATATGCGCTTTTATCTAACGAAAGAAAAGAAGTAGCGGAAGCAATATTTGAACATTATCTCCCTCGTTTTTCAGGTGATATATTACCAAAAACTAAAAGCGGTATGATTTTGGGGATTGCTGATAAAGTGGATAATGTAACTGGTTGTTTTTTAATGGGCTTAATTCCCACTGGGTCACAGGACCCTTATGGATTGCGAAGACAATCTTTAGGAAAAATCGCCATAATTTTAAAGAATAATCTAAAAATTTCTTTAAAAGATATTATTCAGAAATCTTTGTCTTTATACAAACAAAGTGTTCCATTGGAATTTAAAATAGATGAAAATAAAATAGTATTACAGATATTAAGTTTTTTAAAACAAAGAGTAAAAAATATTTTCCTGGAAGAAGGAATTCATTATGATGTTATTGATGCGGTTTTAGCTATAGATAATAAAGGAGATTTAGTTGATATTAAAAATAGAATAAAAGTTTTAGAAGAACTTTATAGTCAACTCAATTTTAGGAAAATTCTTAATTCATCCAACCGGGTATTAAATTTATCAAAAAATAGTACAGAAATAAATATAAAAGAGTCTTTATTAAAGGAAAATGCAGAATTTAATTTATATCAAAGTTATAATGATATTTATCCTCGAGTAAATAATTGTATTTCTAATGGTGAATATAAGAAAGCATTTAAATTATTAGAGAATTTATGTAAACCAGTTGATGAATTCTTTGACCAGGTATTAGTAATGGATGATAATTTAGAAATTAGAAAAAATAGGATTGCTCTCATTAAGAAAGTAAATATATTATTTAACCAGGTAGCTGATTTATCAAAAATTGTTTTATAAAGAGGTGTATAAAATGGCAGAACAGGTTGAGTCTAAACCTATTATTTATATAATTTCTGATTCAACAGGGGAAACCGCTCAAAACGTAGTAAATGCAGCGGTTAGCCAATTTGACTCTGACAATATTAAGTTAAAGTTATTTGCTCATGTTGAATCTACTAAAGACATAAAAGGGATAATAGATAAAATTAACAAAGAAAAAAATTTTATAGTATATACTATAGTTAAACCAGAATTAAGGTCATTTTTAAAAGAAGAATCTCAAAGAAAATCAATATTTTCTTTTGATGTTCTTGGACCTCTTATAGAAAATGTTGAAAGAATAAGTGGAATAGTACCTAAATTAAAACCTGGGATTATTAGAAAAATGGATAAGCAGTATTTTAAAAGAATGGAGGCAATGGAATTTACGGTAAAATATGATGCTTGTCAAGGAGAGTTAGACTTATCTCAAGCTGATTTGGTAATATTAGGGGTTTCCAGGACTTCAAAAACGCCGCTTAGCATGTATCTAGCCCATAAAGGGATAAAAGTTGCTAATATTATTTTAGATTTTGAAGTTGAACCTCCTGTAAGTATATATAATTTGCCTAAGGAGAAAATAATTGGATTAACTATACAACCCGATAATTTAATTGAAATTAGAGCAAAGCGGTTAAAGACATTAGGCTTATCTGATAAAAGTATATATACAGATAAAGAAAGGGTACTTAAAGAAATAAATTATGCTGAGAATGTCTATAAAAAAATTGGATGTCCAGTAATAGATATAACCAGCAAAGCCATTGAAGATATTGCTACTCAAATAATTAAAATGATGAAAGGAGAAGAATAAAAATGAAAAAATACGTTTATTTCTTTGATGAAGGAAATGGGCAAATGAAATCTATTTTGGGAGGAAAAGGTGCGGGGCTAGCCGAGATGACCAGAATAGGCCTTCCGGTCCCTCAAGGTTTTACCATAAGTGCCGAAGTTTGTGTTGAATATTATAGAAACAATTGCCAATATCCAGAGGGATTAAAAGAACAGATAGATGATAAATTGAACCATTTAGAAAAAATATCTGGTAAAAAATTAGGCAACCCCAAAAATCCATTGTTAGTATCAGTTCGTTCAGGGGCGGCTATTTCTATGCCTGGGATGATGGATACTGTTTTAAATCTAGGTTTAAATGATGTTACTATCCAGGGGATTATAAATAGGACTAAAAATGAACGATTCGCCTATGATAGTTACAGAAGATTTATACAGATGTTTGGAAATGTGGTGTTAGGAATTGATCACGATAAATTTGAAGAATTATTAGAGGAGACCAAAAAAGAACTTGGAGTAAAATTAGATACTGAAGTTGATGTTGACGGATTAAAAAAGTTGGTAGAAAAATATAAAAAGTTAGTCAAAAAGGAAACTGGTAAAGACTTTCCTCAGGAACCTAAAGTTCAATTAGAGATGGCTATTGACGCTGTATTTAAATCCTGGAACAATAAACGGGCCATAACTTATAGAAAGGTTAACAAAATACCAGATGATTTAGGTACAGCAGTAAATGTGCAAGAGATGGTATTCGGTAATATGGGGGATGATTCAGGAACGGGAGTTGGATTTACTAGAAATCCCTCTACTGGGGAAAAGGAATACTATGGAGAATACCTCTTAAATGCCCAAGGCGAAGATGTAGTAGCAGGTATTCGTACGCCTCTACCACTTTCAAACCTCAAAAATGATTTACCAAAAGTATATAAAGAACTTACTGAAGTAGTAGATATTTTAGAAAAAAAATATAAAGATGTTCAGGATTATGAATTTACCATGGAAAAAGGGAAACTTTATCTATTGCAAACTCGGACTGGTAAAAGAACTGCTCAAGCAGCAGTTAAAATTGCTGTTGATATGGTCAAAGAAGGGATAATATCCAAAGAAGAGGCAATTTTGAGAGTAGAACCTAATCAATTAAATCAATTGTTGCACAAAAGAATAGATCCAAACGTAAAAAATAATGCTATTACCCGGGGATTGCCCGCTTCTCCTGGTGCAGCTTATGGAAAAGTTATTTTCACGGCTGATGAAGCAGAAGAATTAGGGAAAAAAGGAGAAAAGGTAATATTGGTAAGAACGGAAACAACTCCTGATGATATACATGGAATGGTAGAGGCTCAAGGTGTTTTAACCAGTAGGGGCGGTATGACCAGTCATGCTGCGGTGGTAGCGAGAGGTATGGGTAAACCTTGTGTCGCTGGATGTAATGCTCTAAATATAGATTCAAAAAAAGAAAAAATTACAATTGGTGATATAGTAGTAAAGAAAAATGACTTTATTACTATAGATGGAGGAACAGGAGAAGTATTTCTTGGCAAAGTTCCTACTATTGACCCAATAATGAGTAAAGAATTTAAAACATTATTATCCTGGGCTAATGAAGTTAAACGTTTAGGTGTATATGCCAATGCAGATACACCGGGAGATGCCCAGAAAGCAAGAGAATTAGGAGCAGAGGGGATTGGACTTACCAGGACGGAGCATATGTTTATGGAACAAGATCGTTTACCCATTGTGCAAGAAATGATTATGGCTGATAATGAAAAGAGCAGAAAAGAAGCTTTAGACAAGTTATTACCTATGCAAAAAGGTGATTTTTTAGGTATTTTAAAAGCGATGGAAGGTTTGCCAGTAATTATTAGATTACTTGATCCACCTCTTCATGAATTTCTCCCTAATTTGGAAGATATTTTAATAGAGGTAAATACCTTAAGACTAAAAAATGTAGATTCAGACGAACTAAATAAAAAGGAAGAATTACTGGCAAAGGTAAAATCACTACATGAAATGAATCCTATGTTAGGACTTCGAGGATGTAGGTTAGGATTATTGTTCCCTGAGATATATGAAATGCAGGTAGAAGCGATAATTGAGGCTGCAGTAGAATTAACTAAACAGGGAATAATTGTTAAACCTGAGATTATGATTCCTTTGGTGAGTCACATAAATGAATTTACACCAATAGCTAAAAAAGCAAGAGAGATTGCTGATAAAAAAATACAAGAGGCGGGAGTAGAATTAGATTATAAAGTAGGAACTATGATTGAATTACCACGTGCTGCTTTGACCGCTAATAAAATAGCTAAAGAAGCAGAATTCTTTTCTTTTGGTACCAATGATTTAACCCAGACAACTTTTGGAATAAGTCGAGATGACGCAGAAGGGAAATTTTTATTAAAGTATGTAGAAGATAAAATTTTAGAGGAAAATCCCTTCGAAGTGTTAGATCAGGAGGGAGTGGGTAAATTGGTTAAGCTGGGTACAGAGTTGGGAAGGGAAACCAATCCTAATTTAGAGG
>CAYTKP010000028.1:0-10703 GCA_964438695.1 uncultured Atribacterota bacterium | reverse complement strand
AATTGGAGAATTGATTTATGCGAATTTTAGGTATAGATTTAGGTGAAAAAAGGATTGGAATTGCAATAAGCGATGAGTTAGGAATTACCGCTCAAGGACTACCGACAATTCCTTCAACCACTGAAGATGAAAACCTTAAAAAAATTAAAAAATTAATCGATAAATACAATGTTGAAAAAATTATTTTAGGATTGCCAAAAAATATGAATGGAACTTTGGGTAAGCAGGCAGAAAAATCTCTTTGCTTTGCCCAGAAAATTAAAAATATTCATCAAGTACCAGTAGAATTAGAAGATGAACGTTTAAGCACTTCCAAGGCAGAGAAGTTACTAATTCAAGCTGATAGGAGCCGAAAGAAGCGAAAAAAAGTTATTGATAAGATGTCAGCCGTAATTATTCTTCAATCATATTTAGATAAAAGGATGATAGACAAAGAGTAAAATATGAATTTTATCCATAAATTATTTTTTATATTTTCTTTAGTATTTTTAATTATTATTTTATTTTTTACCGCAATATATTTTCCTCTTAACGAAAACTCCTCAATCTACAAAATTGTTATTATCCCACCTGGTACCAACGCAAGTGAAATAGTAAATATTTTAGAGGATAATGAGATAATTGTAAAAAATAATTATATAATGAGAATTTTGATAAAATTAACAAAATTAGAAGAAAAATTAAAATATGGAGAATATAGATTAAGTCCAGCAATGAATATGATACAAATTTTAGAAAAATTAGCCAAAGGGGAAGTTGTTTTGTATAAAATTACCATTCCCGAAGGTTATAATTGTGACCAAATAGCCGAATTGTTAGATGAAAAAGAGATTGTCGAAAAGGAATCGTTTATAAATCTGATAAAAAATGGTGAAAAAAACTGGGAAGGGTATTTATTTCCTGATACCTATGAAGTGCCAAAAGGATATGGTTCAGAAAATATGCTTAAACTTCTATTATTAAATTTTAATCGGGTAATGGATGAACTTAAACCTAAAATTGAAAAGAGCCAATTTTCTTTGGATGAAATAATAACCCTGGCTTCCATAATTGAAAAAGAAGCAAAATATAATGATGAGAAAAGTAAAGTTTCCTCCGTATTTCATAATAGGTTGAAAAATGGTATGAAATTACAATCTTGTGCCACTATTCAATATATCTTAGGGAAACCAAAGGAAAAGTTAGAAGAATCTGATTTAAAAATAGGCTCACCCTATAATACATACCTTTACAAAGGTCTCCCCCCCGGACCAATTTGTAATCCTGGGCTTGACTCAATCATTGCCGCCATTGAACCTACGGAAACTGATTGGTTATATTTCGTATTAGGAGAAAATGGAAGACATATTTTTTCTAAGACTTATCAAGAACATTTAAAAAATAAAATGTAAAAAAAAGTGCCTGGCACCTTTTTTTACATTTATGACAAATTTAGTGCCAGGCACTTTTTTTTACATTTTAAGGAGAAAGTTTATGAAACCGTTAATAATAGGTATTGCTGGAGGAACTGGATCAGGAAAAACTACAGTTGCTAATCGGATATATGAAAGTTTAAAAGGAGTAAATGTAGTAGTAATTCAGCAAGATGCATACTATAAAGATTTAAGACATCTTCCTTTAAAAGAGAGGAAGCAAATAAACTTCGATCATCCCTCAGCCTTTGATAATGATCTTTTGATAGAACATTTAAAGAAATTAATTAGAGGAGAAGAGATTGAAAAACCTATATATTCATTTACTGATTATACTCGTAAAAAGGAGACAGAAAAAGTTTTTCCTCAAGATATAATTATATTAGAAGGAATTTTAGTGTTAGAAGAAGAGAGAATAAGAGACCTTTTAGATATTAAAATTTATGTTGATGCTGATGAAGATGAAAGATTTATAAGAAGACTGATGAGGGATACCAAAGAAAGAGGACGAACTATGGAATCAGTGATTGAACAGTATTTAAATGTAGTAAAACCAATGTTTTTGCAGTTTGTGGAACCTTCGAAAAGGTATGCTGATATTGTTGTTCCTCAGGGTGGTTTGAATGATGTAGCAATTGATATTATAGTAAGTAAAATAAAATCCCGAACCTAAATTAGTATATAGCCGTTAGTATTTAGTGAATAGTTAACTATTCACTAAATACTAAAAAGAGGATAGAGAATTGTTCAATTTTTTAAAACCAAAAGTTTATATAAATTCAATTTACAATATAGACTTGAAGAAGTTAAAAAAAATGAAAAAGATAAGGGGTATTATTGTTGACTTAGATAATACTTTGGTGGCTTGGGGAAAAAATGAAATTAACCAAGAAGTTATTGATTGGGTAAAAGAAGCAAAAAAATTAGGACTAAAAATATGTATAGTCTCTAATACTCGATCTAAAAGAGTCAAAAAGTTTGCGGAAATATTTGGTGTCCCTTATTACTCAAAAATCATTAAGCCCTTTAGCATGAGTTTTATTAATGGTTTAAAAATTTTGAATACAAAAAAAGATGAGACAGTGGTGATTGGAGATCAGATATTTACTGATATTTGGGGAGGGAACAGATTAAAACTTTTTACTATTTTAGTTTCCCCTATAATTAATAGAGATGCAATAGGAACATTTCCTCAACGTACCTTAGAAAGAATTATCATCTCATTCTGGTTGAAAAGAGGTATAATAAAAAAAGAAGTTTCCAATTGGCCCTAGATAACAGTATCTATATAATCGATACTGTGTGCTGTTTTAATTGGAGATTTGACCAATGTCACTATTTTATAGATTGTTATTGGCACATATTGTTGCAGATTTCCCCCTTCAAACGAAACGAATATTTAATATAAAGATGAATAGTGAATGGGGAGTAATACTACATACCGCAATAGTGTTAATCTTTTCAATTTTCTTTACCTTCCCCTATTTGGAAGACCCAAAATATGTAATGATCCTTTCAATTATATTCTTGTCTCATACTGTAATTGATAAAATAAAATTAGAATATTCAAAAAAAATAAATAACCAGAGTTTGAGAATATTTTTACTTGATCAGATTTTACATATTGCAACCATTGCTGTTTTAACTGTTAACTTTAATAAAAGTTATCTATTAGTCTTTCCATTTAATAATGTTTTTTTTAATTACTTGATAGAAGTTTATAATAATGATATATTGATTATAAATTTAATAGGATATATTACTTCTATATTTTTTATACCCATTTTACTTATGCACATAGAAGAAGGTACTCCTGATAACCTTGATAACCCTAAAAAATCGAAAGTACAAAAAATATTAAATATTAAAATACCAGAAAATCAAACCATAGACAAATCTTATCGTTTACTTTTAACTCTCTCTGCTCAGTATTTAGATGATAAATATATTATTATAATTTTTATATGTTTTGTAATTATAAGTTTTATTCCCTACCAGATGAGTGCAGAAAGAATAGAAAAAGTATATAATTTAAAAAGGATTATTAATACATCGTTGGCAATATTCGTTGGGTTAGCATTAAAAATGATTTAAACTTTTGTATTATACGACAATGGAGGAAAAATGAAGAAAATTGTAAACAAAAGTATTACTGGGGACTTCCTATTAGATATATTATATAAGAGGAATTTAATTACTGATGAACAATTAGATAGAATCTCAAAAATTCAGAAGAGTACTGGAAATGACCTGCAAAAGATAATTATTGAATTGGACATACTTAAAAAAGACGAAATGATGCTTGCTCTAGCTGATGAAATTGGAGTAAAATACGTAAATTTAAACGAAGTAAATATTGATCCCACTATAGTAGTTTTAATTCCTGAAGAAATGGCCAGAAGACATCAACTTATCGCTATAGATAAAGAAGAAAATACATTAACAGTGGCGATGGCTAACCCTTTAGATGTTTTTGCCCATGATGAACTAAAAATAAGGTTAGGCTATGAGATTGATCCGGTATTGTCTTATGGTGAAGATATCAACAAAGCTTTAGATGAAGTATTTGGGATCACCGATGAATGGGACCAGGTAATTGGTAAGATTGAAAATATGCAAGTTACTGTATTAAAAGAGGAAGAAAAAGAAGTTAGTGATATTTCTGCTATAGATAAAGGTGAAGAAGCTCCGATAATTGCTTTAGTTAACCTGATAATTTTAAGGGCGGTTAAAGAGAAAGCCAGTGATATTCACATAGAATTATTCGGTGAGGACACTCTTAGAGTTCGTTACCGAATTGATGGTATATTACATGATGTAATGTCTCTCCCAAAAAGTTTGCATTTGGCTGTTATTTCTCGAATCAAAATAATGTCAGATTTGGATATTGCCGAAAGGAGATTACCTCAAGATGGCAGAATTCAAGTTAATGTTGGAGGAAGAAATATAAACATCAGGGTCTCCACTGTCCCTACAGTAAATGGAGAAAGTGCAGTATTAAGAATATTAGACCCGGCAAGTATTTTATTAGATTTGGATTCTTTGGGTTTTTCTAATGATATTCTTCCTAAATTTATATCTTTAATTAAAAAACCAAATGGTATAATTTTAGTTACAGGCCCGACAGGAAGCGGAAAATCTACTACTCTATATACTGCTTTAAATTTGTTAAATTCAAATGAAAAAAAAATTATGACTATTGAAGATCCAGTAGAATATAGATTAAAAGGAATTAGCCAAATTCAGGCTAAACCTAAAATTGGACTTACATTTGCTGCGGGATTGAGAAGTTTTTTGCGACAAGACCCCGATATTATGTTAGTAGGAGAGATTAGAGATAGAGAAACAGCTGAAATTGCCGTTCAGGCCGCTCTTACTGGGCATCTTGTCTTAAGTACTCTTCATACTAATGATGCACCTAGTTCGGTTATAAGATTGATTGATATGGGGATTGAGCCCTTTTTAATTTCTTCTTCCGTAATTGGCGTTATTGCCCAAAGATTAGTCAGAAGAATATGCCCAAAATGCAAAAAGGAATTAAAAATAACTCCTGATATAGAAAAAATTATAAATATATACGAGATAAATGGTTCTAAGATAACCTTATATAAGGGTGAAGGATGCCCTAACTGTAAAGGTACGGGGTATAAAGGAAGAATAGCTCTCTTTGAGTTGATGATTATTACTGACACTATGAGAGAATTAATTACTAAAAATGTTAGTAACAGAAAACTGAGGGAAACTGCCCTCCAGGAAGGTATGTGCACCTTAAAGGAAGATGGTATAAAAAAGGTTTGTGAAGGAATTACCACTATTGATGAAGTTCTAAGAGTTGCTTCAGGTTAAAAGTTAACGGGAGTGAGTTAAAATGCTTAGTGATCAAGTTAAAGAGAATAATTTGAAAGAACTAAAAATGAAATTATCACAATTGGATGCATTGAATAAAATATCTTTTGACTTAACCCGCACTACAGATTTAGATGTTTTATTAAATAAGATAATAAAGTATGCAACAATAATTGTAGAGGGGGAAGCAGCTTCTTTATTACTATTAGATAAAGAAAAAAAAGAATTATATTTTAAGGCAAGTTTGGGTAAGAAAAGTAAAGAAATAAAAAAATATAAAGTAAAAATTGGGGAAGGAATAGCTGGTTGGGTAGCAGAAAAGGGGATTTCTCTGATAGTTGATGATGTTAGCAAAGATGGGAGATGGAATAAAAGGGTAGATAATGCAACAAAATTTAAGACTAAATCAATTATTTGTGTTCCCCTAATTTTGCAAGATGAGATACTGGGAGTAATGGAAGTAATCAATAAAAAAGATGGTAAATATTTCGATAAAAATGACGAGAAAATATTAAATTCGCTTGCTAATCAAGCTGTAGTTGCTTTGAGGAATGCTAATATTATAAAAGATTTAAATAATTATTTTATAAATCTTATTGAAATATTAATCCAAGCAATGGAAAGCGAACCGCTTGGTCCTAAAGGTCATTTTATGAAGGTAGCTCGATTGGCTACCCAGATTGGGAGTAAATTGGGAATAACTGGGAAAGAATATACTAATTTATATTATGCCTCTCTTCTCTATGATATAGGTAAAATAAAACTAAGCCATAAAATTGATATTACAGTTAAAGAAAAAGGTATTTCTTCTTTAGTTCAGAAGGAAATCAGGTTGCATCCCGTGGTAGGTGCAAACATGCTCAAACATATAGATTTATTTAAGGATATAGTGCCAATTGTTCGGCATCATCATGAAAATTATGATGGAACAGGTTATCCTAATGGATTAAAGGGAAAAGAGATCCCGCTTGCCTCTCGAATAATAGCTGTAGTTGAAGATTTTGTGGGTATGCTTTATAATTATAAAAACAGAGAAAATTCTTTACCAGATAAAGAAGTACTGAATAAATTTTTTTCTTTAGCCGGAACCAAGTATGACCCCAAAGTGATTAATGCTCTAAAAGAGATTATTTAAACAGTATATAGTGCCCAAGTCCAATATCGAGATATTCGATACTGTCTAAAAAGAGAGGTGAATTATTCCACAATGGCTACTTTTGTTTATAAAGTCCGTGACCGAACTGGTAAAGTTTTTACGGGAACAATGGAAGGAGATAATAGATCGTCGGTTGTTTCTCGACTCAGGGAAATGGATTATTTTATCACTTCCATTCAGGAAAAAAAGAAAAGCGCTCTTTTTTCTACCCAAATAACTCTTTTTCAACGAATAACCATCAAAGATTTAACTATATTCTATCGACAGTTTGCTACTATGGTTAATGCGGGTTTAACTTTGGTAAACTCTTTAGAGATTTTAACCGAACAAGTGGAGAGCAAGACATTATCGAATATTGTAAAAACAGTTAAATCTGATGTAGAAGCAGGTTCTACTTTGGCCGATGCTATGGCCAAATACCCTAATGTATTTTCTGAACTATATATTAGTATGGTTAGGGCAGGAGAAATTGGAGGAGTATTAGATGAAATTTTAAATAAAATTGCTGATTTAATGGAAAAAGAATTTGCCCTTAGGCAGAAAATAAAATCTGCTATGTCTTATCCTATTTTTGTAAGTGGTGCTGCAGTGATAATGGCAATCTTTATGTTGACTTTTATCTTGCCTCAATTTGTGGGAGTATTTGCTCAGTTTGGAGGAAAACTTCCTGCTCTTACTCAATTTTTTGTAACCTTAACTATTTTATTTAATAAATTTTGGTATATATTTTTCATAATTTTTGCTGCTCTAATTTTTGCCTTTCTATCCTATATAAAAACTCCTAATGGTAAATTAATTTTTGATAGATTCAAATTAAATGCTCCTATAATTGGAGAGATTAACAGAAAAAGTGCTATTTCCCGATTTACCAGAATCCTAGGGACCTTAATTAAAAGTGGAGTTCCTATTTTAGAAGCATTACAAGTGTCTTCTAATGCTATAGGAAATTTAGTAATATCCGGTGCGGTGTTAAGTGCTAAAACAAAGATAAAGGAAGGACAGAGCATCTCAGGACCTCTGGCAGCCAGCGGAGTCTTTCCCCCTATGGTTACCCAGATGATTATGGTTGGGGAAGAGAGTGGCGAATTAGAAGAAATGTTAGCTAATGTAGCAAAATTTTATGACGAAGAAGTAGACAGGAGTGTAGAAAAACTAACCTCAATTATTGAACCTCTTATGATGGTATTTATTGGCTTAACCATAGGGACAATGATTATAGCTATGTATTTACCTATATTTAATATGGTAAACTTAATTCGGTAAATCTTTCATAAGGTTGTATTGCATATTTCTAAAAAAAAGAATATATAGCTTAGAGGTGTAATTTAATGAACCCATAAGGATTAATACTATGCCCAGAGCATTTAATAAATCACCAAAAATAACTAATGAACAAATTACCAAATACCAAGCATTAGTAAAAAGCATTGCCTATAGATTTATAAATTCTGGGGAACCATTAGAAGATTTAGAACAGGTTGGTTATATCGGCTTAATCAATGCCTTGAATCTTTATAAGCCAGAACGAGGGGTAAAATTTGAAACTTATGCTACCTGGCTTATTTCTGGAGAAATTCGTCACTATATTAGAGACAAACATCAGACTATAAAGATCCCTGGGTGGATGTTAAAACTAAACAAAAAGATAGAAAAATATATTATTTCCTATAGAAAAAAAAATAGACGATTTCCTGAAATTTCTGAAATATCGGAAAAATTCAATATTACTGAAGAAGGAATAAGGGAAATTTTAAAAGCTCGCGATGCGATTCAAGTAGTTTCTATTGACCAGAATAACCGGGTGTATGATTCTTACCATTATCCCAGGCTCAATAAAATAAAAAGCAAAGATTATCAGAGCTTTAAATTACCCATTGAGGATATAATTAGTTTAAAAATTGCAATAAGTAAGTTAAAAAAAATACAACAAAAAGTGTTACATTATATTTTTGAGAAAGATTTGACTCAATCTAAAATAGCTTATAAACTGGGTATCTCTCAAAGGCAGGTTTCTCGAATAAAAGAATCTGCTATCAAAGAATTAAAAGAAACCATAAATAGAGAATAACTTAAAAATAATAAATAAAAGTCATAAAGGGTTTCGGAGGAAGTTACTCTTTTGCTAATATTGTTTATTGTATAGTTATTAAAAAAAGGATTATTATTATGGAATTCAACGCTGATGCAACTATATCGGATGAAAAAATTATAAAATATAGGCCTTTAGTAAAAAGTATTGTTCGAAGGTTTAAAAATTCTGGGGAACCATTAGAAGATTTAGAGCAAATTGGCTATATAGGCCTAATTAATGCTCTAAATCTTTACAATAAGCAGAGAAAAGTAAAATTTGAGACTTATGCTTCCTGGTTAATATCGGGAGAAATAAGACATTATATTAGAGATAAACATCAGGCGGTAAAAATTCCCCATTGGATAACCGAATTGAACAAAAGGATAGATAAATTTATAGTAAAGTATAAAGAAGAAAAGAAACAGGTTCCTTCCTTAAAAAAGATAGCCAAAGAATTTAACCTTACAGAGGAAGGGCTTAAAGAAGTTTTAAAGGCAAGAGATGCAGTTCATACAATATCTATCGACCAGGATAATCGGAATTATGATTACCATAATTATCCTGTATTATCTAAAATAAAAAATGATCATTATAAAAGTTTTAAGCTGCCTATAGAAGATCTAATTTCCTTAGAAATTGCTCTAAATAAATTACAGGATTTACAACGAAAAGTAATTAGTTATATTTTTGTAAAAGATTTAACTCAAAATAAAATAGCTAAAAAACTGGCAATTTCCCAGAAACAGGTTTCTCGAATAAAAAATAAAGCTCTCCAATCCTTAAAAAAAGAACTTGGAAACAAATAATTAAAACAGACATCTTGCCTAACTATATGCAAAGTAAGGGTTCGATTTATCGAACCCCCATATTTCTAATACCAAAGGATTAGATGCAAATGCTTAAAAAAAAAGTAGTAGTAAAATATAAAAATGGAGAAATTATAAAAGGTTGGGTAGAAGAGTTTCGACCTGATAGAATTTTCTTTACTTTGTACCCCTTGATAGAGTATAGTAAAGAAAAAGAAATACACATTAATTTTGATGTTCTAAAAGCCGTCTTTTTCGTAAAGGATTTTTTTGGTAACAAAAATTATAAAAAAGTTAGAACTTTTAATCTTAGCCATAAATTTACTCCCAGCCAGAGAAAACTTATTGTAAATTTTAAGGATGGAGAACATTTATACGGTACCAGTTATAACTATGGAAGATACGAAAAGGGTTTCTTCGTATTTCCCATTGATCCTAACGATAATAATGAAAGAATTTTTGTGGTTCGCTCAGCCATAGATAATATTAGAATAATGAAGCCCGGAATTTAAATCATAAATCTGTAGGACAGGCGCTTCGCCTGTCTAATAAAAAATAAGTTTAGTTAATTTAGATTATCCAGTATAATCCTTCTCCCTTGAGGGGAGATAGGTAAAGGAGTGCTAAGATGATTGGGAATAAAATAGTAGTGAAATATAAAGATGGAAAGATTATAAAAGGTTGGTCAACTGATTTTGGGCCTAACAAAGACATTTTTCACTTACATCCTTTGGAAGAATATGGTAAAGATTTAATTGAAATCGAAGTGTCTTCCCTTAAGGCGGTATTTTTTGTAAAGGACTATAAGGGAAATAAAAGCTATAAAAAAGTAAGGACCTTTGAAGGGCAACCACCTACAATTCCCAGTCAGCGTAAAATAGTGGTAATTTTTAAAGACGGTGAAAATTTCTACGGCACCACTCATAGCTATAACCCGGAGAGAAAAGGATTCTTTGTCTACCCTATAGACCCCAATGACAATAATGAACGAGTTTTTGTAGTTAATCCATCAGTAAATACTGTTAAACTACAAAAATTCAATAGCGAAGACTTCCAAATATTCGTCTACGAAACTATATAAACTTCGGTGACCGAAAAGATGTCTATTAATTTTCCAATATTAGAAAATAATTTGCTAAATACTAACGACTATTTTGACCAGTAGACAGAAAGACTGGTAAACTATACGTCTTTTCCTGAAACCCTTATAAAAAAATGCTTGCAATAGAGCTAATATTTTTAATTTTAACGCACGCCTTTAATCGGGATAAGGGCTTGTACCTCACTTACAGATCTTCTGCTCTTTTTGATCAGTCAATTATTAAATTAGTAATTTTGCTAATTTGATACCTCTTGTCTAAAAATTGTAACATTTGGGAATAATATATAAGAGGAGAAATCAATGAAAAACA
>CAYTKP010000027.1:0-12043 GCA_964438695.1 uncultured Atribacterota bacterium | reverse complement strand
AGTTAAGCAAACAGGTCCTGAAGGACATATCATATTTGGTAAAGACCCGAAACATCTAAATTATGATTATCAGCATCTTATCGAATTCTTTAATGAAATGGGGATTAGCCACACTTGGTATGATAATCCTTATCCGGCAATATGGGAAAAGTATATATTCATTACTGCCTTTAGCTTAATGACCGCTTATTCGGGAAGAACAATCGGAGGAGTACTCGCTGATGATAAGTTAAAGAGGATGGCAGAAGATATTATGAAAGAAGTTGTTCTGGTGGGGAAAGCAAAAAATGTAGATTTTGAGCCAGATATAGTAGAGAAAACTCTACAAAAAGCTAAGAAATTTCCTTACGAAACCAAGACCTCATTCCAAAGAGATTACGAAAAAGGGAATAATAGACATGAGGGAGATATATTTGGAGGGACTTTAATCCGCCTGGCGAAAGAATACAATATTTCCATCCCTACAATTGCCCAGGTCTATGGAGAGCTAATGGCAAAATAAAAAAATATTTTTCTAAAAAGGATTTTTGAAACTTATGTCTTACCTAAAATAGGAATAGGTAATACAAGGGCATATTAAAATATATAAATCCTGATATAAATATAAAGGAGATTCTATTATGAGTAAAAGATTGTTTTTGGTATTACTGGTGATGATTTGTTTATTTTTTGAATTTGCTTTTAAGATTGAAGCCACCCCAACTGACCAGTCGCTGGTCTCTTTCTCTTCTGGGGCATTAGTTATCGAAAAAGCCCCTGAATACAGCCCTAAATGGGGTAGTATTATGATCATGGATGAAAATCCGACAACCGGTTGGTGTTCCCCTCAGAGCAAGATTTTAGATAATGTGATTGTAATTGAACTTGCTGAGAAAAGCGTGCTTGAGCGCCTGGAGTTTGATACGGGCTACACAGATAAAAAGGGACGAGGCGCAAAGGACATTATTGTTGAACTTTCAAATGATGGCCCTAGAGAAGGATTTGTGGAGATTGCCAGTGTCTCACTAGTTGATCAGGAGGACGATCAGAGCTTCCCGGTAACCGTTGATAAATCCGGAAAGTGGCTTCGACTGGCCATCAAAAATAATCACGGTGATAGTGAATATACTGAGCTCATGGAATTTCGCGCCTATGGAAAACAACTGACCAAGACTCCCCTAGCTGATGTTTCCGGGACTTATGAGACGAACTATAATGATTTTCACCTCCGACAGGAAGGGACATCAGTTACCGGATGTTATGAATGGAATGAGGGTATCTTAGATGGAGGGATTGAAGATCGGATAATGAAATTTACCTGGATTGAGCGGGACCAGAGAGGTCCAGCCATTATGGTATTTACCACTGATGGAAAAAGATTTTATGGTCTTTGGTGGTATGAAGGATCAGAAGATGCACCAGGGCAAGTATGGGACGGGATAAAAATATCTGATGATATCGGAGGCTGTCCTCATTGGTCAGGCGGAGTACAGGATCAGATGACCAAGGAACTTTTGCAATACGGCAGGGTAAGGCTTTACGGAATTAATTTTGATTACGATTCAGCTGTTATTCGAGATGAATCCAAACCTACTTTGGATAAAATCATCGCTATGCTTAACTCTGAGCCGGATATGCAGTTAATTATTGAAGGACATACCGACTCAGACGGAACTACCGAACACAATCAGATTCTTTCCGAGAAACGTGCTGAAGCAGTTAAATCCTATCTGGTTTCTGCCGGCATTTCTCCTTCTCGACTTTTTACCAAAGGTTATGGTGAGTCTATGCCGGTTGCCCCTAACACCACTGAAATGGGAAAGGCTCAAAACAGACGTGTGGAATTGGTAATGGAATAACTGCCTATCTGAAATAAATTATCTCATTGCCGCAGGGTAAAAGAGTCGCCTTTTTTTAGGGGTTCAACTTTTTCCTTTTACTTGAATGGGTGGAAATCGCCCTATTAGGCAAATGAAAAATATATGTACATCTAAAGGAATATCCTCTTGGGGAGTAGAACTCATTAATCGGTCAAGGCCGGGCTGTAAGAAGAGGATAACTGAAGTAGCCGAAATATTGAGCAAATGGTTACTGTTATAGAAAGAAAGGGATAATCGGAAAAAGGGATATATCTTATTTTTTCCCCAAACAGAAAATATGAGATATATTCCTTTTTCTTTTTTTAAGAGATAAGTAAAAAAAGTAGACTTATTTTTTAAAAAAATTGGTCGGATGATTTGACAAATATTTTTATTTTCTTTATACTAATATTGTTAAAAAAATTTTTAAAAGGAGGGTTTAATATGAAACTTAAAAATTTACTTATTTTGAGTCTTGTAGTTTTTGCTCTTTGTTTTAGTCTTGCAGTTGAAGCAAAAAATGTAGAACTTAATATCGGGACAGCAGGTATGGGTGGTGCTTATTATCCGATGGGACAAGGACTTGCTAACCTGGTTACGGAATATGCAGAAGGTATTTCGATGGTCCCAGTAGTTACTGGTGGTTCAGTTGCCAATCCTAGATTAGCCTCTGATGGAGAAATAGATTTTGGGTTAACTAATGCTAATTTAGCCTATTTTAGCTACCATGGAAAAGGAAATTATGATAAGAAATTAAATGTTGCAGCTGTTCTTCCTTTACATCCAAGTGTATTACATATAATTACTTTAGAAGATTCACCTATCAATACTTTTACCGACATAAAAGGGAAAAAAGTGGGAGCAGGTAGCGCAGGTGGTGGAACTATAGCATTTATTAATGTTCTTTTAGAAGAATATGGAATGACTATAAAGGATATTGTTCCTAGTTTCTTATCTTATGCTGATCAATTTACTCAATTAGCTGACCGCAATTTAGATATATGCTTTATGTTGGCAGGATATCCCGCATCAGCAGCTACCCAAATTACAGCTACCCATAAAATCAAATTCATTGATTTAGAAGAAGATCATCTGTCTAATTTATTAGATAAATATCCGTATTACACCAAGATTGTGGTCCCCAAGGAAGTATATAATTTAGATAAAGATGCGGTAGCAATAGGGGTATCGAATGTATTGATTGTGAATAGAGATTTGGATGAAGAGGTAGTTTATGAAGCAACCAAAGCGATAGTAGAACACTTAGATGAGTTAAGAGAAACCAATGCTACAGCCAAACAGATTGATTTAAGTAAAGTAAAAGAGATCCCTATACCTTTCCATCCTGGAGCTGAAAGATACCTCAGAGAAGCTGGATTATTGGATTAGTATTAACTAAGTTTTGGTTAGAAGATTTTACACTTTGAGTAAAGTAACGAAAAACTTACAAATTGAGGAGAGAGTCTAACCTTGGCTTTAGCTAAAAAGCAAATTTAAGGGTAATTTTAGTAGTCACTTGCATAAAATAACTGTTTATGCAAGTGACTACTCTCTTTAGAGATAAAAAAATCTTTTTAATGTGGATTAATGCAATTTAGATTAAAGTGATATTTTAGTGTTTACCAAAGATTTAACCGTAGGAGGGCATTATGGTTTCCGATTATAGTAAAATCATAACAAAGACAGTTGTTTTTATTGCTATTTTAACTGGGTTATTCCATATTTTAAATATTTCTGGAATATTAGTACTTTCTACCCAGATTATCAGAATTATCCATTTAATGTTAATGCTTACTATTGTTTTTTTGAAAGATTCTTCTCAACCTTTAAAAAAAGAAAGTCTATTATCTAAGGTCTTTATAATGGCCGCAAGCCTTTTCTCTATTGCTTCAGGAATTTATATGCTTCTCCGCTGGAAAGATATCACTATGAGTGGCGGGGTAACTAATGTCACAGATTCAATTATAGGATTATTTATGTTGATTATTATAATAGAAGCTACTAGAAGGGGAGTAGGGAAGGTACTGGCAATTGTAGTGACAATATTTTTGGTCTATCCCTTTATAGGAAGCTATTTACCGGGGATATTTCATGCCAGAACTTATACTTTGCAAAGGGTAGCTTCTTTTTTATTTGCTTCCGGCCAGGGAATATATGGAATTCCTATAGGAGTCTCTGCTACCTATATTGTTGTATTCTGTCTTTATGGGGCATTTTTAAAGGAATTTGGAACTGGAGATTTTTTATTTAATTTATCCAATACTATAACTAAAAATTTAGTAGGAGCAGCTGCTAAGACTACGGTAATCTTTAGCACTTTAGTAGGGATGATATCCGGTTCTGCGGCTGGTAATGTGGCGGTTACTGGTACATTTACTATACCAATAATGACCAAAGAAGGTTATAAAGATTATGAAGCAGGAGCTATTTCTGCTGTAGCAGCTACTGGTGGACAAATAATGCCTCCAGTTATGGGAGCAGCTGCTTTTATGATGGCAGAGATTATTGGTAAGCCTTACCTCGATATAATGAAAGCCGGGATAATACCAGCTCTTCTATTCTTTTCTTCAATATTCATCATAGTGCATTTGCAGGCAGTAAAACAGGGTATTTCGAAAGAAAAAGCAAAGGATAGAGAAATTCTTCCTTTTTTTGTAGTGTTAAAAGAAGGTTGGCATAATTTAATCCCCATTCTTACTTTAGTTTATATGTTAGTTAAGGGTAATTCACCCGTTAAATCTGCTTTTTATTCTATCGTGCTATTACTGTTAGTATCTTTAATTAATTTTATTCTTAAAAAGAATTTTTCCTTAATTAATTTTATAAAGATGATCTTTAGTTCTTTAGAAAAAGGCATTTTAAGTGCTGTCCCCATTGCCGTTGCTTGTGCTTCAGCGGGGACTATAGCGGGGATTCTCTCTATGACGGGTTTAGGTTCCAAATTTTCTACTTTAATAATCCATATCTCTGGAGGAATACCCTTAGTAGCTTTATTATTAACTATGGTAGCTTCTTTAATATTAGGTATGGGATTACCGACTACTGCAGCTTATCTTATTTTGGCAACCGTAGTGGCTCCAGCTTTAGTAAAACTGGGGGTACCTTTATTAACTGCCCATATGTTTGTGTTCTTCTTTGGCTGTATTTCCACCATAACTCCTCCGGTAGCATTAGCTTCTTATGTAGCAGCAGGTATTTCCAATGCCAGTATTGATAGAGTGAGCTGGACTGCCTTTAGATTTGGATTGGCTAGTTTCATATTACCCTTTATGTTTTTCTGGGGTCCCGCTCTTCTGTTGCAAGGTACCTGGACAGAAATAATATACACTGTCATTATGGCCTTGATAGGGATATTTGCTATTGCTTCCAGCATAGTAGGTTACTTAAACATTAAGATAAATTTATTGTTTAGATTTATTCTTTTTGTTGCAGGAACTTTAATGGTCTACCAAGGGGTATTTTCAGACATTTTGGGAATTGGAGTTTTATTTATTATCTATATTCTAACCAAGAGAATCTCAAGAAAAGTCATAATTAGTAGTTAATTTTAATAATAAATATTTTTTAAATGAAATATTTATTTGGTCTTAACTAAAAAAGAGGTGGGTTAGTTGGTTGAACCAGTAAAAAAAATTAATGTAGCAGAACAAGCTATTAAAAAGATATATCAATTAATTAAAGAAAGAAAATTACAGATAGGAGATAAATTACCTACCGAAAGAGAATTAGTTAAGATATTAGGGATTAGTAGATCTTCTCTAAGAGAAAGTTTAAAAGTTTTAGAGATGATTGGAGTGATTAAAGTAGTTCAGGGGAGAGGGAGTGTCCTTGAATGTTCTAATCTCTCCAATTCGATTATTGCTCCTTTAACTTTCTCTATTCTGCTCAATAAGAATACATTTTTAGAATTATTTGAGGCAAGAAAATTAATAGAGGTTCAGTGTGCCGGTTTAGCTGCCGAAAGGATAACTACAGAAGAATTAGAAGAACTCAAAGAGGTTTATAATTTATTATTAAAGAATAGAACTAATAGAGAATTAGGTATTAAATATGAATTAATGCTTCACGAAAAAATTATTACTATTTCTAGAAATAGTATATTAGAAAGTATTCTATCTTCGATTAAAAGATTATTAAGAGAGAGTAGAGATGCAACTGTGCCTTCAAGAGGAGTTACTGAAGAAACAATTGTATGTCATAAAAAGCTTATTGCCGCTTTATCTGAGAAAAATGTTAATGCGGCCAGAAAGATAATGTTTGAACATCTAGATAAAGTTAGCAAGAGATTAAAAATGTCCTATTATAATTCTAGTTATAGTTCTACAAAAAAATAAATACGAAAAAGGAGAAGATGGTATGATGAATAAGAAAGAGCAATGGTTGGCAGAAGGTAAATGGTGGGTTAGCCCCTATAATTTCATTGAAGAAGTGCGTAAAAGAATGGATCTTCCCTCGAATATACAGATTCACGATGCCACACTTAGAGATGGAGAGCAAACTCCAGGAGTTGTTTTTAGCAAAGAAGATAAAGTAAAGATTGCCCAAAGTTTGGATGAGATAGGGGTAGAAAGAATAGAAGCGGGTATGCCAGCTGTATCAGAAGAAGACGAAAAGGCAATTAAAGAAATAACCAAGCTAGGTTTAAAGGCTAAGATTTTTACCTTTGCCAGGGCTTTAGAGAAAGATATAGATAAAGCCGTTGAATGTGGAGCAGATGGAGTAGTTATCGAAATTCCCATTGGTTATCCAAAACTAAAATACCAATTTAATTGGACTTGGGAAACAGTGCTAGAAAAAAGTATAAAAGTTATTCGTTATGCCAAAGAAAGGGGTTTATATGCGGTCTATTTCCCCTATGATACTACAAGAGCCAGAGAAGAAGATTTAGATAATCTTTTAACCAATCTTATGAAAGAATCGAAACCCGATTCTATCGGGGTCGTTGATACTATGGGATGTGCTCTTCCCGAAGCTATTCAGTATTTAGTAAGAAAGTTCAAAAGATTGACAAATTTACCAATTGAAGTACATACCCATAATGATTTCGGAATGGCGGTAGCAACTGAGATTGCCGGTTTAACTGCTGGTGCCGAGGTATTGCATAGTTGCATTAATGGTCTGGGTGAGAGAACTGGTAATGCAGCTTTGGAAGAATTGATAGTGTGTTTATATGTTTTACTGGGAGTTAGAAATAATTATCGTATCGATAAAATTATGGAAGTCAGCCAGTTACTTCAGGAAATAACCGGAATTAGATGTGCTGTAAATAAACCTGTTATCGGGGAAAGAAATTTTACCAGAGAATCGGGCATCGGTGTCGATCTGGTTATCAAAGAACCTTTAGCTATGTTTGCTACAAATCCCCATATTTACGGCCGCTCGGGGAAAGTTGTATTAGGGAAGAAGAGCGGAAAATTATCCGTTTTATATAATTTAGAGAAATTAGGAATTACCGATGTAAGTGATGAAAAAGTACTCCAGATACTAAGTCAAGTGAAAGAATTGGGTATTAGAAAGAAATCATTAGTTACTATGGATGAATTTAAGAAGATTGTTGAAAAAGTAATCTAAAAAAAGGGAAATCTCTAGTAGAGGAAGATTGCAAGAAATTAGGAGGAAGATAATATGAGTATTACCGGAAAATTAATTCGATTTGACCTGACTAAAGGTACTTACTTTATTGAAGACAGTGCCCCTTACCATGATATTTATATAGGTGGACGAGGAGTGGGGGATTGGATTTTATTTAAGGAAGTTGAAAAAGATGTTTCCCCCTTGGATCCAGAAAATATAATGGTATTTGGAGCCGGAGCTCTAACCGGAACCATTGCCCCTTCTTCTGGACGTCTGAGTTTAGTTACCAAAAATCTTATGACAGAGGGTATTGCCTTTTCGAATGCCGGAGGGCATTTCGCTCCCGAATTAAAATATGCAGGTTATGATGACCTTGTGATAAAAGGAAAGTCCCCTAATCCTGTTTATATTCTTATTAATGATGAAAAAGTGGAAATAAGAGATGCATCTCATTTATGGGGGAAGACTACCTGGGAGACTGAAGATTTGATCAAAGAGGAATTAGAGGATAAAAAAGTGCAAATATTAAGCATCGGTCCGGGTGGTGAAAATTTGGCTAAAAGTGCCTGTATCATCATAAACAAGGGGAGAGCATTAGGCTTTGGTGGATGTGGTGCTATTATGGGATCAAAGAACCTTAAGGCTATTGTGGTGAGAGGCAGTCATTCAGTAGAGGTTAAGGACCCGGAAGGTTTTATGAATGAATGTTACCGGGTATTTAAAAAGATGGAACATTCAATCGGAACAAACTTTCTGCGGCAAGGGGGTACCATTAATAAGATTGGTCCTGCCCTTTCGATTCCCTACCGGAATTACCAGGACGGCCATTATGGCCAAAAGACCGCCGAATTATCCCAGCTCAATTTTAAAAGAAAATACGAAACCAAGAGAATTGCTTGTTTTAATTGCCCTATGTATTGTAGTCATTTTTACGCTATCGATAAAGGACCATATCGAGGGTTGAAAGCAGAAGGATTACAAATTAATGCAGTAAGAGGCTTTGGTTCAAACCTGGATGTGGCAGATCCGGCCTTTGTTATTAAATGCAATGCTTACTGCAATCAATTAGGTTTACATATTGATGAGATAAGTTCCACATTAGCTTGGATATTTGATTGCTATGAAAAAAATATAGTGACAAAAGAAGAGACAGACGGTCTTTCTTTAGAATGGGGTAACCAGGAAGCAGCAGTAGAGTTAATTAAAAAGATTGCCTATCGACAGGGAATCGGAGATATTTTAGCAGAAGGAACATATCGAGCTGCTTCAAAGATTGGCAAAAATTCCCTAAAACGGGCGGTAGTCATTAAAAAAACTGGGGTAAACGAAGGGAATATGAGAGGTAAGAAGGCTTGGGCTTTAGGGATAGTGACCAGTACAAGAGGTGGTGGCCATTTAACTGGTTCTCCTAATAGTGAAGGATTGAGAAATATAACTTATCAGATTGGTGAAGAGCGTTACGGAGTTCCTACAGCAGGGCAGCCTAAAACCTATGAAGGCAAGGCTAAATTAGTGAGCTGGTTTGAAAAATTTAAAGCAGCTATTGATTCTTTGGGATTATGTTATTTTACAAGCTATTGGCAAAATAATTTATTATCCCCGGATGATTATGCAGCCCTTTATTCCAAAGCAATAGGTAGAGATATTAAGGCAGAACAGCTATTTGCAATAGGAGAGAAGATTATAAATATTGAAAAAGCTTTTAATACTATTAATGCGGGTTTTAGCAGAAAAGATGATTATCCTCCTCAACGGTTTATTGATGAGCCGGTTAAGACAGGTCCCCTTGCTGGAGAGCGGTTGCCCTTAGATAAGTGGGACCAGATGTTAGATGAATATTATGAAATTCACGGGTGGGATAAAGTAACAGGATGGCAAACTGAAAGAATATTAGAAAAATTACGATTGAAGGAAGTTGAAGAAAAGTTAAGGAAAGAGGGGAAATTGATAACCAATGATTAAGCAAAAAGATAATCAAAAAAACTTTAAAAATGGTAATCCTGAAGAAGTTTTGCTCTTTATGGAAACGTCAAGATGTACAGGGTGCCGAAGTTGTGAATTAGCATGTTCTTTCCATCACGCCAAAGTATTCAATCCAGAGATTTCTAGTATCAAAATATATCGAGATAGCAATGATGCTCACATTAAGTATGAGTTTTTAGATACCTGTGACTTATGTCAAGATGAAAAGATACCTGCTTGTGTGGCAGTATGCAGTCCAAGAGCTATTTGTATGTTGAGATAAGGTCAGTTGGGTTTTTATTCTTAAGGAAGGAGCTTTTTTAGAATTTAATTTAATATTTTATAGGAGGAGATTTACTGTGAAAGTTAGAAGAGTAGTAACAGAAAACGATCAAAAAGGAAAAAGTAAGGTTAAATGGGATGACACATTAGAGACGAAACCTGGAAGACCAGGTTTTGAAAGGGCGGATATTTGGGCAACCAAAGAATTGCCTGCAAAACTGACTGAAGAGGACCCTTCTAAATGGGAGATGGGGACTACCATAAGTAATGGTTCTGTTTTTCGGATTATCAAATTTGATCCCGGTGTTTCGGAAAGATGGCATACCACAGACTCAATCGATTATGCCGTTGTGCTTTCTGGAGAAATTGATATGCAGTTAGATGAAGGAGAAATTCATCTAAAAGCAGGTGATGTTATGGTGCAAAGAGCTACTAATCATAATTGGGTTAATCGGGGAAAAGAGCCCTGCATTATTGCTTTTGTCCTTGTTGCCCTTGAAGGCGGAAAATCTACCGGTTGGTAAAAGGATGGAAAAAATACCTACAATTTGCCAGCAATGCCATATTGAATGTGGGGTGATTGCTACTGTCAATAAAGGAAAAGTAGTTAAGATTGAAGGAAATCCGGAGTTTCCTTTAAATAAGGGTTTGCTATGCCCCAAGGGTTTAAATTACTTGGAACTTCAGTATCATCAAGATAGGGTGAAGTTTCCTCTTAAAAAGAAAAATGGAAAATGGGAAAGAACTACTTGGGAGGAAGCACTTGATATAATTGCTGAAAGGATATCCCATATAAGCAAGGTTTATGGAAGCAAATCATTAGCTCTGTCGGTAGGTACTCAACCCAGAGGCAATTATATAAGTACTTATCGATTAGCAGCTGCTTTAGGTACCCCTAATGTTACTAACCCGGGGTATCTATGCTATTATCCCTCAGTTACGGCAGGAACTCTTACTTTTGGAGCAGATGTAATGCAAGAGCGAGGACCTGATATCGATCATACAGAATGTATTCTGATTTGGGGGGCAAACCCTTTAAATGCTCATCCGCCTATAGGAAGAAAGATGCAACAAGCTAAGCGTTCGGGACAAGCAAAGATGATTGTGGTTGATCCGCGAAAGACTAAACATGCAGAGATTGCTGATTATTGGCTTCAACTTCGACCTGGCTCGGATGATGCATTAGCTTTAGGAATGATAAATGTCATTATTAATGAAAAATTATATGATCAGCAATTTGTAGAAAAATGGTGTATAGGATTTGAAGAACTCGCCGAAAGAGTGAAAGAATACACCCCGGAAAGAGTATCAAAAATTACCTGGATACCTCCTGAAGTTATAAGAGCAGTATCAAGACTATATGCTAATGCCCAGGGAGCGGTATTATATCACCGGGTTGCTGTTGAGCACCATTCAAATGCTATTCAGACACTTCGTGCTTTTGCCCTACTGATTGCCATTACCGGAAATATTGATGCTCCTGGAGGAAACGTTATTCCTCATTATCCCAAGGGATTTATTGGTAGGCGAGAGATTACTTATCCTCAAGAAATTCGCGATTCTAAATTAGAGAAGCTAAGAATTGGAGCTGATCGTTTCCCTTTAATGTCCGGACCAGAAAGTTTTATTCCTCGTGTTCGAACACCTGACTTGGTCCATGCCATTCTTTCAGAAAAACCCTATCCCATAAAAGCAATGATAGCATTTAATAACCCAGTGGTTACCACTCCGAATTCCAAATTAGTATGGGATGCTTTTAAAAAATTAGATTTTCTGGTGGTAGTGGATTTTTTCAAAACACCTACCGCTGAACTTGCTGATATCTTTCTTCCTTCAGCAACTTGGTTAGAAAGAAATGATATCGCTGATTCTCCTTATACCAATTACATTGCAGCTCGACGGAAAGTAATCGAACCTATAGGAGAGTGTATGGATGATAAGGAAATTGTGGTGAAAATTGCCGAGCGTTTAGGTAAGAGTCAACATATTCCTTGGAAAAAGACAGAAGATTTGCTAAATATGAGATTAAAGCCTTTAGGAATAAATTTTGAACAGTTTAAAAAAGAACTTTTTATTTTAGAACCACTACGTTATCGGAAATATGAGCAGGGAGGATTTAACACTCCCTCAGGTAAGGTTGAACTTTATTGTCAAAAATTAAAAGATTACGGTTATGATCCTTTGCCCTATTACTCGGAAAACCCTTATACCCCGATCAGTAGACCAAAGATTTATCAGGATTATCCTTTAATTCTTATTACCGGACAACGGCATATTGCTTTTTATCACTCGGAAAATCGTCAAATAAAAAAACTCAGACAATTATGTCCAGACCCGATTATCGAAATACATCCTGATCAAGCAAAGAATATAGGGGTAAAAGAGAA
>CAYTKP010000026.1:0-12619 GCA_964438695.1 uncultured Atribacterota bacterium | reverse complement strand
TAACTAACTAACCAACTAACTAAATTCAGGAGAAAACATGCATGAAGCTTCGATTGCTCAAAATCTAATAGAAGTTGCTTTGGAGAAAGCCAAAGATTATAACGCAAGTAAAATAATTCTTATTCGAATAAAAGTAGGAGAATTTTCGGGAGTGAATCAGGAAGCTTTGAAGTTTGCTTTTAAGAATTTTAGTAAGAAGACTATTGCAGAAGAAGCATCTTTACAGATAATTCCATCTCCTTTATTAGGAAAGTGTCGAGAGTGTAATGAAGTTTTTGAGATTAAAAAAAATAGTTTTAAATGTCCAAAATGTAATGGACTAAAGATAGATATAATTTCTGGGCAGGATTTATATATCCAGGATATTGAAATAGAATAAAATAAATTTTTTAATTTTATTAAAAAATACTTTACATCTAATAAAATAATATGTTATACTTTTTTCGTTAATTTGGTTACAGAGGGTTTTCTTTTTTTGTTTACTACTAATGACTATTCACTGTTCATTAACAACTAATTTAAGAGAGGTGAAGTAATGTTGGATTTTGTGATAACCTTTTTACTTAGCCTGATAGTTTATCTTTTTCTTAGCGCAAGTACAGGTGAAATAGCAGGATTGTGGAGTATTTTTGAAGTTATTTTCGGAATTATTCTTTCTATAATTGTATCAATTATTGCTACAAAAGTCTTATTTCAAAAAAGAGGTTATAGGATGTTAAACCCACTTAGGTGGGTTATTTTTTTGATCTATTCAATTGGTCCCTTCTTCTTAGCAATGGCTAAAGCCAATATTGATGTCGCTTACCGGGTGATTACTGGCAGAATAAATCCTGGTATAGTAAAAATATCTCCTGGATTAAAAACTGACTTAGGAATCACTATGTTAGCAAATTCAATTACCTTAACTCCCGGGACTCTCAGTGTCGATATTGATGAAAACAACAATGATTTATATATCCATTGGATAAATGTTACCACTTTAAAACCTACTACCCATCATATTTGTGCTAATTTTCCTCAGTGGATAAGGAGGGTTGCTGAATGAATGAATTTTTTAAAGTTTTCATTATTCCCGGAGGGCTGCTATTAATATTTATGTTCTTGTCTTTGATTAGATTAATTCTTGGTCCCACTACCCCCGATAGAATAGTGGCTCTGGATACTATAAATACTTTGGTAGTAGCTGGAATGATACTTATGGGTGCAGCTTATGAGGAAGTTATTTATGTTGATGTAGCCATCGTATATGCTTTGCTGTCTTATATTGGAACTTTATACGTGGCTAAATATTTAGAAGGGGGGAGTAAAAAATAATGGGAATGTTATTAACAATTTTATATATTTTCTTAGGAATAGGTGTAATATTTAATTGTTTGGGTTCGATAGGCCTCCTTAGATTTCCTGATGTATACACTCGACTTCATGCTTCTACTAAAGCTACCACTTTTGGGTCAATCTTTACTTCTTTAGCAGTTATTATATATGGTTTTTACCGTTGGAATTTCAGTGGAGATTCTAAATTTATAGTTCTTGCTCTCCATGCAATTGTAGCCTTAATATGTTTGATAATTACTAATCCAACCGGGGCTCATGCTATTGCTCGAGCAGCTCATCGAAGTGGAGTAATGCCAAAACAGGCAGTTATAGATGAATTAAAGGAGGCAAAATTAAAATGAATTCCTTTGTTGAGATAGTTCATATTTTTACTTTAATAATAATGATAATTGCTGCCTTTTTAGCAGTGGTTTTTCGGAAATTGTTGCCTTCAGTAATCGCCTTATCAGTGGCCAGCTTGCTTCTTTCCTTAGAGTTTTACCTATTGCATGCTCCCGATGTGGCTATTGCGGAAGCAGCAATTGGAGCAGGATTGACTATGGCAATATTTATTTTTGCGATTAGAGGGACTAGGTAGAGGAGGATAAAATGAAAAAGATTATTTTTGGAATCGCCTTTATATTGTTCTTTTCTTTTATGGTAATTAGTGCTCTAAATATGAGACCTTTTGGAGAACCCGTCTTTAGTGAGATGGATGACTATTTTATTGGAAATGCCCAAGTAGAGACAGGAGCAAATAATGTAGTAACTTCTATCGTGTTTGATTACCGAGGTTTTGATACATTAGGAGAAGCTACAGTTTTATTTACTGCGGTAGTGGGGATTGTAGCTTTATTCAGGAGGGTATCAAAATGAAACAGATGTCTAAAATAGTTAGAACTATTACTAATTTGGTCTATGGATTCATTATTATTTTTGGTTTTTATGTGATAGTCCACGGGCATCTTACTCCTGGTGGAGGTTTTCAAGGTGGAGCTATAGCTGCTTCTGCATTTGCTTTACTGTTGGTATCTTATGGCAGTCTAATCACTAAAAAATTCCTCAAGAAGGAATTTTTGTCTATTACAGAAAACACTGGCTTAACTGTATTTATAGTATTAGCCTTTTTAGGATTGGGAATTACCTTTTTTTATAACTTTTTAGCCAATACTGGAGGATGGTTTGGGAATACTGCTGCAATAGGACCTAATTCAGGTGATATGAATACCGGAGGGGTAATTCCTCTTATGAATATTGCTGTTGGGTTAGAAGTTTTATCTGCTTTAGGGGTTATAGTTTTAGTAATGGCGAGCGGGGCAGAATTTACTAAAAAGAAGGAGAATTCATAAAATGATAGATAATTTCCATTTTATTGTGGTAATAATATTTATTGGATTGGGGATTTATACCCTTATGTTTAAAAAAAATTTAATAAAAATTGCTATTGGTGTTTGCCTAATCGAAAATGGGGCAAATTTATTTTTGATAACCTTAGGGTATAAAAAAGGTGCGGTAGCACCTATCTATACTTATGCACCTTCTGGACAAAGTATGGTTTTGCCAACTCCCCAAGCTTTAACTCTGACCAGCATAGTTATAGGTATTGCTACTACAGCTCTAATATTATCGATAGCTATGATGATTTATAAGCATTATGGTACATTAGACACAGACCAGGTAAGGAGGTTGAGAGGATGAATCTATCGAATCATATTCCTATATTAATAATAGCTATACCTCTATTGGCAGCTTTTTTAGTGCCACTCGTCGGTCGGATAAATAAAAAAGCTACAGGTATTCTTACCACTCTTGCTTTAACTGCAAGTTTAATTTTAACTATTGCATTAGCGGTTAAAATATTAACAGTCGGTCCCCAGGTATATGTATTTGGCGCCACATCTCCATCTTTAACCTTACCTTCTGGCTTAAAATTCCCGATTAGAATTATGTTTGAAGTAGACGCTATGGGTATATTTATGGGCTTGATTACTGCAATTGTGACTTTTCTGGGAGCAATTTATTCTTTGAGTTTTATGGAAAAACACGATGGGTTAGATAAACATTATTCTTTATTATTGCTTTTAACTGTAGGTATGTTTGGGATGGAATTTACTGGGGATATATTTAATTTTTTCGTATTCTTGGAAATCGCTTCTATTGCTTCGGTTGCCCTAATTTCTTTTAGAGGGACTGATTTAGGAGAACCAGCTGAAGCTGGGTTTAAATATATGGTGGTTAGTTCGATATCTGCTCTAATTGTTTTATTTGTAGTGGGAATATTTTACGGTCAGTATGATCTTTTAAATTTTGCAGCAATAGCCAGTGTTATGAAATATTCTCAATTGGATAAAATCGCTTTAGCACTTTTAGTGCCTGTACTGGCTATGAAAGCAGGAGCCGTGCCTATGCATATGTGGACTCCTGATGCTTATTCAGAAGCACCGGCACCCATTACTATGATATTGGTTGCTGCCAGTCAGGCTAGTTTATACGCGCTATTTAGAGTGACTTTTTCATTATATAATATTAATCTTAACACTTTGACTGTAGGCTGGGTAATTATTATTTTTGGGCTTTTGTCTATGTTTATAGGAGTTACTATGGCTATTATCCAGAAAGATATAAAGAGATTGATGGCTTATCACGCTATCTCTCAGACAGGTTACATGCTTCTAGGAGTAGGTGTAGGATTAGCGGTATTAGCTAACCCAGTTGCTTTACAGAAATATGGAATTACGGCAATGGAAGGCGGTATCTTTCATATTATGAATCATGCAATGTATAAGGGATTGTTATTTTTAACCGCTGGGGCATTATTTTATAGAACAGGGACAAGAGATCTTAACAAAATGGGCGGTTTGGCTCATTCGATGAAATATACTGCTATTTTCTTTATCGTTGGAGCAGCAGCTATAGCTGGACTTCCTCCTTTTAATGGTTTTGCTTCTAAACTTCTAATTTATGAATCTGTATATAGATTCAATCCGCTTTTATCTATAATAGCTATGGTGGTCAGTATTTTAACTTTAGCTTCCTTTGTTAAAGTATTTCATAGTGCATTTCTAGGTCCAAAATTACCTCAATTTAAAGAAGTTAAAGAAGTGCCTCGAAGTATGATCTTTGCTATGGCTGCCCTATCTTGCATAATAATACTTTTTGGATTATTCCCCGGTTTGATAGTAAAAAATTTAGTGCATCCTGCAGTGGTGTCTTTGATAGAGCAATTTAAATATACCAGTATAGTATTAGGAGGTATGTAAAAAATGTTAGGGTTACTAGAAACAGGAAGTGGTTTTTGGAGTGCCCTTATTTGGGTAATAGTGGTTTTAGTAATTAGTGGCATAGTTATTTATATAAGAAATAAAGGTGAAGAAAGTTATAAGAAGAACACTGAACAGGATAAACCTTTTATTTCTGGTAATCCTGAACCAAGCAAAGAAGGTTCTCATATTAGCGCAAGTCATATTTATTGGGGCTTTACAGAAGCATTAAAAGATTACTATCACCCATTAGTGAAAATACATACTGGTAATATAAATGATTATTCTGGCTGGATAATTACAGTAACTGTAATAATATTAATTTTAGTAGGAGTGAGTGGATAAAGTGAAATTAAATAAATATTTTGAAAGGTCACTATGGGTTTTTCATCTGAACACAGGTTCTTGTAATGGTTGTGATATTGAAATTGTAGCATGTTTAACTCCCAGATATGATTTAGAAAGATTTGGGATAAAATTAGTAGGGAGTCCGAAACATGCTGACGTGTTATTAGTTACTGGACCAGTTACCGGTAGAATGGCTGATAGGGTAAAACGTGTTTATGAACAAACTCCTAACCCTAAAGCAGTAATAGTGGTCGGTGCATGTGGAACAAGTGGAGGAGTTTTTTATAATTCTTATAATTTAAAAGGTTCAGTAGATAAAGTAATTCCGGTAGATGTATATGTGCCTGGATGTCCGGCTCGACCAGAAGCCATAATAAATGGAGTTTTGCAAGCTTGGATTAAGTTGGAGAATTTAAGAAAAAGCATGAAAGCTGCTCCAGCGAAATAGCATTCCGTATCGAGTATCGCAAAAGAAGTTACCTGGTTAGTTAGTAAATTAATAATAAACCAGTTAGCCAAATAACTAACGACTAATATAGGGAAGGGTGGTAGAGAATGGAATATATGAAACCTGAGGAAATTGTAGAGTTATTTAAAAAGAAATTAAATGAATCAGCAATTATTGATAGCAGGGTGGAAACCAAAACCGCTGGAGCAAAAAAGAATAACTATAATGTAATATGGTTACTGGTAAAACCCCAAAAATTTAAGGATTCCGTAAAACTTTTATGTACTATTCAATACCCTCACCTTGCTATAATTTCAGGGAATGATTTAGATAAAGAAGTTAAATTAACCTATCATTTTTCTATTTATTATGGAGAAAGATTTAAGGAAATATCAATCAATTTAAGTACATCTTTGCCGAAGGGAGATCTAAAGATACCTACTATTACTGATTTGATTCCGGGAGCCCAAACTACAGAAAGAGAATTAAAAGAGATGTTTGGAATAACTATAGAAGGTTTACCTGATTTACCTAATATCTTTTTACCCCAGGATTTTCCAAAAGATGTTTTTCCTTTTAGAAAAGATGAAAAAGGCGTGTATCCTTTAAGTAAAAATGGTAAATATATAGGTGGTAATATAATTGATAAAGAAGAAGAGGTGAAAAAAATTGAGTAAGATTGCTTATTCTATTCCTATAGGTCCGGTTCATCCCTCTCTTAAAGAACCGATGACTTTTAATTTTGAAATATATGGAGAACGTATCGAAAAAGTAAATTTAGCACCGGGAGATAATCATCGAGGAATAGAATTTATGGGGATGCAAAGAAACCCTATTCAAATTATATATTTGGCAGAAAGAATATGTGGTATCTGTTCTGCCTCTCATCCTTTTGCTTTTTGTCAAGCAGTTGAGAATGCGGCGGGAATCGAAGTTCCCGAAAGAGCTCAATATATTAGAGTAATTATTGCGGAATTAGAAAGGATTCATTCTCATATTTTATGGGCAGGGGTTGCCGCTCACGAATTAGGTTTTGACTCAGTTTTATATCTATCCTGGAGAGCGAGGGAAGAGGTGTTAGACCTTCTAGAATATCTTACTGGAAATAGGATTAATTACGGAGTATTTATGATAGGTGGGGTAAGAAGAGATATTACCGATGAGCAAATACCTCGAATCCGAAAAACTTTAGAATATTATAAAGATATCTATGGAAAAATAGAAGATATATTTTTAAATGATCCAACCATTGCTTTGAGAACAAAAAATGTGGGTGTTTTAACCAGGGAAGATGCCTCACGTTTATGTGCGGTAGGTCCTACTGCTCGTGCTTCAGGGATAACAAAAGATGTTCGCCAAGATCAGCCGTATGCTGCTTATGCAGATTTAGAAGTTAAAGCTATTACTCCAGATGTATTGACTGGAGAAGTACACGGTGATGTTTATGATCGGATAGTTGTGCGATTATTGGAAATAGTTCAATCAATACAGATTATTGAACAATGTTTAGATAATATGCCTTCCGGAGAAATCATTGCAGAGAAAAAATTAGTTAAATTACTAAATCAATTAAAGAAAGCTAAAGGTGAAGGAATTGGAAGACATGAAGCTCCTCGAGGTGAATGTATTCATTATGTAAAATTAAATGAATCAGAACTTCCAGAAGTATGGAAAGCTCGAGCACCTACGTATAATAATTTAATGACCTGGGTTCCTATGCTTATTGGACAGCAGATTGCCGATATACCAATTGTAATAGCTTCTATTGACCCTTGTATAGCTTGTATGGATAGAGTGACAATTTTAAACCAAGATAATGGTCAAAAAAGCATTCTAACTAAAGAAGATTTACATAAATTAAGTGTTCAAAAGACAAGGAGGATTACTCCATGACTATTGCGGGACTATTGATAATATTATTAAAAATAATTGGAGCAGTCATAATTGCTTTTTTAGGAGTAATATTGGGTTTGTTTTATAAAGGTATTGATAGAAAGTTAGCAGCGAAGATGCAGGCAAGAGTTGGACCTCCCATAAGACAACCCTTTATGGATTTTTTTAAGTTAATGATTAAAGAAAATATAGTCCCAGAGAATGCGGTCTCTTGGATATTTAATGGGGTACCGATAATGACCCTGGTATCTACTATTACTATTTTATTTTATTTGCCTTTAGGAAACATTCCTCCCTTATTAAGCGGATACGGGGATATCGTGTTAATTATTTATTTACTGACCCTACCGGCAATTGGAATGGTAGTGGGAGGGTTTGCTTCAGGTTCTCCTTATGCCAATGTGGGAGCACAAAGAGAAATGGTAATGATGATGAGTTACGAACTACCTTTAGTTACAACTGTGATTACTATCGGGTGGAAGCTAAGCCAGGTTTATCCCAATTTAAATATTTTTTCTTTAGCAGTGATTAACGCACATCCAATTTGGGGATTAGTTGGTCCATTAGGATTTGTGGGGGCAATTCTTTTATTGATTACTTTAGCAGTTGTAACTCCTGGTGAATTATCAAAAATACCTTTTGATGTTCCCGAGGCGGAAACTGAATTAGCTGGCGGGCTATTAGTAGAATATTCAGGAAGGAATTTAGCTTTATTCAGTTTAGCTGATGCCGTAAAGACAATAGTAATGGTTTCTCTAACCGTAGTCTTATTTTTCCCCTATAATATTGCCCACTTGTTTAGCTTAAGTGGGCTATCTGCCATAGTTATTGACTCTTTATTCTTTTTAGTAAAATTGTTTTTAATAATGTTTGCGGAAGTGACTTTTGTTAGAGTTGCTGCTGCCCGTTTAAAAATAGATCAAGTTTCCTACGCTTATTGGGTCCCTTTGTCAATTATAGGATTACTTGGTCTAGGCTTAATTGTTTTAGATACTATTATGATTTGAGGTGATAAAAATGCCAACTCCAATGGGATTTGAATTATTGAAACAGTTGTTTAAAAAACCTGCTACCAATGTATTCCCGGTTACTTATTATCCGGAATCGATATTAAAATTATTAGAAAAGATAGAAAAAGGAGAAGCAAAGATAAATCCTCCTGTAGAAATACCTAAAAATTATAGAGGGAAGATTGTCTATGATAGAGATAAATGTATAGGATGTAAATTATGCATGAGAGTATGTCCGGCTAATGCTATTGAATTTATTCCAGAGAAGAAAAAAATTAAAATTCATATTGATCATTGCATCTTCTGTTCTCAATGTAATGATATATGTCCTAAAAATTGTTTGAAAATGAGTGAAGAATTTCTTCTTGCTGATACAGACAAATCCTCACCCAGGTTGATTGTTGATTAAAATAATTTAAATTGATAAAAATAAAGGAATTGCTAATTCTATAATTTTTTAATGGTATTAAGTTTTTTATCTTTTAATATTCTTATTATTTCATCAGCACTTTTAAGTATTTCGGGGCTAATAGGGGTAGAGTAATCGATAAGTTTTGGCTGTATACCAATAAAAATAATTTCTTTAGAAAAATTTTTTAGATAGGAAATTAAAAAGGAAAGAGAAATACTATGGGTGGTTAAATGCATTATATCAATTTTTTCTGGTGGGATTATTCTATATTGACCAGGTTCAAGACCCATTTCTACTACATCAATAAGTACTAAGAGATTGGGTCTATTTTTTTTTATGATTGAAGTGAAATTTTCGGGAGCTACTCCACAGTCTAAAGAAAGCCAATTATGGTCTTTGAATTTCTGAGCAATAATTGATCCTATTCCATCATCACCTCGAAGAAGATTTCCAATGCCCATTAAAATATGTTTTTTTGAATTCATATAATTATTCCTTAAATTTATCGATTTGCCCATTCCCCAATTAATCAATAGGAGAATTGGTTTAAAATACAAGAAAAATACAGGTTATCGATCTACGGTTTTTGGTTTTTAGTTCAAGATAAAACTAAAATTTAAAGTGAAAAGCTAAAAACCATAATTCAAAATTCAAAACCTTGTCTTTAATTTTAGACTTTAAGTTTTGGTTTTGCGTTTTTAGCTTTACACTTTGCGCCCTGATACTATTCGCTAACAACTAGCGGCTATTCACTAGATATGTTATCATAGTAAAAAATATTTGACAATATTAAATAATATATATAAATTATAGAATAAAAGAAGGATTTTTACATTTAAGGTAGAATATTTATATAAAGTATAATATTGATGGCGAATATGATAAAACATTTATCTTCCTAAAGGTCATTAAAGGTCATCATAGGAGTATGATTTAATATGAGAAAAGCAAGCAGGATTTATAAAAGAAAAAGCAGGAGTAACCTGGAGACACTTATTATATTAATTGGTGCGATAGTAATTTTAGGCGTTGCTTTCCATTTAGCCAGGGACAAAAGCTATATACCCCCTGAAACACCGGTAATTGCGGAAGAAGAGGAACAAAAGACTTTGATAACTGAGACCCCTGTTGAAATGTCCCAAGAGATAACCGTAGAAAAAGTTAAAGAAGAGGAAAAAATCAACAGTGAGGAAATTGAAAAAGAAATTATTCCCCCGGAAAAACCTTTAGTTACTGAGCCAGTCATAGTCAAAACCCCTGAAGCAGAGTCAGAAATAAAGGTTTTAAAGGAGCCTGAGACAGTTTCAGAAAAGAAAATATATACTGTTCAGGTCGGTGCTTTTTCTTCCGAAAAAAATGCTCAGAGTTTAGCAAAAGAAATAAGGGGTAAAGGATATCAGACTTATGTAATTAAAGGGAAGACTCTTTATAAAGTTCAGGTAGGTGAATTTAAAAATTACAAGGACGCTCAGAATTTATCGCAACGATTAAAGAAATTGGGTTATCCGATTTTTGTAACCACGAGGCAAGAATAGGAGCAATAAGTTTGAAGAAAAGAAATATTCCTTCTGTTACTGTAAATCGTTTATGTATATACCATCGCTGTTTAGAAAACATAATTAAGACTGAAGATAAAAAAGAACCATTATTTATATCTTCTTCCGAAATATCCGCTTTAACTGGAATTAATTCCGCACAAATTCGCAAGGATTTAGCCTACTTTGGCCAATTTGGCAAAAGAGGCATTGGATATCTAGCAATAAATCTCGTTAAAGAATTAGAAAAGATATTAGGACTGGATAAAAAATGGTCGGCTATTATTGTTGGAGCCGGAAATTTAGGCAAAGCATTGGCGAGATATAGAGGATTTCGGAACAGAGGTTTTTTAATTAAGGGAATTTTCGATAAGGATCCTCTAAAGATAGGCAAGAAAATTGGTCATATTTCTATTTATGATATAAAAGAAGTGGAAAAATTTATCCGAGATAAAAATATAGATATAGGAGTATTAGTGGTACCTGCTGAATTTGCTCAAGAAGTGGCAGATAAAATGGTTGCAGGTGGGATTAAAGCTATTTTAAATTTTGCTCCCCTTCGGCTTTCCTTGTCCTCAGAAGTGAGGATACATAATGTAGATCTTTCTTTGGAGTTTGAGGAGTTGACATATTATTTGTCTAAGTGATATAATTTCTTTGTATTTCAAATTGTGATATTTTTCACAAAATATTCATTAAGAATAAAAGTCCTAATTATTATAAGGAGATTGCGGTGATAATTAAAGATTTAATTCGCATTTTAGATGCAGAAGTTTTATGTGGTGAAAAATATTTAGAGCAAGAAATTAAAGGATTTGGGGCAGCTGATCTTCTAAGTGATATATTAGCTTATTCTAAGGATAATTATGTGCTCTTAACCGGTTTAACCTCTTTACAAGTTGTGCGCACAGCCGAATTAACTGGGGCTATTGCTATTGTTTTTGTACGAGGCAAATTACCCCCTCAAGAAACGATTGGTTTGGCCAGATCCCATCATATCCCTCTCTTAAAGACCGATAAATTAATGTTTGATTCCTGTAGAAGGATAGTAGAAGAATTATTAAAGGGAAAAAAGACTAAATGAAATCTAGCTATTTAAGAGAAAAATTAACCTTAGTTAATGAGTTGATCTATGAAATTAAAATTAAAGAAGCTATGTCTAAAAATATAATATTTTTTGATGAAAATGCCACTTTTAGAGAGATTCAATTAAAACTTAAAGCAAAGAAGATATCAGGCGTTCCTATTCTTGATAAAGAGAAAAATATCGTAGGAATTGTAAGTATTGATGATATTATTACCGCTTTTGATAAGAATTATATTGATGATAAAATTACTAATTATTTAACCAGAGAGGTAATTACTGTCCCGCAGAATTTTTCAGTAGTTTATGCGATTCGTAAATTTGAAAAGTATGGAGTAGGACGGATTCCGGTTACGGAATCACTAAATACTAGAAAAATCGTTGGAATAATAACTATGAGTGATATTCTAAATAGATTGTTGGTCGAAGTCCAATCAATTGCTGAGAAGGTTAAGGATGAAGAAGTGAAGGGTGGAAAAATTTCTAATAGAATACTGGAAAAAGTTAGCAAAAAAAGGCTTCGATTTGAAGTTAAGGCAGACGATTTTAACAATGCTGGTAGAGTGGCCAGTATAACTAAAAAATATTTCCAGAACCTCGGAGTCAGCAAAGAAATTATTCGTAGAATTGCTATTATATGTTATGAAGCAGAAATGAATATTTGTCTTCATTCTTTAGGGGGTCATATTACTATTGAGGTTGATAATAATAATGCGGTAGTTTGTGCATATGATAGGGGCCCAGGAATTTCTAATATAGAGTTGGCCTTAACACCAGGGTATACTACTGCATCTGAAAAAATTAGAGCTTTGGGTTTTGGCGCAGGAATGGGGCTTCCTAATATACAACGTTGTGCCGATAAATTTGAAATTAAATCTTCTTTAAAAACAGGTACTTTGCTAAAAGCAATAATTAATTTAGGAGAAAAAAATGAAACTAAGTAAAATTATAGAAAAATGTAAGTTAGAAAAAGTTGTTTATGAAGGTGACTGTGAAATTAAAGCAGGTTATTGTGGAGATTTGATGTCTGATGTCATGGCTCATGCTGAACCAGATAGTATTTGGATTACTATCCAGGCTCACAAAAATAGTATTGCAGTAGCCCTTATTAAGGATATCAAAGCTATTGTCTTTACTAATGATATAACAATAGAGGGAGATGTAATTAAAAAAGCCAGAGAAGAGAATATTAGTTTACTTCGAACCAAGGAGAATTCTTTTAATATTTGTGGAGAAATATATTGTATGATGGAGGGGAAAACTGATACAGATTGATTTACATATCCACTCCGCTCTTTCCGCTTGTGGTGATAAT
>CAYTKP010000025.1:10102-13482 GCA_964438695.1 uncultured Atribacterota bacterium | reverse complement strand
AGTACTAAACCGGAAAATGCCATGGGTTCTGATGAAATATGGGAAAAGGCTACCAAAAGTTTAGAAGAAGCTCTAATAGAGAAGGGAATTGAATATATCGTAAATGAAGGGGATGGAGCATTTTATGGACCCAAGATAGACTTTCATTTAAAAGACTGTATAGGCAGAAGCTGGCAGTGTGGAACAATTCAATTAGACTTTGTTATGCCAGAAAAATTCGATCTTTTTTATATTAGTAAATCAGGAGAAAAAGAAAGACCGGTAATGCTACATAGAACTATTCTTGGAAGTATTGAGAGATTTATCGGAATTTTAATTGAGAATTATGCCGGAGCATTTCCTGTATGGTTAGCTCCTGTTCAAGTGAAACTATTGCCTATTGCAGATAGACATATTGAATATGGCAAAAATATTATGAAAGAATTAAACAAGCAGAATATAAGAGTAGAATTAGATGAAAATAACGAAAAAATTGGAGCCAAGATAAGAAGGGCAGAATTAGAAAAAGTCCCTTATATGTTAATATTTGGAGACAAAGAAATAGAAGAAGGTTCGGTATCGGTAAGAAAGAGAGGAGAAGGCGACTTAGGAAAGACAAAATTATCCAAGTTTACCGAAGATGTTTTAAAAGAGATTAAAAATAAGATTATATCTTAAAGATTTGTTTTTTTACGATTAAGTAATACTTGACACATTAAGTCGGCGTATATTGACTAAAAATTGAGAATATGCTATAGTTTTTTAAAAATAATTATAATTATCTTTTAAAAAGGAGGAAAACTGATATTAAGTCAACATCAGGATTAAGGATAAATAATGATATTAGAGCAAAAACTATCAGACTTATTGATGCGGATGGGAAACAAATAGGAATAGTAAGTAAGAAGGAGGGCCTAGAACTTGCTGAAAAAAGTAATCTTGACTTGGTTGAAGTTGCGCCAGATGCTGATCCCCCAGTTTGTAGAATCATTGATTATGGTAAGTACAAATATTTGCTTGATAAAAAAGCTAAGAGCGGGAAGAAGAAGCAGAAAAGTGGTGGATTGAAAGAAATAAAAATGCGTCCAAATATTGGAGAGCATGATTATAATTTTAAATTGAAGAATTTATGTAGATTTTTAAAAGAAGGTAGCCAAGTGAAGGTTACAATAATGTTCAGAGGACGAGAGATGAATTATATAGATTTGGGAAGAGAATTATTAGATCGTATAATCAAACAGACTGAAGAGATTGCCAATGTATCAAGGAAACCAAAATTAGAAGGAAGAAATATGATTTTAGTTCTTGCACCTAAATAATAAAAGTAATACTAAGAGAAAGGTAAGATATGTTATGCCTAAAATGAAGACTCATAGAGGTTCTGCGAAAAGATTTAGAGTAACTAAATCAGGTAAAATACTAAGATCGAAAGCTTACAAAAGCCATATTTTAACTAAAAAAACTTCGAAGCGTAAAAGAAATTTAAGGAAATCTACTACAGTAAGTGGTGCTGATGTGAAGAAGGTTAAGGTATTGTTGCCTTATGCCTAAATGTATCTGTTTTCACAGGTAAAAGATTGAATAAGAAGAGATTTTAATAATAGATCTAACAAGATAAGGAGTGAATAGAATGCCCAGAGTAAAGAACAGTGTGGCTTCAAGGAGAAGAAGGAAAAAAGTACTTAAATTAACTAAGGGATTTTGGGGCGCGAAAAGCAAACTCTACCGAATTGCCCATGAAGCAATGATGAAATCTCTTTCCTATGCATATAGAGACCGAAGAGTGAAAAAGAGAGATTTTAGAAGTCTATGGATTACCCGAATTGGTATTGCCGCGAGAAATCAAGGAATATCTTATAATAAATTTATAAGAGGTTTAAAGATAGCGGGAGTAGAAATTAATAGAAAAATATTAGCAGAATTTGCAGTAAATGACCCTGAAGCTTTTAATAATTTAGTAAAAGTATCTAAAGAAAGTATGAGTTAATTTCATTTTTATAGGTATAAATGTTATAAGAAATAGTCATATTGTTTAAAAGTTTTAATAAAGATAATTAGGTTATAACTAAGCCAGATTTCCATATTAATGAGGATAAATATGAATCTGGTAAAGGAATAATCGAAATTCACTTTAGAACTGCAAACTGAAATTTAAAAGAGTAGGCTTTGACGGCTCCCCACTGTTAATAGGGGAAAAGTATGGATTTACTTGAAGCAAAGTAAATCAAAAAGGGTGGTACCGCGGAAAAGGTTTATAATTTTTCGTCCCTTTATAACAGGAGACGAATTGGATTATAAACCTTTTTTTATTAATAGTTAATATTATAATTGAAACCCAAAAAGTAGACAAAAAGGAGGGAGAACTATTGGAGAAGAAAATACATAAAATTAAGGAAGAATTTATTTCTAAATTAAAAATTGCCAATAATATAAAAGATATTGAAAAATTAAGAATAGAATATTTGGGTAGAAAAGGAGCATTAACACTTCTTCTGAGAATGTTAGGTACACTTTCATCGGAAGAAAGACCAAAAATTGGGCAGTTGTTAAATCAAGCGAAAAGAGAGATTGAAGAACTTTTAAAGACAAGAATCAAGGAAATAGAAGGAACAGAAAGAGATAAAAGATTACATGAAGAAATTATTGATATTACCCTACCAGGTAGAAGCTTGGATAGAGGGAACTTACACCCCATTACTTTAGTTTTAAAGGAAATTGAGGAAATATTTTTCAGTTTAGGATTTAAATTGGAAGAAGGCCCAGAAGTGGAATTGGATTATTATAATTTTGAAGCACTTAATATACCTAAAGATCATCCTGCTAGAGATGATCAGGATTCTTTTTATATAAATAGAGAAATTTTACTTCGCACCCATACTTCGCCAGTTGAAATCAGAGTGATGGAAAAACAGCAACCTCCAGTTAGAATGATTGCTATAGGTAAATGCTATAGAAGGGATGCTATTGATAGTACTCATTCACCTATGTTTCACCAGATAGAAGGTTTGGCTGTTGATGAAGATATTACTTTTGGTGATTTAAAAGGAGTTCTAACAGTTTTTGTGCAAAGAATGTTTGGTGAAGATAGAAAGGTTAGATTTAGACCGGGCTATTTTCCTTTTACAGAACCAAGTGCAGAGGTAGATGTATCTTGCCTATTATGCCAGGGGAAAGGATGCAGAGCTTGTGGATATACTGGGTGGTTAGAGATTATGGGTTCAGGGATGACTGATCCTGCAGTCTTTAAGATGGTGGGATACGATTCAGAGAAATATTCTGGTTTTGCTTTTGGTATGGGAGCTGAGAGGATTGCTATGTTAAAATATGGCATAAATGATATCCGGTTATTTTTTGAAAATGATTTAAGATTTTTAAAACAATTCTAAATTAGTCGTTAGTAT
>CAYTKP010000025.1:0-10002 GCA_964438695.1 uncultured Atribacterota bacterium | reverse complement strand
AAAATGCAGGTTTCCTATAATTTATTAAAAGAGTATGTTGATATTGATGAGGTATCTCCAGAGGAGCTTGCCCAGAGATTGACTATAAGCGGCATAGTTTTAGAACAAATGGAAAACATATCTATCGATGTAGAGAAGATAGTTGTTGGTAAGATAATTGACATTAACTTACATCCTGAAAATAGTAATCTCTCAGTCTGTCAGGTAGACGTAAAAGATAAAATACTTCAAATCGTTTGTGGAGCCAGGAATATGAAGGTTTTTGATAAAGTAGCAGTTGCCTTGGATGGAGCAAAATTGCCTCAAATAGGAATTATTAAAAGTAAGAAGATCGGAAATATTTTGTCTTCGGGAATGCTTTGTTCGGCTTCTGAATTGGGCATCGAGCAAGGAAAATCTCCTGGAATATTGATTTTAGATGAAAATTATCCTTTGGGTGAGGATATAAGAAAATTAATAAATTTCGATGATACAATATTTGATTTTGAAATAAATTCCAATCGCCCTGATTTATTGAGCATAATAGGGATAGCTCGAGAAGTTGCAGTAATATTTAACAAGAGACTAAAGATACCCGAAATAGAGATAAAGGAAAGTGAAGAGAGAATTGAAAAGGATATTTCTGTTAAAGTTGAGGCAGAGGATTTATGCCCACGTTATACAGGGCGGGTAGTAAAAGGAGTAAAGATTGAAGAATCCCCTCTATGGTTAAAATGGAAACTAAGACTGTTGGGGGTAAGACCAATAAATAATATAGTAGATATTACTAACTTCGTGATGATGGAAACGGGGCAACCACTTCATGCTTTTGACCTCGATTTAATCAGAGGAAAAACCATAATTGTAAGAAAAAGTAAACCAGGTGAAATTATTTGCACTTTAGATGATGTGGAAAGACAGTTGCCTGAAGGTAGTTTGGTTATTGCTGATATAGAATCTCCTATAGCAATTGGGGGGATAATGGGAGGAAAATACTCGGAAATTAATCTGGATACTAAGAATGTATTTTTAGAATCGGCTTATTTCAATGCAGTGAATAATAGAAAAACTACTATAAAACTTGGTTTGAGAACTGAGGCCTCGAATAGGTTTGAAAAAAATATAGACAAAGCAGGACAAATATTTGCCTTAGAGCGAGCTGCTGATTTGATAAGCAGAATTGCTTTGGGGAAAATAAGTTCAGGCACTATCGATACTAACCCGAAATTGTTTACACCGGTAAAAATAAATTTAAGGGTAGAAAGAGTTAATAGAATATTAGGGCAATATTTGGAAAAAGACAAGCTAAAAACAAAAAAGCGAATTGTTAATATTTTAACTCAATTGGGCTTTGACATTAAAGGGGATTATGGAGAACATATAGAGGTTATTTCTCCTTCTTTTAGAGGAGATGTAGAAAGGGAAATAGATTTAATAGAAGAAATTGCTCGTATCTATGGGTATGACCAAATAAAACCTACTCTTTTTAAAACTACCATTGCTCAGAAGGGGAAGAGCTTCCGCCTAAGGTTGATTGATCAAATAAGGGAAATATTAATTGGGTGTGGATTAAATGAAGTAGTAACTTACAGTTTTATTTCTCCTGAAATATTTGATAAAATAAGAATACCCAAAGGACATAAATTAAGAAATGCTGTAAAAATAAAAGATCCTCTAACCAAAGATTGTTCATTGATGCGAACTTCCTTAATTCCAAGTTTGTTGGAGGTTATTAAGTGGAATATTAATAGACAAGCAGAGATAGTTAAAATATTTGAAGTGGGTAAGATATATCTACCCTATCCTGGTAAGCTCAATTCTTTGCCTCTTGAGAAGATAATAATTGGTGGAGCAATTACCAAGTTGGGCAGAGGAGATATTTGGACAAAATCATTTTCTTTGGATATCTTTGACGTAAAAGGATTAATCGAAACGATTCTACAAGATTTGAACGTAAAAAATTGGGAAGTATTGCCTGTTAATCATCCTTCTCTACATCCTTTTAGAAGTGGGAGAATTGTAGTAAAAGGAAAAGAGGTGGGGATTTTCGGGGAAATACACCCTGACGTAATTAATAATTATCGTTTTCCTGAAAAAGTTAATCTATTCGAGATTGATTTTGAGAATTTAGTTTCTCATGTACCTACAAGCATTAGTTATCGTGCCTTACCAAAGTATCCTTCAGTGCAAAGAGATTTGTCTTTAGTAGTAAGAGAAGAGGTCCTCTCTTCGGAGATTATCAAAGAAATTAATTCAGTTAATTCAAAGTTAATTAAAAAAATAATTTTATTTGATATATTCAAAGGGAAACAGATTGGTGAAGGTTATAAGAGTTTAGCCTATTCTGTTATCTTTCAATCAGAAAAACATACCTTAACCGACCAGGAAGTAGAAAATATATTTAAGAAAATTAAAGAGAAACTAATCGTAAAATTTAATGCTAAAATAAGAGAATGAGAGAAGAAATTAGTAGCCAAATTCGTATTTCGTATTTTGTGAATCGTATCTCGGCAAGATGGTTAGCAGTTAGTCAGCTTACCAAGCACTAAAAACTTGTATTTAATACTAACGACTATTCACTATCTACTAACGATTAAATAATAGGAGATATTTATGTCTATAAACTGGGTAGACGTATCCATAATGATAATACTATTATTAAACATGATAACTGGAGTTCGTCGAGGTATTATTAGAGGAATGATAACTTTTATAGGGATTATTGCTGCTATTTTTTTGGCAATTTTTTGGTTTAAAGAGATAGGAGAATATATAAGTTTACACACAACACTTAGTAAAGAAATATCAAATATAATAGGTTTTGCTGTAGTATTTTTAGGAGTATATTTAACTGCGAGAATTATTGGAATGTTTCTGAAAAAAGTATTTTCCTTATTATTTATCTCTTGGATTGATGCACTGGGTGGTGCTTTATTTGGTTTATTTAAAGGTTCACTAATAGTAGGGGTTATATTAATTATTGTTACTTTTATACCTTTACCAGTTTTTATAAGTGATCAATTGGAAAAATCATTTTTAGCAAATAGATTTGCAGTTATGATAACAATTTTTTATAAATATTTTGAGGATTGGCTACCTGCAAGCTTTCAGTTCAATACAGAGGATTTCCTTAAGAAATTTCATCTTAATTTGTTTGTTTTAAAAAGTACTTTTAAAATATTTTAGAGCATGGGGATTTCAAAAATCCCAATGCCTTAAAATAATGACTGATCTATTATAAAAAAAGGTTGAGGAATATTTTGGATAAACATACTTTTTCAGTTTTAGAATTTCAAAAGATCAAAGAATTATTAAAAAAGAATGTAATTTCAGCGACTGGAGAACAAATAGTAGAAAAAATTACCCCCCTAACTGATCAGGGACAAGTCCTTGCTGCCCAGAGAGAAACTACTGAAATGAGAGAGATTATTCGCTATGAAGGTACTCTACCTTTTACAAGATTAGAGGATGTCAATATTGAATTAAAAAAATCTGAGATTAAAGGTGCTATTCTTGATTCTACAAAAATATTAAGAATATTAAAAGTTTTGACAACATCACGATTGGTCAAAAAATTTTTGTTAAAAACTAAAGAGAAATATCCTTTAATTAAGGAAAGGGCAAATAAAATTATTGCCTTCCCTGAATTAGAGAAAGAAATAACTAATTGTATTGGTGAAGATGGCTTAGTTTTGGATCGAGCAAGTTCAAATTTGAAAAAGATAAGAAGAGAAATAATTAATAAAGAACAAGTCATTAAAAAAAGGTTAGAGTCCATCATTAGATCTTCTGAATTTGCCACCATTATCCAGGAGCCTTTGGTAACTATAAGGCAAGATAGGTATGTTATTCCCATAAAACAGGAACGGAAAGGAAAATTCCCCGGAATAGCACATGATAAATCTGATAGTGGTGCCACCTTATTTGTTGAACCATTAGAAATAGTTGAATTAAATAATACCTTGCGACAATTAATCAAAGAAGAAGAAAAAGAGGTTTTAAAGATTTTACAAAAACTAACAACCCTTATTGGAGAAAAAGCTCATGATATTTATTATTCTCTTTTGAATCTGGGTGAAATTGACTTTATCCATGCACGGGCGATGTTAGCAAATAAAATGGAGGCAATTGAGCCAAAATTGAATCAAAAGGGATTTATCAATCTCGTTCAGGCAAGACATCCTTTACTAAAAGGAAATGTAGTTCCAATTAATATTAATTTGGGGAAAGATTTTAATGTTTTAGTGATTACTGGTCCCAATACTGGAGGTAAAACAGTAACTTTAAAGACAGTGGGTTTACTTTCTCTTATGGCCCAATGTGGATTACACATTCCTGCCAATAAGGGGAGTGAAGTTGTTGTTTTTCAAAAAATATTTTGTGATATTGGAGATGAACAAAGCATAGAACAAAATTTAAGTACTTTTTCTTCCCATATGAAATATATAGTTCAAATTTTAAAGGAGGCTAATTCAAAATCTTTGGTGTTACTTGATGAATTAGGGGCAGGAACGGATCCTACAGAAGGGGCAGCCTTAGGAATGGCAATTTTAGATTTTTTAAATAAAGAAAAAGTCAAGGTATTGGCAACCACACATCATGATTCCTTGAAGGCATATGCATATTTAACCAAGGGGGTATACAATGCCCGCGTTGAATTTGATGAAAAGACCTTGAAGCCAACATTCCAAATTTCTATTGGATTACCTGGGAAAAGTTGTGCTTTTATAATTGCACGAAGACTAGGCTTGACACAAGATGTAGTTTTACGAGCTCAAAGTTTTCTAACTCAAGAGAAGCTTAAGGTGGATAATTTACTCGAGAAGATTGAACAGGATAAAAAAATAATTGAGCAAGAAATGGAACTAATAAAAATATCTAAGGAAGAGACCTTTAAAATTAAAAAAGAATTACAAAAAGAATTGGATGAAATTAGGGAGAAAAAAGTAGAAATATTTCGAAAAACTTACCAGGAAGCTGAAAAGATTTTAAAAGAAACTCAGAGTAAAGTGGGAAACATGATAGAGAATTTGGGTAAAAAAAGATTAATAAATAAAAGATCTAAAGGCCCATTATTAAAAGAATTAAAGGAATTGAATGAAGAGATAAAGACAAAGCTGATGACAGAAGAAAAATCGATTAAAAATCGTGATATTAAAGTTGGCGATTGTGTGCGGGTTAAAAGTTTAAATAAACAAGGAATAATACAGGCTATTTCTGAGAAAAGTGGGAAATGCAAGATACAGATAGATAATATGAAAATAATTGTGCCTATATTGGATATAGAAAAAATAGAAAATCTAGATAAATTGGTGAAAAATTTTAGCTCTACAAGAAATGAGGTTAGTAAAAGATCAGTTACGCAAGATAACTTCTATTTATCAAAAGTAAGAACCTTTAAAAAAGAGCTATCTCTTCGTCGGCTTAGTGTCGAAGACGCTAAATTGATATTAGAAAAATATTTGGATGATGCATATTTATTAGGAATTTCACCAGTATATATTATTCACGGTAAAGGAAAAGGAATCTTAAGAGAAGAAGTTAGAAAATTGTTAGGTAACATCCCATATATTAAATCATTCAGGCCAGGTGATGCCAACGAAGGGGGAATCGGAGTAACAGTGGTATACCTTAAAAAATAAGTTCGGACAGTTACATAATTAATTATTTATTTTCTTTTTTTAGTTTTTCTTTAAGTTTATTTATCAGTGATTGAAGAGTTTCTTCTTCTTCTTCTTCTTCTGTTTCTTTATCTAAAGGTTTTTCCTCATATTTTTTCTTAATATTTTCAATTTCTTCATAATAAGGTTTCTTGATCTCTGGAAGTTCTTCTTTTTTTGGTGTTTTAAGATATTTCTGATGGATGGTGCAATAAGAGGTGGGTTCGGTACCTTTTATAAAAGCTGCAGATAATATTTCAGGACAAGAATCAGTAGCTAAAAGACCAGATTGTTTACAAACAGAGATTTTTACTATTTTATCTGGCTGCCTAAATTCTTTTTTCTCTCTATTTTTAAGAGACTCTTTCATAAATTTAGCCCAGATTGGAGCTGCAACTACTCCACCGGTCATTTTATTTCCTAAAGGTTTTCGGTCATCATTACCAATATAAACTGCAGTAACCAAATCGGGGGTAAATCCTATAAACCAAGCATCAACAAAATTATCAGTAGTACCTGTTTTTCCAGCAGCCGGTCTACCTATCTGGGCATTCCAACCAGTACCCCTGGTTATTACTCCTTTCATCATATCGATAAGCACATAACAGGCCTCTTCTTTAAACATTTTCTTTTTTTGAGGAACATTCTCTTTTATAGTTTTACCATTATAATCTTCTATCCGGATTATAGATATTGGTTCCACTCTCATTCCTAAGTTAGCGATAGTAGCATAAGCAGAAGCAATTTCTAAGGGAGTTACTTCAGAAGTTCCTAACGCTAAGGATAGGTCTGGCCGAAGTTTACTTTTTATTCCCGCTTTATGGGCATAATTTATTACTTTACTTACACCTACTTGTTCTAATAATTTTACTCCCACTACATTTATGGATAATTCAAATGCCTCTCTAAGAGTTACTGGCCCTCTAAATTCTTTTTCGTAATTTTCAGGTGACCACCCATTTTCAAAAGTAACCGGAGAATCTTCTATAATGTTACTAGGAGTAAACCCATTTTCTAAAGCAGCAAGATAAATAAAAGGTTTAAAGGCAGAACCTGGTTGACGATAAGCCTGAGTTGCTCTATTAAATTTACTTTCTTTAAAGCTTTTACCTCCTACCATCGCTTTAATATGACCAGAGTTAGGTTCGATAGCAATTATTGCCCCTTCATAACCAGATTCTTGAAGTGCTTTTTCTGCGATATTTTGCATTCTTAAATCTAAGGTAGTATAAATTTTCAGGCCACCTTTATATACCATATTTGCGCCAAATTCCTCTAAAAGTTGGGAAAGGATGTAAGTAGAGAAATAAGGAGCGGTAAATTTATCCCTTTTATTATTATAATTAAGTTTAAGGGGGCTTTGTTGAGCTTTTTCCATATCGTTCTTAGTAATATATCCTAATTTAAACATTCTGTTTAAAATAATATTTCTTCTTTTTATAGCGTTTTCCTGATTAAGAATAGGAGAATAATAGGAAGGTCCGCGGGGAATTCCAGCTAGTAATGCACATTCTGCCAGGTCTAAATCTTGCACATTTTTCCCAAAATATAATTGAGCAGCAGATTGAACTCCATATGCTCCGTGTCCGAAATAAATTTCGTTTAAATACATTTCTAAAATTTCTTCTTTAGTAAAATTTCTTTCAATCTGCAAGGCTAATAAAATATCTTGTAATTTTCTGCTTAAACTAATTTCTCGAGTAAGAAAAGTGTTTATCGCTAATTGCTGGGTTATTGTGCTACCACCTTGAGGTTTAAAATTTTTATTAGATAATAGAATTAAATTTTTAAAATTTTGTAATTGAGTAATTAAAATTCTACGAAGATTAATACCTTTATGCTCGTAAAAATCGGAATCTTCAATAGCAATAAAAGCATTAATTAAATTAGTAGGAACTGCAGAGAGAGGAATGGGATTTCTATTTTCTTGATAAAATTCAGTGATGAGTTTACCATTTATATCGAACACTTTGCTATTTATGGCATCAATAAAATTTTGCTCTTTAACCATTTTAGAAATTTTTTGGTCATTTAAAGTGGCTAAACTAATAAAGGCAATGACAAAGCTAAGAGAAAAAATTATAAATATCAGCAATATTTTTTGGGACAAAGAAATATGGTGAGTTTTTTTTATTTTATTTTTTGTTGACAAAACAAGACTCCTTAAGTTTGTATATCGTATATGTTAATTTAAAATTTAAAGCGAAAAATGAAAAAAATAAAAAATCATAATTTTAAATTCTTAAATAGTTGATAGCAAATAGTTAAACAAGATACGAATTTAGTTTGCATCTTTGCCAAATATTTTTACATATTATATCATAAAATTATAACAAGATACTCAGAGGTAGTAAATTCCCTCAAAAGCCCTCCACAACTTTGGTTATTTCTTCTCAATTTACCCATTACTTTTCCTTAACCCTTTTAATGTAAAATAAACTGTGTTATAATTTCTAAGATTAATAATAGAGGTCTATTTCCATGGGTAAACCTAATTATTTAGTTAAGGTAGCTATGATTGGAGCAATCTACATCATTCTTACAATCATTTTTGCCCCAATAAGTTATGGACCTATTCAAGTGAGAATTGCAGAAGCTTTGGTAATTTTGCCTTTTATTGAACCTTCTGCCATTATTGGATTGTTTATTGGCTGTATCTTAGCAAATATTTACGGGGGGTTAGGAATGGTAGATATCATTGGGGGAAGTGTTTGTACTTTAATTGCTGCTTATTTAACATCGAAAGTAAAAAATCCTAAATTAGCTCCTCTCCCTCCTGTTATAATAAATGCATTTGGAGTTAGTGCTTATTTATGCTTACTCTTTGATTTGCCCTACTGGATAACTGTTTTGTATATTGGGATTGGAGAACTCACTGCTTGTTACGTCTTAGGCTACCCATTATTAATATTATTGATAAAAAATAAAAATAGATTAGGTTTAGGTAGAAACCATATATAAAAATTTAACTTAAATATAATTATAGCATATAAAACATAATACAATTTAATAAATATAGCATATAATATTTTTTATTAGGAAGGTGTTTATTATGGATATCAAAGAAGAAGTAAGAATAATTAAAAGAGGTATTGAAGAAATAATATCTGAAGAAGAGTTAATAAAAAAATTAGAAAGATTAAGAAAAGAAAAAAGACCTCTTCGGATTAAGCAAGGATTTGACCCAAATGCCCCAGATATACATTTAGGACATACGGTTGGATTACGGAAACTAAGACAACTTCAAGATTTAGGTCATGATGTCTATTTTTTAATAGGTGATTTCACAGGAATGATAGGGGATCCAAGTGGCCGAAGTGCTACTAGAAAGCAGTTGACTGAGGAAGAAGTTAAAAAAAATGCAGAGACCTATAAAGCACAGGTTTTTAAAATATTAAATCCTGAGAAAACGAAAGTAGTATTTAATAGTCATTGGTTAAATAAATTATCGTTTGCTGAAGTCTTGAAGATATGTTCAAAATATACCGTAGCTCGTATGTTAGAAAGAGATGATTTTGCGAGTCGGTATAAGGAAGAGAGGCCAATTGGTATCCATGAATTTTTATATCCATTAATGCAGGGGTATGATTCTGTTGCCTTAAATGCCGATATCGAATTAGGTGGGACTGATCAAAAATTTAATCTATTGGTTGGGAGGACTATTCAGAGAGAATATGGCCAGGAACCCCAAGTTATTATTACCTTACCTTTACTCGAAGGAATAGATGGGGTAGAAAAAATGAGTAAAAGTCTTAATAATTATGTTGGTATTAACGAGCCTCCGCAAGATATGTATGGCAAGATAATGTCTATACCAGATAATCTTATGATTAGATATTTCGAACTGGTAACAGATGTACCCTTAGATGAAATAGAAAAAATGAAAATCGATTTAGAAAATAATAATATTCATCCTCGCGATTTAAAAAAGAGACTAGCTCGAGAGATTGTACGACTGTATCATGGAGAGGAAGCTTCCTTTAAGGCAGAAGATGAGTTTGAAAAAGTATTTAAAGAGAAACTTTATCCCGAAAAGATAAAGGAATTAGTTATAAAAAAAGAAGATTTGAAGGATGGAAAAATATGGATTACCGAGCTTATTGCTATTTCCAGGCTAGTTTCTAGCAAAAGTGAAGCTCGTAGATTGATCGAACAGGGTGGAGTAAAAATTAATGGAGAAAAAATAAGTGATCCCTATTTAGATATCACAGTTGAAGATGGAATGATACTGAAAATTGGAAAGTTAAATTTTATAAAATTAATTATTAATTAGTGGCGAGTATCGAGCATATAGATACTTGATATGCTTCCTCTTGCATTTCCTCCCCAATTATACTATAATTATTATGCCACCAAAGAGTAA
>CAYTKP010000024.1:0-13774 GCA_964438695.1 uncultured Atribacterota bacterium | reverse complement strand
CTCCTGCCGCTATAGCTGAAATCCATAATCCTACCGGTATAAACTGAAAGAAAATGTAGATTACAAAAATAACTACGATAATCGGAATCAACGGAATCAATAGATCAATCATCTTTGACCTCCTTTTCTAATCTTTAGTAATAGGACTCGTATTTATCCTACCCGAAGCCCGTCCTCTATTTTCACGATGACAAATTTCACGAGGCTAGGCCCTAATATTGTTTAGATAGCGATACATCTGTCTTGCATGCCTTTACAATTCCTTATTAGAAGTATCAACTGCTTCAACTGTTATCTTATTACCTTCAATATTTAATACTCTAACTTTTGTATTAGAATCAATGTATTCTCCTTGAGTAATCACATTTAGTTTATGGTTATTCACCTCTACTATGCCAGATGGACGTAAAGGTGTAACGGTTACCCCTTCTTTCCCTTTTAACTTTTTCAATTCTTTGGTTTCAACCGTATATCCTAGCTCTTTTTTCTGCTGAGTAAAAAGAATAAATTTTCTCCAGACACGAGTAGAAGGGATATATCTAATTAATAAGAAAAAGCCCACTAAGGACAAACTCAAAGCAATTAATATAGAATAAGTGGCTTGAATAACATTTCCAAAGGTAAGAAATATACTGATTGTAATGGCAATAATTCCACTTATTCCTGCCAAACCAAAGCCAGGAATAAAAAATATTTCTGCTAAAAGCAATAAAAAACCAACTAAAAAAAGGATAATTGTTTCCCATCCAGCTAATCCAACAATTATATGACCTCCAAAAAATAAAGACAGAGAAATTATTCCTATTGTTCCGGCAACTCCCCAGCCCAAAGTCCAAAATTCAATTATGAGCCCTAAAAATCCTATAGACAATAACAATGAACTGATTGTGGGGTTGGTAACAAATCGGCTTACATTCTCTGCCCAGTTAGGGTAAATATATTTTATTTTCGCGTCCTCAAGAGTTAAAAATTCTAAAACTCCCTCGACATTAGAAACAATACCATCTACAAAATTTAATTTTATAGCCTGCTCAGCATTTAAAGTTAATATTTTATCTTTTCCTATAACATTTTCAATTTCTATATCTTTATCTACCATTGCAGCTGCTATCTTTTCTGGACGTCCTCTAGCTAAAGCAGTGGATGAAAATTCAGTTCTCAAAGCCGAAATAGTTTTTTCGTTAGCTGGCTGCGGTTCCGCAGCACCAATACTACCGCTTTTATCCATTAGAATATACTCTGCAGATAAAGCAATTAATGCCCCTGCAGACCATGCTCTGTTCTTAATATATGCCACACTTGGTATGTTCAAACTTATTATTTTATCTCTTATCTGGACAGCAGCATCAACCCTCCCACCGAAAGTATCAATTTCTAAAATAACCGCTTTTCCTCTATTTAATAAGGCCTCCTCTAAAGCTCTTTGAATATAGGATGATAGGCCCAAATCGATTGTTCCTTTAATCGAGATCATATAGACTTCTTTTGTTTCATTTGCAAAGGTGTGAATATTAATTACACTAATAAAAATTAATATAATGATCAAGATTGTCAGGAGAGTAAACTCCTCTGAAACCCCTCTATACCTTTTGTTATTTCTTTTCGTTTTATTCAGCACTATTCCTAATTCTAACAAATTTATTAGAATCCATTCCCTATTCAAATTGTACTCGTAAAATCAGATAATAAAATTTATCTTGGGGGCATCGAATTATCTTCTAAATTTCGACTCTCCAAGATAAACAAATTATAAAACTAAGAAAGACTCAAATCCTTACTATAAAGTAAGTATGAGTCTTTCTTGATTAACATTAATTATTTAAATTATCCAATAAATCCCTCGCTATTTTATTAACCAATTTTCCATCTGCTTTCCCTTTTAACTGAGACATAATTTCTCTCATAGCAGGGCCAAGGTCTTTAATGTTCTTAAAATTATTTTTAATAATTATTTCTTTAGCTATTTTTATAATCTCTTTCTCAGAAAGTTGTTCAGGAAGATATCTCTTTATTATCTCAATCTCTTTTTTTGCTTTATCAATAAGGTCTGGTCTTTCACCTTTTATAAAAATATCTAAAGATTCTTCTGTTTTCTTTAAATTGTTTTTTAATATCGCAATAATTTCATCATCCGTAAGTTTGTCTTTCTTGGATATTTCTGCATTTTTTATTGCTGCTCTAATCATTCGTAAGGTTGATAGTCTTATTTTTTCTTTATTTTTTAGTGCCGTATTCATGTCATTGAATATAATTTCTTCTAAAGATAATTCTTTGGTCATTTAAAATCTACCTCTTTTTTTTTGTTTCCTCTGAGCAGCAAGAAGTTTCTTTTTTCTCCTAACGCTTGGTTTTTCATAATACTCATGACGCCGAATCTCAGAAATTATTCCGCTTTTTTGACATTCTTTCTTAAATCTTCTAAGAGCATGGTCTAATTCTTCGTTATCTTTTACTTTTACTTTGGTCACATTTACACCTCCCATCTAGTTCATGTTAAAGCCAATAAAAATTGCCAGGGTGCTTTACTTCACCGCAATTCTTTTATTGTATTTTCTATTCCATTTTGGTTTTACATATTACTTTCCTAGCAATCCTGTTTTAAAATCTATTTTTTAAAAAGAATTCATTTAGGGTATCAAGTTTTTTAAAACTCCGTGCTATAAGATAATAGTATTTCTGTTTTTATCCATACTATGACACTATGGCTATTTTTCATATATTTTATTAATTCTTTTATTATTTATCATTTAAAATCATAAATTTCTAACATATTATATAATACTACCATAAAATTTTCAACAAATGAACTTCTCAGCAAAGTTTTACACTATTATCAAATTATAATATTAACTTCTATATTATTATATTAACTCTGGAATATGTCAAATATTTTTACTTTTCTTTTTCTATTTCGCAAAGAAAAGGGAAAGATTTACTTTATCACCATATCTTTGCCAAAAAAAATGAAGATACGGGAGGAATAAAAGATAGACGGAATTAGTATAAACTTCAGTGAGGTAGTTTAAAAAATTGCCAAAAAATAGAAAAAGGTGAAGAGATAAACATTTGACAAAACATATAGTATGATATTATATTATATACAACTAAAACAAAAGGAGATTTTAGAAAAATTATGATGCAATTATTAAGAAAAAAGATGAAAATTATACTTATTATAATAATTGCTGCCTTTGGCGTATCTATTTTTTATGGCTTGGGTCAATATAGAACCTCTCAAAAGAAAAAATTATATATCGCAGAAGTAAATGGAACAGGGATTAGTTACGATCAATGGCAGGCTACTTTCCAAAATGTAATATCAAGATATGATAACCAAACTCTGTCAAATATGGATCAATCTACCATTAATAAGCTGAAAAATAACGTCCTTAAACAAATAATCAATACAGAATTGTTATTACAACAAGCCAAAAAAGAAAAAGTTAAAATTTCCAAAAGTGATATCGATTCAGAGATAGAAAAAATAAAAGCAAATTTTTCTTCTCCTGAAGAATTTAATGAAGCTTTAAAAGTAAATAATTTAACCTTGGCGCAACTCAGAGATGAAATAAAAAATAATCTTATGATAAATTATATTTTAAATGAAGAAAAAAATAAAATTAATATTACCGAAGATGATCTATTAGTCTATTATAATGAAAACAAAGAAAGTTTTTTTGAACCAGAAAAAGTTCATGTCCGCCATATATTGGTAGAAACAGAAGAAGAAGCAAACAATATTTTACAACAATTAAAAGAAGGTATAATTGATTTTGCCGAATTAGCTAAAGAAAAATCAACCGGTCCATCTGCCTCCAATGGTGGAGACCTGGGATTTATCTCTAAAGGTCAAATGGTTAAAGAATTTGAAGATGCCGCTTTTTCTTTAGCACCCGGCGAAATTAGTGGAGTAGTAAAAACCAAATTTGGGTATCATATTATAAAATGCGAAGAGAAAAAAGAAGCGCATAACCCTAGTTTTGAAGAGGTCAAAGAACAGATATATAACATTTTAAAATATCAAAAGGAAAGTGAAGCTATATCAAACTTAATCGCCCACTTAAATGATCAAGCTAATGTTATTATAAATTACGACTTTGAAAGTGAAAATGTTTCCTCTGAATCTTCTCAAGAAAATAAACAAGTTTCCAGCCCTTCAGATGAAGCAATTTCAAAAGAAGAAATAAATAAAACTGAAGAGAGTAAAGATACTTCAAATAGTAATTAAATTACTCCAGTTGTTATATAAGAATATAGGAAAAAAACAGACACTTACTTTTTTACTTATGTTTTTTTATTTTTAATAGAGGGTATTATTCGCTATTTCTGGTTATTTATCTCTTCAACTGCAATCATATTCCATCTAAATAATATTATTTTTACTAACCTAATATGTTCTTGTATCCGAAAAGCTAAGGGTAACTTTCTACAAGTTTCAAAAGTGAATGCTGGAATATTGAGTTGATAATAGGCACTATACGCCGCACTTCCTTCTATAGGCTTTACTAAAACCTGATACTTATTATTGTTGTCAAAAATTCCTTTGTTCATTTCTTCGACAATGGAAGAACTTAAATTAAATAAATAATCATCATTAGAATCTATAACAAGAGTTTGCCCATAATTTTGGGAATTATTCTTATAAAATTCTATCGATTCATGTAAATCAACCAGTAAATCAATATCATATCTTTTTGCTAAATCAAATATTTTATAAGCCAATCTTTCTACCTCATTCCCTTCAGATTTTCCAGGATAGACTCTATTTAAATTAACATCTGAAGGAAAATTTCTTACATTTTTATCGCAAGCCAAGATATTTGCCCGTGGTATTATTATTAAAGTTCCTCTTTCAATTTTAATATTATCTTTTAAATATTGTGTAGCTCTAATGCCAGCTAATTCATTACCGTGCGTTCCGGCTATAATCAATATAGCCGGTTTTTTATAATTAGTCTGAATTATATAAGCCGGGGTTTCATAATCTGTCCCTGCACAAATATATTCAACAGAGGTAGTTTGCGGTAAAGCAATCTGAGGCAAGCAAATAAATACTAATATTAATATAAAGACTATAGATATTACCTTAAAAAAATTTTTTCTTAATAACAACTTAAATATTTTAAATATTTTCATAATTTAATAACCGTGTATCTTATTTTTCCATGCAATGCGCGATACTCAATATTCGATAGAATACAATTAATTTTCTTTAATGATCATCGGGACACTTCTATAGGTATCATCTGATAATAGTTCTATCTTCTCTTCTCCATCTTTTCGGATAATACGATAAGTTTTAACTTTGTAACCAGGTACCCCCTCTTGTACCACTATTTTCTGGTTAACTTCTAATTCAGGGTCTTTTTCTCTAATTATCTTGTAGTCAACTACTTTTTTATCTTTACTAATAATTTCTATTTCAGGTTTATCTGGGTATTGGCCAAAGATTTTAACTTGTAATATATCCCCTAAAACCTTCGCAAAAATAACTATATTGTGATCTAAATTATTCTTAAATTTCAAGTCTTTATATCCAAAAAATATAGCGGCATCCCTGCCCAAAGGGACATATTTGGTAGCATCTCCATATATTGAATGATTATACCTCTCCACAATTGGTAAATTAGCTAAAAGAGCTGCATTGTATAAAGTGCTTGATACCTGACAAACTCCTCCACCATAACCATTTATAAATCTTCCGTTAGCAATTATAGTACTTTCTTTATAGCCATCTTCTTTTTCAGCTGGACCTACGTATTTATTAAAAGAAAAATATTCTTGTGGTTTTATTAATCTTCCGTTTATCATATTAGAAGCTAATTTTATATTATAAATGGTATTTTTTTCTTTATTCTTCAGGGAAGTAGAATATGTTCCTAATTCTTGAATAATGCCCAATTTTTTTAATAAGTCTTGAGTAGTGTATTGAGGAGGAATAGTTATAATGGGAATATTAATAATATATTTATTTTCATCCCAACAATTTAAAGTCTTTAATATTTCGTTACTAAACTCCTCTAAATTAAGTTTAACTCCTACTCTGCTTTCCATAATACGATTATTAACTAAATAAGCATCACTGGGCATATGGTTTATTAAAGAGCTTACCTTGTTCTGTAAATCTTCTAATTTTTGGGGATTATATTTGGTCTGAAAAGATATTTCATAACCCTTTCTCCATCCCACAATTCTATCTCTTAATCGCTTAAAAATATTACCGCTTCGAGCAACTTTATATAGTTCATCAACTGTTTGAGATAAATCGATAGATGCATCTAAATCATTCTTAGGAATAAACTGTATTTTTTCCTCTTCAAATACTAATATCCGGGGAAAATCAGTTATTTTTGAGATGATTGGTTGAAGAGTCTTCTTAACTTCTTCTTTACTTAGTCCACCTAATTGAACTCCAAAGGCTGATACTCCTGAAAATATTTTATTTCTATTTAGGTATAGATCAATACCTTCAAATAAACTAACTACAACAATTATTATTATTAGAAATAATAAAATATTTTTTATCTTATTCTTAGCATTTCTTTTCTTTTTCGAATAATATTTCAATAAATTACACCCCTTCTGTTTTTGTTATTTCTAAATTATTTTGCACAATATTTGGTAATAAAAATTATTTGATAATTAAAAAAGATTTAGGTATAATATTTCAAGTAAATAATTTAATTACATTAGATCAGATAATCGGGTCGGATAAATCTGATCCTTTTACTAAGCGGGAATAGCTCAGGTGGTAGAGCGTTGGCTTCCCAAGCCAAAGGTCGCGGGTTCGAGCCCCGTTTCCCGCTCCATTATCTTTATTTACCCCAACCATATTTACCTACCAGTGGTACAAAAACACAACCACCAAAATTCCGTATCTTTAATTTGCCTTTTACCTTGATTCCCCGCAAAAGATCTTGAGAAAATGAGTTTCCCACCGGTATTACTATTCTCCCATTCTCTTCTAATTGATCTACTAATGTTTTTGGTATTTCCGGAGCTCCTGCGGTAACTATAATACCATCATAAGGAGAATATTCTTTTAAACCATTAGTTCCATCCCCTACTACTACTTTGATATTTTTTATTCCCAATTCTTTAAATATTCTTTCCGCTCTTTCCGCTAAAATCTTAAAGCGTTCAATAGTATAAACCTCTTTGGCCAATTTAGACAAAATTGCAGCTTGATAACCTGAACCAGTACCCACTTCTAAAACTCGTTCTGCTCCTTTAAGAGATAGGCATTCAGTCATTAAAGCAACCATATAAGGTTGCGAAATAGTCTGTCCTATACCTATGGGCAAAGGAGAATCTAGGTAGGCTTCTTCTTTATTTTCTTTTGCAATAAATTTTTCCCGAGGAATGATACTCATTGCCCAGATAACTCTTTCGTCTTTAACACCTCTTCCTCTTATCTGGTATTTTATCATTTCTTCTCTTGCTTTTTTAAAATCCATAAAAAATCACTTCATTTACAATCAATTTAAAGTTTTTTATTTATCTCTTAACTACCATAAAATCTTTCTAAAACATTATGTCCTCTGATTACTTCGATTATAATATAGATAGTCATAGCGATTAAGAAACCTAACAACATTCTAAAATAAAAAATTGCGCTTTTGGTTCTCGGATGATTAGTATTATAAAGTCGAACAATAAATTTGGAGAGTACTATGATTATAAATAATAATATTAAAATTAGATATATCTGTTCATTCATCTTGTTAATTGCTCCAATTGATAATTTCTCTATTTAAGATCCCATTTTTTTACCCAATTTTTAACTTCAGGCATATTATGATAATTAGTTAAATCTAAAGAAAGAGGGGTTATAGATACTTTATGGTGATAAATCGCCTCAAAATCAGTATCAAGCTCAATCTTTCCCTCTGGCAAATCGCCTCCTAACCAATAATGAGTATTGCCTTGAGGATCACGTATTATTTTTATTTCATCTTGGTATACTCTTTTCCCATGCCTAGTTACTACAATCCCTTCTATTTTATCATAATCTATATTGGGGACATTGATATTTAATATTAGATTACTAGGCAACTTATCTTTTATCAAATGAGATACCATATTTTTGGTAATTAATGCAGCGGATTTAAATTTAAAATTTTCATAGCCTACAATGGAAACGGCCAAAGAAGGGACATTTCTCATTGCCCCTTCCATAGCTGCTGAAACTGTTCCTGAATAAATAATATCATCACCCAGATTAGGACCACGATTGATTCCTGATACAATCATATCAGGCTTATTTTTTTTCATAATTTCTAGCAAACCTACAATTACACAGTCCACTGGAGTACCATCAAGGGAAAATCCCCAAAAATCACCATTTATCTTTACTTCACTGATTTTTAAAGGTTTACGTAAAGTCATAGCATGACCGATAGTACTTCTTTCTCTATCAGGGGCAATTATGATAACTTCTGCGATTTTTTCTAACTGCTTCTTTAAAACTTGAATTCCTTCAGAATATATCCCGTCATCATTAGTTAAAAGTATCTTCATATTCTATTCACCCTTATTTCTTCTTTTCAATATTTCACGAGCTACTACAACTCCAGAAGTAGAAGCCTGAATAAGCCCTCGAGTAATACCAGCACCATCACCGGCAGCAAATAGATTAGTAACTTTGGTTTCTAAGGATTCTGAAACATCTAATCTTGAAGAATAAAACTTTACTTCTACTCCATATAAAAGAGTATATTTAGAATAAATACCAGGTACAATTTTATCCATAGCTTTTATCATTTCTAAAATACCAGAAAGTATTCTATAAGGCAAAACAAAACTAAGATCTCCTGGAGTAGCCTCTTTTAAAGTCGGAATAACAATTGAGTGCCTAAGTCTATCTGGGGTAGATCTCCTACCTAATTCTAAATCTCCTAATCGTTGCACAATAACTCCTCCACTTAAAATATTCGCTAAATGGGCAATATACTTTCCATAAGCAATCGGTTCTTTAAAAGGTTCAGTAAAATTAGTGCTCACTAACAGGGCAAAATTAGTATTATCAGTCCGATGTTCTTGATAGCTATGTCCATTTACTGTAGTAATATTATCATTAAATTCAGTAACTACTTCGCCATAAGGACACATACAAAAAGTCCTCACCTTATCATCGAATAATTTAGTATAATAAACCAATTTTGATTCATATATAACATCGGTTAGATGCTTCATAGTTATAGCTGGTGCTTCCACCCTTACACCTACATCTACTGGATTGTTAGATATTTTAATATTTAAATCTTCTGCCTGCATTTTTAGCCACTCAGCTCCAGCCCTTCCAGGTGAAGCTACCACAAATTTTCCTTTAATTATTTCACCTTCTGTAGTTTCAATTCCTAATACCTTTCCTTCATCAACGAAAAATTTCTTAACTTCAGTATTAGTCTTTATAGTAATCTTATTTTTTAAATATTGATACATTTTTTTTAATATTTCAGTACATTTTTCCGTTCCTAAGTGCCTGATTTTTGTGGGTATTAATTTTAAATTTGCCAAAGAAGCTTCCTTTTTAATAGTATCAATTTTCTCTTCATCTGTGCCGAAAACAGTCTTATTTGCTCCAAATTCAAGATAAATATCATCAACATATTTGATTAGTTTAGTAACTTTATTTTTATCTATATAATTATCCAGTTGTCCTCCTATTTCGGTAGATAAATTTAATTTACCATCACTAAAGGCACCAGCTCCTCCCCATCCAGACAACAAGGAACAAGGAGAACAATGAAAACAGCTCTCCTTTTTAGTTCTCATCGGGCAATCCCTCTGGTCAATATCTTTGCCTTTTTCTATTAGCAATATAGATAAAGTATCTTTCCTGATTAACTCAAGGGCGGTAAAAATACCAGCAGGCCCAGCTCCAACGATAATAACATCAAATTCTTTCTTTTTCATATTCATATATATCATCGCACCTTCAAAATATTTTTTTTCATACTTATTAATTTTATAGTATTTTTAAAAATAAGACAACTAAAACTAAAATATATAGTAATTAATTTTATAAATAAAATTTCGCTTTCTTTTCAAGAAAGCGAAATTACTTTCCTAAATTATATCTTAGGTTAATTTTCGTTATAAATAAATAACCGCCTCCTACCAGTCTTAATTAGAGGAGTAAGTACAGATGCCAATTTTTCCTTTTCATGAGATAGAAAAGCTGCCTTAAAAGAAGACTCTGATGACTTTGTTTGTATACCTTTTCTCCTTTCTTTTTATATTTTGCAGGTCCTAACAACTGATCAATACTACCATGTAGATAAAACACATGAAAATTAGGATGGAAACGTAACAGTATATAGTGTCACCTATTTATTGGCTCAGAGAAAAGGATGGTATTGCGGGGATCAAAAGATTCTACTATATCATTTAAGTAATATCTCTAAAATTTTCAGTAGAATAAAAGGCAATTCGATCTGCATTCTCACCTTTAAAGAGAGGTTTAATTTTACCACAAACGGCTAAATAGAAATTAAATGAATTTCATCATCGCTATCTTCGTCTTTTTTACCTTCTCCTCTCCATATCTCCTTCATTATAGGGGCAAATAACCACCCCTATACTTTTTTCTTCTTCCAAAAGACATTCCCTTCAGAAAAGGATATTTCTAATTTCCCTTCATCATATAGATAGGAGAGATAAGACTTGATAGTATTAGAAATAAGTGCATATTGATTAAAATTTAAATCTATTTTGTATCTCTTACACATCCGAGAAATTATTTCATCAAATGTTGTAGGTCCTTTACAATATGATAAAACTGCAGTTATAATTTCTCTAACTTTATTTTCGTTTATAACAATAAGCTCCTTAATAGAGGAAGCAGGGATACTATGACTGGGAATAAATACGTCAGCTTCTATGGTGTTTAGTTTCTGTAAAGTTTGTAAATGTGCCTTGATATCACAAAGGAAAAACAGGTGGTATTTATTAATGATATCTTCAGAAAAAAGACTATCAGCAATAAATATTACATTATCTGGTGTCTTTATACCAATCATATCGAAAAAATGTCCAGGCAAGGAAATTGCCTCTAAATTGGTATCCAATATCTTTCCAAAAGAAGGGATAATATCAGTTACTCTTGAAGGTTTAGCCATTAAGAATTTATTGGTAAGTCTACTGTTAGGGTATCCTCCGTAAAGGAAGGAAGGTTCAAGAATAGGGTTTTGAATGAAAGCAGCTTCAATTCGGGTAGCAGCAATCCGACAATCAGTTTTATTTTGGATAAATGCATTCCCTCCGATGTGATCAGCATTAGAATGAGTATTAATAATAAGTTTTAACTTCCAATTTCTTTGGTCTAATAATTTAAGAATCTGTCTACCTGCTTCCTTATCATTCCCACTATCAATCAGAACGACTTGCCCATCCTGAACATATACACCGATATTTGTGGGACAAGGTATAAGATAAGTATTAGATGAAATTTTTTGTAAACTTAATGCCATAATTTTTACTCCTCCAACTATTAATTTTTTGAAGGCTTTAACCTCTTTGTCTTCAAATCCTCTCCTCATACTCCTAAAAGCTCAACAAATATCCGGCATATTATTATTTGCATAGCTATGATGTAATAATGAATATAACGAATGTCTTTTTCTTTTGCTTATAATTATATTATAGGATACAATTCGGCTTTTAAATAATCATAAGCCCGAATAAAATATTTACTTGTTATTATTGCTTTTAATGGTCTATTATTTTCATAAGCTATTTTCTCCTTAATATCAATATTTTAGTGTAAGATCATGTATTTTTACCCAGCCTTTTTCTTCCTTTTAAGACATTAATATTTTTAGTAAACTTTTATACGGGAAGCACATCCTAGTTTAGCATGTATTACCAAATAAACAAGAACAAGTATTATAATTAACTCCCAAAAATGAAGGGCAAAAAATGCATAAATATATATTCCAACACCATAGACCAACCTATCTATTAATTCAAAATTAGGACTTGTTAATTTAACCACTTCATATTTAACCTCACTTTCAGATACATTTACCTTAATATAATGGAAAAAATCATGTTGTGGGTCAGAACCAGATAATCTGGCCCCAGCACCACCAGTAATAATATAAGGGGTTTTGCCCCAAACTCCTCTATAATATCCATGAATATGGGCGACAAAAAGCATAGTCAGATTATTTTTATCAAAAAGATTATTCAATTCATTCACAAAGATTAAATCTTTCAAACTATGCCCCATTTCAAGGCTACCTTTTCTGGGATCATATAAAGGAACATGCATAAAAACAAAACGATATTTATAATTTTGACTCTTTTCTAATTCATCTTTTAGCCACTCCATCTGCCATGGATCAAGATTCTTTGCATTGGCATCATCTAAAACGATAAAATAACTGTTACCTACTACAAAAGAATAATAAAATTTTCCAAATAGTACGTAATAATTTGCCCTTCCTTCTTTTTTTAGTTCGTGGTTACCAATTACAGTTAGTAACGGTTTTTTTATCTTTTTTAACTGATTTATAAAAAATCTGTATTTTTCCTTTTCTCCATCATAAACCAAATCCCCTACATCAATCGCAAAGATTATATCTTCTTGGTTTATCTTCTCTATTAAATATTCAAATGTTTTTATTGAATTTCTGTTATCGCCAAACACCGCAAATGAAAATTCTTTCTTAGTTGAATTTATACTTTGCAATTGATGATAGTTCCAGTGGTTTATTTCAGGAAAATATAATATCGAATGAATTTTAATAATACTTCCCAGTATTATTAAAATTAATATTATCTGGGAGCAAAAGAAGGTTCTCTGTTGTTTTTTCATTCTCATAGTAATTCCCTTATGCTTATATTTTTTTCGCAGATGATATATTAGTTCTGAATAAATAATTTGACTTTCACCGTATATATTTTAGCTTATATGAATTCTTCCAATTTTATTCACTTTAAAAGGGACATATTGAAAGGAATAGAAAATGGAATTTATGCCTATTCTTAACTATACGCTAATAGTTTTAAAAATCCTCTTTTTTAAGAAAATTTTTGATAGCAAATTTCTATGAAGTAGAATGTTTTATTCAATTAGGAAAATTGAAGATACCATTTTCACTACTTTTCGGAAGTGCAAAAAGAATTAGCTTGGAGGAAGGTAAAAGTGGGGAAAATTAAATAATTTGGGACAATAATAAGAGCCAGGTCTATTGTTGATATTTAAAAGACCTAACTCTTATTATTTAAAATACTATTCATTTCTATGCCTGAGCCCTCGAGAAGCTCTTCTTCTAAATAAATTTTGACTAACATACCAATAACCGGTTTTAATTTATATTTTCCGTTACCTGTTTTATTGCAGATTTTTTAATATCAAAATCTATATTCAATTTACTAATCATGTCCGCAAAAATTTCAAAAGGATGATTTAATTTTACTTTAGCTTAATATACACTGGGGGAATTTCAAGAGGTTCTGTTGATCTCAGCTTTTCTAATCCTTCTGGTCCCTCTGTTACTATCTAAGTACTTTCCCTTTCGTCGCTCTTTAGGAAAAACGTTCCTGATAGTGAGAAACTTAATAAAATTCATTCCTTATTCAAGCTTGTGTTTGCGAAAACGAATAAAAAAATTTATTACTGCTATTGAATTTAGTGGTCGGGGCGAGAGGACTTGAACCTCCGACCCCCTGAACCCCATTCAGGTGCGCTTCCAAACTGCGCCACGCCCCGACTTTATACATTATACTAAATAGTTATTATTATGGCAATAATTTTTTTCATTAT
>CAYTKP010000023.1:13204-14325 GCA_964438695.1 uncultured Atribacterota bacterium | reverse complement strand
AAACGTGCAATTCTTCATTGCTATGCTCAATCTTTTTATCAAATAGTAATTGCTCATTAGAAAACAATGCTACTTTAGTAGAAGTAGAACCAGGATTTATCACTAATATCTTATAATCTTTGGCCACCAAATGCCACCTCTCTTAGTTTGACTAATCTATTTTATCTTAGTCCCCTCGCTCATTAATACTCCTAAGGCAATGGAATATAACTTTGCCCGTGCAGAATCCGCTCGAGAAGTCAATACTACTGGAGCTTTTGTGCCTAAAAGCAGCCCTGCAGGTATTGCTTTTGCCAGATAAACTAATCCCTTAGCAAATATATTCCCTGACTCAATATTTGGTACTAAAACAATATCTACTTCTCCAGAAACTGGACTATTAATTCCTTTATGCAGAGCAGACTCCTTAGAAATAGCGTTATCAAAAGCCAATGGTCCATCTACTACACCACCAACAATTTGACCTCGCTCACTCATTTTTGCCAAACATGCAGCATCAATGGTAACTGGCATATCAGGATTTACTAATTCTAATGCCCCGAGAATCGCCACCTTAGGTTTCTCAATTCCCAATAAGTGAGCATAGTATATTGCATTTTGAACTATCTGAGCTTTTTGCTTTAAATCTGGATTAATGTTCATAGCACCATCAGTCACTGTAAGTAAACGGTCATAATTTTTGATCTCTAGGGTATAAACATGGCTAATTAGTCTATCAGTTCTTAACCCAATCTCTTTATCTAAAACAGCTTTTAAAAGTCTTGCTGTTCCCATCATCCCTTTCATTAATATACAAGCCTTTTCATCTCGAACTAGCTCTACAGCACATCGAGCTGCCTCTGTTTTATCAGTTTTGTTAATTATTTCATAATTATCCGGGTCAATAGCCATCTCATTGGCTATTCGAATAATTTCTTTTTTATCACCAACTAAAATTGAATCAGTTAATCCTTCTGCGCGGGCAGACTCAACCGCCCGCAAAACATCTTCAGCCTGAGCCGCAGCTACTGACATTTTTTTTGGACCATAATCTTTGGCTTTTCCTAATACTTCCTCAAATGTTTTCAACATTTTTTACAATCACCTCTCTATTAAAAATAAATCTTTAATAATTTACCAAT
>CAYTKP010000023.1:0-13104 GCA_964438695.1 uncultured Atribacterota bacterium | reverse complement strand
TAATAATTTACCAATTTACCGATTCTCCGATTCACCAATTCACCAATTAAATTAATCGTTAGGTTGTAGGAGCACAAGGTGGTTTCTTTAAGATGAAATAAAATTCTTCATTAATTACTGGCATCTTTTTGCCCCTTTATATCTATTTATATTCATAGGGCTTTTCTTCTCCTATAATCTTCTTTAATATTTCTTGCAAACTCTATTTCCCAGAGTAATACTGTTTTGTTATTTTTACTACTTCTAATTTTTCATTCATAGAAAATCTTCCAATATATTTATAAAGCAATTTTCATACCAATTTTTAGAATAGGCATAACAAAATTGTCGGGCGAACAAATTCCCTTGAATCTCTTTACCTTTGTTTATTCCTTTTCGTTTTTATACCATATCTTTCCTGATAATCTTTTTAAAATTAACTAACCTTTTAATTTTATCTTTTACCATTAGAAGTTCTTTGAAATTCTGGTGGTAAAAAAATAAAAAGATGGTCTATATTAGTTATTCAAAACCATCTTTAACTAAACCCTGGTATTTTATTTTTCATCTTTAATTGCAAGTATCTGCATTAATATTCATCATATTGCAATATTTTGCTCACAATAGAATTACTTCTGAGTTCTGAATTCTCTTATAATTATAGTTTTTAATTTTGAATTATAGCTTTATTATTTTTATTTATATTCGTATATTTTTTTAATATCATATTTTTTCATTTTATAATAAAAACTCCTAAGACTGATTCCCAATTTCTTTGCTGCCTTTGAATTATCACCGTTTGAGGATTTCAAAGCATCTATTAGGACTGCCCTTTCCGTATTATATTTTATCTCTTTAAGATTTTTTTTATCCCAATCAAAATCAAGTCGATGATAAGGCTTATAATTATTGATGGCCTTTACTTCATCTTTTTCTTTTTCATTTAACCCAACCAGGGGAGGAATATGTTTGGATGAAATCAACTCTTCACTTAATTTCATATTTATTATTGCCCTTTCAATTACATTTTCTAATTCTCTAACATTTCCCGGCCAATAGTATTCTCTTAAAAGATTAAGTGCTTTTGGTAAAATCCCTTTTACATTTCTTCCAAAATCTTGATTGTATTTTCTAACCAAATTATTTACCAAAAGCGGTATATCCTCTCTTCTTTCTCTTAAGGGAGGAATATAAATAGGAATAACATATAAGCGATAATAAAGGTCATTCCTGAATCTCCCTTCCTTTACTGCATTTTTTAAATCTATATTAGTAGCAGAGATCACCCTTACATCTACATTAATAGGGCTTCTTCCTCCCACTTTTATAATTTCTTTTTCCTGAAGAACTCTTAATAGCTTTGCCTGTAAATTAAGGCTCATTACCCCAATTTCATCTAAAAATATAGTCCCCTTATCAGCTTCTTCGAACAACCCCTTCTTACCAGTTTTTTGGGCCCCAGTAAATGAACCTCCCTCATATCCAAAAAGTTCGCTCTCTAACAGAGTATCAACCAGAGCAGAACAATTAACCCGAATAAATTGCCTGTTCTTTCTCTTACTAGCATGATGTATAGCATGAGCAAAAAGCTCCTTTCCAGTTCCGCTTTCTCCTTGGAGCAAAACTGTAGCGGGAGTTTCAGCAGCTTTTCTGGCTTGCTCTTTTGCAACAATCATAGCTCTACTCTTTCCCACAATATCTTCAAAGGTATATTTTGATTCTAAATGTCTGACTCTCTGTTTGACTCGATTCAACTCCTCCGTTAAATGCTCTATTTCAGAAACATCATGTATTACTGCTACACTTCCTTTCAGAACTCCTTCTACGATGACGGGGGCTACATTTACAATTACCTCTTTACGATTAGGCCCAACTCGCATCCTCACTCCATGAACTGGTTTCCTGGTTCTTAATACTTTCAAATGCATACTTTCATTCCCATCAGCAATATCAATAGTGGGTGATTTCCCTAATACATCTTCTTCAGTTAAACCGGTTAGCCGAGTATAGGCAGGGTTAATGATAATATGTAAACCCTTTTCATTTACTACTGAAATAGCATCATCAGTGGAATGAATTATTGCTTTTAAAGTACTCGCAACCTCTTTTTGTGTAGCAATTTCTCTCAGCCATTTATCTTTATTTGTATTAATCTTCTCTTCCATAAATAAACAACCTTATAACAATTGACCAATTGGCCGATTGCTCAATTCACCAATTGAATTCAATTTTATATTAATTATTATTGCTATCTCTACATCCTTTCCAATATTCATATTTTGTCTATTTCCTTTTTTTCTTTTTTTGTCTCTTGTAGGAGTTCGATTTATCCGAATTCTATCTTTCTAACATCTTCTGGGCATGCTGAATAGTAATCTCACTCATCTGATTCCCATCTAACATGCGAGCAATCTCTTTTACTCTATCTTCCCCTTTTATTTCTTCTACTCTTATTTCAGTTTTATTTTCTCTAACATATTTTTCTATATAAAGATGTTTTTTGGCCCTACAGGCTATCTGAGGTAAGTGAGTTATGCAGATCATCTGTTTTCTTTCGGAAATATTTCTCAATTTTTGAGCAATTACTTCTCCTAATCTTGCCCCAACTCCACTATCAATTTCATCAAAAATTAAGGTGGAAACCTGATCAACTTCAGAGAGGATTGATTTTAAAGCTAACATAATTCTGGAAACTTCACCACCTGATACGATCCGGGCTAAAGGTCGTAGCTTTTCTCCTACATTGGGAGATATCATAAACTCAATAGCATCTATCCCTTTAGGTCCAATTTTATATTTTTTATTATTTATCTTTATACCTTTATCATCTTGACAATGATTGAGAAAGACTTTAAACTGGCATTTTTTCATATTCAAATCTTCTAATTCTCTAACTACTCTCTCCTCTAAATTTTCAGCTATCTTTCTCCTTCTCAAACTCAAATTATGAGAAATATCTGATACCTTATTTTCCAGAGAACTTATGTCTACTCTTAAACTTTCTATCTCGTTTGCACAATAATCAATAGCCATTAATTCCTGGTATATTTTTTGGCGATACTGTAGGATTTCCTCAATGGTCGAACCGTATTTACTCTTTAAATTGTTAATCAGATTTAATCTCTCTTCAACTTCCTTTAATCTTGAAGTATCTAATTCTATTTTATCTTTATACTTCTCGATTTCATTAACCAGGTCCTCAAGTTGATACACTATTTCCTTTAAAGCCTCTTTCATTTTTTCAATCTGTCGGTCTAAAGATGCAATTTCTCCCAAATTTTTAGATACCTCATTTAAAGAATCTCTTATTGAGGGATGTTCAACCCTGCCTTCATAAAGGATAAAATTAGCTTTTTCCATAGTTTCAACTATTTTCTCTGCATTCCTTAAGACCATTTCCTCTTCTTCTAATCTTTTATCCTCATCTTTAGTCAAAGATGCTTTATCAATCTCCTCTAACTGAAATTTCAAAAAATCTATATGTTTTAAATTTTTTTCCCTATCTTCTAATAGTTGAGATAATCTTTTTTTCTTTTCTCGCCATAATCGATAAGTATTAAATAATTCTTTTCTACATCTGGCGATTTTATCGCCTCCTAAATTATCTATTAAATCTATATGTTTAGAAGCATCTAAAAGCGATTGATGATTATGCTGACCGTGTAAATCAACCAAGAAATTTCCTATATCCTGAAGCAAAGATAAATTTACCAACCTCTGGTTTATCCAACATTTATTCCGACCTTTTTTGTTGACTTCCCTCCTGATTAACAAAGTCCCTTCATCATCAACAATTTTCAAATCGGGATTTAAATTATTTATTGCCATCTTTTCATTAGGTGTTATTAAGAATAATCCTTCTACTACCAAGCTATCTTCTCCCAACCTAATTAAATCAATAGTAGTATGACTACCCAAAATTAGATTTATTGCTTCAATAATAATAGATTTCCCTGCCCCAGTCTCTCCAGTCAAGACGTTTAATCCTTCATCAAATTCTATATTTAATTCTTTTATTAGAGCCATGTTCTTTATATTTAATTGAAATAACATTTATTTCTACATCCACCTCATATATGCCATTCTTATATCATCTTTTTTCTTTTTAGACCCGATACTGTTTTTATATTTCGTCTTCTGTCTATCAAATTCTGGTTTTCTCATTCCTAACTATACGCTATACACTAATTTAATTGCTTATTAATCTGCCCACTCCACCTCAATTTTTCCCTCAAAATAGCATAAAAACTCTTTTCTTTAAAAGTAATCAATAGAGCTTTGTAATTTGATTTCTTTACTAACAGTTCGTCTTTTGTTTTTAAAGTAAAGCCTTCCTGTCCATCTATGGTAACCATTACTTCTTCTTCGCTCGATTCTAATACAATCTTCACTTTATCATTTTCACCTATAATTAAAGGTCGAGCAGATAGGGTATGTGGACAGATAGGAGTAAGTATCATAGAATTTATGTTGGGATTAACAATGGGACCACCAGCAGAAAGGGAGTAAGCAGTAGAACCTGTAGAAGTCGAAACAACCAATCCATCTGCTGAATAGGTAATAACATAATCGTTGTTGACGTAAGTAGCCAGGCTAATAATTCGAGCAAATGCCCCTTTGCTAATAACTACATCGTTTAAAGCAACTAACTTCTTAATCACATTATCTTTTCTTTTCACTGAACAATCTAACATCATTCTTTCATCGAGAAAATATCTTTCCCGATACAGTCTTTCTAATGATTTTTCCAGGTCTTCTATGCCTATTTGGGTAAGAAAACCTAATCCTCCTAAATTTACTCCAAAAACTGGGATATCCGCAAAGGCAGCTAATCTTGCTGCTTTAAGGAGAGTGCCATCTCCTCCCAAAGATATTACTATATCTACCTTATTTAGGAATTTTTCGAGGGGGCAATTTAAATCTTTTCTACCTACGAGTTCGCCACCTTTCCCTTCAATATATACCTTTATACTTTTAGAACCTAGCCAATTAATTATTTGGTAAGCTGTTTCTCGAGCTTTTTCTTTGTCGTAATTTACCACTAAGCCCACACTGTTTAATTTCATTTCCATCCTCCCCGAAGTAAATAATATAAAAACAAGGTAAAAATCATCCCTGCTATAAAATAAATTATTCTGTACATCCATTGGTGAAAAGCAGTCTTGAACTGAAACTTTACTTCAGAAATACTTTTATTTTTCATATTCAGTAAAAGAATACCGCTTGGTTGGAAGGCAAGATAATATTCTAACATTTGTCTCCGAGTTTCCCGATTAGTGATATAGGGAATTTTCTCACCACTTTTAACTTCTACTACGTAAACTTTTCCTTTTTTTCTTGCCAGGTAATCTATTCGTACTAAATAACGGTGAATTTTATCTCCAATAGTTATAAGGAGCGGTTTGCTTTTTTGAATATCTATAATGGTATAACCATTTTTTCTCAATATTTTTTCTGCTTCTTTTTCTGCCTGTCTGCTTTTAGAAAATCTTTGCCTTAATCTCTTCCCTCTTACCCAATTACTTATCTTGATAAATAAAAACAGGAAAATTATCCCCCCGCCAATAGTTAAAACTAAAATTAAAATTACATTCTTACCTATATTCAAAAATCTCACTCCAATAATCCCTTAATTATGCTATTTAAATTTTGTATTCACTCCTTTGCCGTCAATTTATCAGTTATTGAGAAAGTTCTTGGTGAGCTTGTTCTACTATCTCTTTGATTAAGAGAGAGAAATCATCTATTTCTTCTTTCGTGATATTTTTAGTTAAATAGATAAGATATTCTATGTTACCGGAAGCACCTTTTAAGGGAGAAAAGGTCAATCCTTGAATTTTAAAACCTAATTTTTGGGCATTATTACCTACTCTTTTTATTACCATTTGATGGACTTCTATCTTTTTTACTAATCCACCCTTTTGAACAAATTCTCGACCTGCTTCAAATTGAGGTTTAATTAAAGCTACAGCCTCTCCTTCCCCTTTAAGTAAATTATATACTGCTGGTAAAACTTTATCTAATGATATAAAAGAGACATCTATGGTAGCTAATTCAAATAGATTATCAAATTTGTCGGGTGTAAGGTATCTTATGTTGGTCCGATCCATCAACACTACTCTTTGATCTTTTTGCAATTTCCAGGCTAATTGTCCATAACCAACATCTATAGAATAGACCTTTTCAGCTCCAAACTTTAACAAGCAATCAGTAAATCCTCCAGTTGAGGCACCCACATCGATTACTTTTTTTTCTTTAACCGAAATACTAAACGTCTTTATAGCTTTTTCTAACTTTTCTCCGCCCCTGCTTACATAAACAGTCGCCTTTTTTAATAATGATATATTACTATCAACCCTTACTTTTTGTCCAGCCTTGCTGATTCTTTCTTCTTCTACCAACACTTCTCCGGCCATTATTGCTCTCCTGGCTTTTTCTCTGGTAGGATAAAATCCCCTTTTTACAAGCAGTATATCTAATCGCTCTTTTTCTATCTTTTTCAATCGATACATCCACCCCGAATTAAAAATTTAAGTAATAATATAGAAGGCCAGCCATTACCATACCTATTATACCACCTACAATAACTTCAAAAGGAGTATGTCCAATCAATTCTTTTAAACGCTTATCCCTGATTTTTCTCTCCTCGAAAAACTCCAGGATTATTTTGTTTAATACTTTAGCCTGCTCCCCGGTTTCCCTTCTTACTCCAGTTGCATCAGCCATAATGATAAAAGACATAACTATAGCCAAAGCAAATAAAGGAGAATTCCATCCTTCACTCAAGCCGATGGTTACAGCCACACACATTGAAAGGGCAGAATGAGTACTCGGCATCCCTCCTGCCCCAATAAATCTTCTGAAATCCCATCTTTTTTCTGTAAAATAAAATATAAATAACTTCAAAATCTGGTTCAGGATATAAGTTATAAGGGCGATTATTATAATTTGATTCTTAAATATTTCAGAAAAATCAGTACTATTAATCATTACTTCCTCCGCATTAATATAAAAAGATTTTGTTTAAATTTTACGGCTTAATCCAATCTTCATCTCTGAGGAGAGGCTTACTAATATCTACATGACCTACCAAAGTCTCTCTTTCGTTTCCGTTAATTAATATTTGGACACCTTTAATGGGAGGAATTTCAGTCAAAGTGTTAACTATAGAATAGACTGTCATTAATTCGGCGCTACTGCCTCCAGGATGATTTTTACATACTTCCTCAGATAGGTCAACATAGGCAATATCATCAGCTATATAAAGTTCATTTAGTTGAGTACCTTTAGGAATAGTAGGGTAAAGATTAGAATTTTCCGGACCATTTATAATTTCAATAACAACTTGTTTAGCTAAAGAAAGAGATGTAGAAATTTTTCTTTTTTCAGGCACCAGATACATTGCCTGATAATCTGAAAAATAAAGATTAACTTCTACCATCTCTTCTATCGGCATAGGTTTAATTTCTTCTCTCTCTTCTTCTTCTTTATAAGGAATTTCCTTTGTAACCACAGGCTCTTCCTTATACCTTTCCCAAGCAGGAACAATTAATTTAGTAAATATTAAATAACTAAAAATTATCAGTGCTGTTATTACTAATAATGCAAAGATAATTTTCAGGTAATTTTTTTTCTTCTTTGATTTTCTATTTTTTGCCATAATAATTCACCTTATAGCTCATCATACCTCATCAGGAGTATTTTCTATATAGTATTTTATGGCTTCAAACAAAGCTTGAGCTGCATTTTTTCTAAAACTATCATCTTTTAATAATTTTTCCTCTTTAGGATTAGAGATAAAGGCAACCTCCACGATAACTGCAACCATATTTACCCCTTTTAATACTACAAAAGGAGCTTGTTTTACCCCTCTATCCTCTAATTTAAGGTATTTTACTAATTTTTTCTGTACAATATCTGCAAAATCCAGGCTATATTGAATATTAGCACTTTCTTCCAAATCAGCAATAATCTTAGCTAAATCTGTATCTAATTCTGGATGAGCTCTACTCGCTCTATTTTCTCTATCGGCAACATCTTTAGCTGAAGCACCTATATATTTGGAACTTAATACAAAAGTCTCTATTCCCCCAGCACTAGGACGATGATTTAATACTGAATTAGTGTGTATACTAATAAATATAAAACCATTTTTCTGATTGGCAAAATTTACTCTATCTTCTAAATAAACAAATTCATCTTTATTTCTGGTCAGATAGGCGGAAATACCTGCTTCCCTTAATTGTTTTTCTAAATAAAGAGCAATGCTTAAAGTAACTTCTTTTTCTTTTAAACGAGTCGGTCCAATTGCCCCCGGGTCACTCCCTCCATGTCCGGGGTCGATAATCACCACTCTTTTTTCACTTATTTTAGGTTCAATGCTAGGTTTTTCCTCAGACTTTGTGGGGAGAGGTTCAGAAATAGCCTTTTCTTTCTCCTCTGGTCTAAATACATCAATTACAATTCTATCAGGGTCAGTAAGACTGAAAAGGTCATATTTGAACTTTTGATAAAGGTCAAATACTACTCTGACTACTTCTTGATTATACTGGGCAGTCCTTACAGTCTTTATTACTCCATCATTTATTTCTATCTGTTTTAATGAGTCTTCCAACTTTATAATAGAGCCAATTATATCAATAAAAATTCTATCAGGGTTAGTTAATAAATTTGCTTTAAATTCGGTCTTTTCGGATAAATCAATAACTATTCTGGTCTTATCAGGATGAGAATAACTTCTAATTTTAAGTAAATAAGGTCTTATGGTATTGATTGATAGAGTCTTAGTCTGGTTATTCCATTTAATTTCTACCTGAGTAATAATTTTAATTACCTCTAAAGGAATCATTACCCGGTTATCTATAATTCGTGCAGGATTTTCCAAAGAAACTATTTTCCCATCTATCTCTAAGGAAGGGTCATCAATTACTAAACTAACAGTATGGTTATCGATATATATATTTAATAATTTTAACGCCGGAAACCAAGTTATCCTTCCCCCTAAGGCCTCTACTATATTGCGAGCGGGAACAAATATCCGGTCATTTTCAATAATTGAAGAAACAGTCGTCGCGAGAGGTTTTTGGTTTAATAATATGTTTATCTCTGAAGATTGAGTAAAGGCTGGAGGAAGAGGAATTAAAATTGTTATTCCCATTACTATTAGCAATAATAAGATTATTTTTTTCATCTAACTTAGTTATTCCTCCCGAAGTAAATATCTCAAGGCCAAAACCTTTAAAATAGCAGCTAAAGGTACAGCTACTAATACCCCTAATACTCCTAATAATTGACCACAAATTAAAATAAACAAAATTACCGTTAAAGGATGTAAGCCTAATTCTCTGCCCAGAATATTAGGATTAAGAAGCATCGCTTCAATTTGATTAACTATTACAAACAATATTACAATCGTTAATAACACCCACCAGGAACTACCTAGAGCAAAGATTAGAGCCAAAACGACACCTACTATAGGACCTAAATAGGGGATAAAATTAAATACTCCACTGGTTATCCCAATAATTAAAGCAAATTTTAAATTTAAGAAATACAAACCTATGCCAATTAGAGCTCCCACAATAAAGCAGACTATTATTCTACCGCGTATAAATCCACTAACAATTCGGTCTATCTCTTCCAGTATTTCTTTAAACTCTTTTCTCTTATCTTTGGACACAAAAATATATAAATTTTCCTTAAATATATTCATATCTCTCAACATATAAAATAAAATCAAAGGAACAATTATTATACCAAAGGTAATACTAGAGATTATATTGGACAAATAAATTATAATAGTTCGAGAAAAATTTAATATATCTTTCTGGAGTTCAGATAAATTTTCTTTAAGTAAGGTTTCTACGTCCTCGGGGTTTATAAATTTAGAAAGTTGAGGTTCTAAAGAGAAAATTAGAGTTTGAAATTCATCGATAAAATTAGGAATTTCTTTATATAGAATATTGAGTTGATTAACTACACTAGGGATAAGGAAAAATATAATTAGAACTAACAGTGCAATTATTATCCCAATAATAATCGTAACAGCCAATGCCTTTGGAACTTTTTTATTAACGAGATATCTATAAAAAGGATCAAAAAAATAAGCTAACATCAAAGCAATACTAAAATATATAAATAGCCACTTAAGTTTACTTAATACATAAAATAGAATCGCCAGGCTGAAGGAAATATTGATAATAAAATTTAATTTTTTATCTTTTACAAATTCCATAACTTATTTTTCACCTAAAAATATTTTTCTACTTATTTATTTATAACAGATTAACTTAGATTATTCAATTTTTTCTATCTTATATCGCTCCCTACGGGATATGATTTATCAAAGTACAGCTAAATATATTACATAATATATACTACATAAACTTCCAATTATCCTTCTTTTTTAATCTAATAATCAAAAAATCCGAAAATAATTTTTCGGATTTTTTATCTCCTATGGCTTTCATTTTTCTCTTTTTATTTGTTAAATATTATTCCCTAAGGGCTATCCAACTGGGGTTTCTAAATTTTGTTGGCTTTCCGTATTTTATCCCAAGTATCTCGTAAAGATACAATTCGGTTAAATACTAACTTATCTGACGTTGAATCGGGATCTACACAAAAGTAACCTTTTCGCAAAAACTGGTATTTACTTCCGGGTACAGCCCCTGCCAAACTGGGTTCTACCAGGCAATCAGTTAATATTTCTAAAGAGTTTGGATTAAGCTGATTTATAAAATCTTCCTTTTCTCCCTGTCTTTCTACTTTCTCATCCTGATCCAGTAAAAGATAGTCATATAAGCGCACCTCTGTTTTTAAAGCATGGTAAGCAGAAACCCAATGTAAAGTCCCCTTTACTTTGCGTTTAGCACCCGCTTTACCACTTTTGCTTTCGGGATCATATGTACAGTGGACTTCTTTAATCTCCCCCGTCTTTTCGTCTTTAATAAATTCTTCACATCTGATGATATAGGCATTTTTTAGCCTGACCTCATAATTTGGAGCCAAACGAAAATATTTTTTAGGAGGGTTTTCGCAAAAGTCCTCACGTTCGATATAAAGAATTTTGGAAAACGGTATCTTGCGTGTCCCGGCAGCGGGATCCTCAGGATTATTTTCTGATTCCAGCTCTTCCACCATATTCTCAGGGTAATTATCAATAATCAGCTTTAAAGGATGCAGTACCCCCATAACCCGAGGTGCTCGCAAATTGAGATCCTCGCGGATACAATGTTCCAAAAATCGTATATCTACTACGCTATTACCCTTAGATACTCCGATTCTATCACAAAAATTTCGGATAGCTTCTGGTGTATAACCTCTTCGACGCAGCCCCGATATGGTCGGCAAACGAGGATCATCCCAACCAGCCACATAACCTTCTTCCACCAGTTTGCGAAGCTTCCGTTTACTCATTACTGTATTAGTTAAGTTAAGACGGGCAAACTCAATCTGCTGAGGTGGGTCTGGCAAATTTAAAGTATTAAGAACCCAGTCATACAATGGACGATGGTCTTCAAACTCCAGGGTACAGATGGAATGAGTAATTCCTTCGAAATAATCTTCAAGGGGATGAGCATAGTCATACATAGGATAAATACACCATCTATCCCCTGTCCGGGGGTGAGTGGCTCTTAAAATACGATAGAGAACAGGATCTCTCATATTCAGATTGGGTGAAGACATATCAATTTTAGCTCGTAATACTCGTGAACCGTCAGGGAATTCACCAGCTCGCATACGTCGAAATAAATCCAGATTCTCTTCCACAGAACGATTGCGATAGGGGCTTTCTTTTCCTGGCTCCTTGAAACCTCCGCGATACTCCTTAATTTCTTCAGGACTCAGGTCACACACATAAGCTTTACCTAGTTTAATTAGACGTATGGCATAATCATACATTTTCTCAAAATAGTCAGAAGCATAAAAAAGCCTATCGTCCCAATCAAATCCCAGCCATCGTACATCATCAATTATGGAATCAATATATTCCTTATCTTCTTTGTTGGGATTTGTATCATCAAAGCGAAGATTACATAAGCCTCCATTTTTTGCAGCCAAACCAAAATTCAAGCAGATAGATTTAGCATGACCGATATGCAGGTATCCATTAGGTTCTGGGGGGAATCGGAGATGAACTCTGCCATTATATTTATTTGCCTTTTTGTCTTCATCAATGATCTCCTGTATAAAATTGACTGCTGCTTTAGAATCTATTGAATCCATAAACTAGCCCCCTTGCTTTATTTTATAATCCTCTTTTACAAATAGCCCTTTAGCAAAAGCCAAAGGGCTATTATCTATCTGTAATATGGTGGAGGCGGCGAGATTCGAACTCGCGTCCAAAGATATTTCGGTAAAAACCGCTACGAGCGTAGTCTATGATTTTATTCTCGCTCAATTTACCTCCCATAGACAGGATGTAAATCGAGCCAGCCCTTAACTTTCTCTCTTACCTTTCAGGGCAATAAGGTAAAAGATAGTCTACTTTATGTTACACCCATAAAAGTTTCGTAGACAAAAGACCTTTATGGATGCGCAAGCCAATTAGGCTGCGAGTGCTAATTCTCTATTGTTAGCGTTTATTGTTTTTCCATAGTTTTACGAGGACATGGAACCTCGGCTCGCTGTTTTTACCTCTCCTATCTCTGTCGAAACCTATCGCCCCCATTTTTTATTCTTTATTTCTTTTTCCATTTCTCGCTGAGCATCTTTTTCAGCTAGTGCCCTGCGTTTATCATATAATTTCTTTCCTTTAGCTAAAGCTAATTCAATTTTGGCATAGCCCCTTTTAAAATAAATTCGTAAAGGTACCAAGGTTAAACCTTTCTCCTGAACTTGTCCCTTTAAACGATAAATTTCCCGCTTATGAAGGAGTAATTTACGTTTCCTTTTGGGATCTACGTTAAATATATTCCCAAAAGCATAAGGAGAAATATGCATATTCATCAAGTAAAGTTCGTTATTTTCAAATTGAGCGAAACTTTCCCGAAGGCTAACTTTCCCTTCTCTTAAAGATTTTACTTCTGTTCCTTTTAGAGCCAGCCCAGCTTCATAGGTATCTAATATACTATAATCATGATAGGCTTTTCTATTCACAGCTACATTTTTTACTTCATCTTT
>CAYTKP010000022.1:0-14491 GCA_964438695.1 uncultured Atribacterota bacterium | reverse complement strand
CATATTAAGTATTTGCAGGTAAAGCATTAAATTATCTTTTTTCTAAAAGTTCTTTCTTTTTCTCTTTTAGAATATTTTTTTAATGCTTTTTTGTTTACCTGTATCCGATTTGTCTGTATTATCTGTATTATTAGTTTTAACTTTTGAAATAATTTTCTCTTTGCGTTTTTTGCAACTAAATCAGGGATAAATCCTTATATTTTTTAGGTTTATCCCAATCTGGAAGATCAACCTTAGTTATAAAGCTATGCTTTTTATATCATTCGGCGCTTCTTGAAACACTCTCATCGTGCTTTTTTGCCCAGTTTTTTTCTTTTATTCATAGAAAATTTAGTATATCCCCTAATGGTTTTAATGTTTCGCTCCATACCCATTTCTTGGCTTGATTATAACATTTGTCGCTCATTTCTTGCCAAATTTTTTTATGAGAATACTTCTTAATTACATCGAGAAAATTATTTTCATTATAATAAATAGATACATCTTCAAGCAGGGGATCTTTTCTCCAATCCGGCGTAAGGACTGGCAATCCATAAGACAAATATTCTAAATGTTTTGAAGAAAAACTCATTTTTCTTAATTCGTCTTTTGTGATTGTTATCAATCCAAATTGATAATTTTTAATTATATCTGTAGAAGGTGCATAACCTTTAAAATTTAATCCCCATTTTTTATCTGGAGCAGGTCCACCATATACATCTATTTCATATACTCTTGACAATTGTGAAAGTAAAGGAAGATTTACCCATTTTCCACCCAAGTATCCTAAATATATTATTTTAGGATTTTTATTATATCTCGCTCTTAAATTTTCTTCTTTTGGATTGCATCCCCAATTTATTTCGATTATATTTTCTCCATTATAGCTATTTTTCCTAACATAATTTGCATATAAATTCCAATGAAATGCTAAATAATCAGTATTATGATAAATTCTGTTCAAAAAAATATTGAACTTCAAATATGATGAATAAGATAAGTTGTCAGTATAATACAGCTCATCTGCTATAGGTGAAGGGCAATCTAATATCTTAGTAGCATTTAACTTGTTGATAAATAAATATGAATCCATTATATTTTCACAGATGATGCAATTAAAATCTTTTTTACTAATTATCTTTAACAATAAAAATGCTCTTATTTTCATATTTAAAATAATATCATAGTAATAAAACCTCTTATTTAATATTAGATTTTTAATTTTAAGAATAATTTGAATAAAGTAATAAAAGTATCTCCAGAGGCCTAATGAAGATATTTTTCCAAAATGCACCGTATCTAAAACAGTAATAACATATCCTTTTCCTTCAAGATATCTTTTTATTTCTGCTACTCTTTTAGAATTTGCAAAACCGTCTAAATAAGCCAAAACTAATATTTTATTATTTATTTTCATATTTCCTCCTAATATCTTCATAAACTTCTTCTAATTTGGCAACATAGTTATTAATATTATATTTTTCAGATTTTAATCGTGAATTTTTACTCATAAACTTTAGAAGATTTTTATCCAATAGCAACTTAATAACTTTTTCAGCAATTTGACCAGAATCTTTTGGTTTTACTAGATAACCATTTACTTTATCGTCAATAATTTCCGGAATACCACCTACTTTAGTCCCAATTACGGGTCTCCCCATACTCATTGCCTCCAGACAAACTGTTGGAAAATTCTCTGGCCAAATAGATGGTATAATTACTACACTGGTTTTTCTATAATATCGTTTTAAGTCATCACTTTTTTGCCATCCTGTAAAATGTATATTACTTGATAATCCAATATCATTAACTAATTCAAATAGGCTATCCTTTTCTTGTCCATCTCCTACTATATATAATTGTATGTTAGGTATTTTTTTAATGATTAAAGGAACTGCCTCTATTAAATACCGTACTCCTTTTACTTTTTCTAATCTGCCTACAAATAATATAGTATTATTATTTTCTATTGTAGAATATTCTAGTAAATCAATGGGATTATGTATTGTTTTAATAGGATTAGCATCATTAATTGCTTTCTGTTTTATAAAATTGCTTGGTGTAATAAATAAATCAACGTTTTTAAATCCTAATTTATAAATATAACGTTGAATATAGGTATGATAGAAATAATGGAATCTACCTATTAAAGTCAAATTATTTTCACGCATCTCTTTTTTGTGAAAAAAACGAGGTAATAAACCCCAAGTAACTAATGACTTAATAAATGTTTCAGGACCGTGCAAGGTCATAAAAGTGGGATATTTTCTTAATAAAAAAAGGGCAGATGGTGTAATTTGCTCCATAGTATGTAAATGCACAATATCAGGTTTATATTCATATAATATTTTTTTAAGTGCAGTAAATGAATAAGGATTAAATAATTTAAATATTATTTTCATAGGATTATTCGAATTAATACTTTTAAATTCAAAATCACTAAAATGGTTAAATTCAGGGTCTAGGTTACTTGATAATATTTTTATTTCATGACCTTTCTTTTCAAAATTATCTTTAAGTTTTATGAGAATTTTTTCAGCACCTCCACAAGGGTATCCTTCGCTAATGATATGCAGTATTTTCATCTGTATATTTTGGCACCTCCGTTATTATAAATTAAACTTTTATTATTGTTTATAAAGTCAAAAGGATAATTAGTAAAGGCTACACCTTTCATAAAATATTGTCTTTCATCTATCGAAGCTATTTCTTCCCTTATATTTGTATAGCTGGCATAGATATATCCAGAGCGATTGATTACCTCAGGAATAATATATGGTACAATTCGATAATTTTTCTTTGAATATGCATCAATTTTTAATTCTGCGAATCTATCTGCATACAAACTATTTTTACTATCAGAATATTTATCTAGCCAAACTATTGCTTGAATTTCTATATTGTGAGTATAGTAAGAATCATATTCTATACCATTATTTTGTAAAAACAAACTATTTGAACCCCCAAGAATAGGAACCAGTACTCCACTTAAATATATAAAATATATAATAAATATTATTGAGATAATAATGTATTTGATTTTCCTGAAATATTTAAAAACTAATTGAATACCAAAAACAATTATTAATGATAAAAAAATTAAATTTTGTTGTAGTAATCTTTCAAAATTATATGCAATAGATAAGTAAGGTAATACCAATATTAGTAAGATTAAAAAAACTCCTATTGATGATAAATATATATATTCTATATCGATTTTTGTTTTATCCTTTTTGTAAATATATACGAGATATATAAATCCAAAAAGCAAAGATAACACGATAATAAATTTTGCAAATAAATAAATATATTTAACAAACTGAGTTGTAACTAAATTTCTAGTATCAAAACTCGTCCTGGGTTTAATAGTAAGTGTATATTTTCCATTATTCAAGATTGGTTTAATATTATTAGCTTCTATATACCATGGTATATAATTCTCAATAAATGAATTTAGTTGATCATTAGTATAGGATGAGTCACTATAAAAGAATAAGGATTTCAAACTTGTACTTTTCATTTCTTCAGTAAATGTTTTGTTTATATTCATTAATGTATAATGAATAGTTTCTATCAAGCTGTGAGACGAATTAGTTAACTGTGTATTCCATATAAAGGTAAATATAATCAATATAAGGATTATATTTAAACGAATTTTGTAATTTGAATTGTTCTGTAGTATTTTGTGTCTGCTTAAATTAGAATTAATATTAAATATTTTACGAACTATATAGGTAAATATAATAAGTGTGAGTGCGATATATGAGGTTGAATAGTGCGATACTATCATTGATGCTCCAAATAATAAAACTAATATATTTTTTATACCAAGACGAATATTATCAGTAAATAAGGCAAATAAAATTAATGAGAAATAAATAAAAGCCACTTCTTGCCTAGCCAAAGCTGGCATAGTTCCATAAAATGTAGGTTGGATAATAAAGAAAAAACTTGCTAAAAATGCAGCAATATTTGTCGTATAACGCTTTGATAATAAATATATAGTAAGTGGAACTTCTGTAAATAGAAGCGGATATAATATTTTAAAAACATATTCACTATGTATATTTAAAAAGTTATGAAGAATAGTAGGCAAAATTGTTATACTTAAGCATGCATTATAAGCATTATTGGCAATTGTTGAACTCCATAAATAATTACTTGCTGTTAATCTAAATGTTTTATATTCTAGATTGATATCCCATCCAATAATGTGCCAGCTCCTTAGAGAATACATTAAAAGTAAAGATAGGGATATCAGGAAGATGGTCCACGGATAAATATTTTGGTCTAAAATTTTCCGGAATAAAACTACTCCTAAAATGTATAGTACAATTCCACCGAGCATAATAATAGTAAGATAATTTGGTCCGCCATTGTTTAGGATTATTGCTCCTAGAATACTTAATAGAACAAAAATCATGGGAATTATAAAGAAAATCCTATTTAACCAATCTAGTTTCGGCAACCTGATATTAAGCGAGATATCTTTATTTCGTTTGTAGGCGATAAGTCCAAAAAGTAAAAGAAAAATATCGAAGCTAATAAGTAAAGGAATCAACGATAGTGGTTTGTCTGTGATGTGCAGCCATGGAAGAATCCAATTTACAGCTAGGCCTCCAAATATTAAAAAAGCGATACTTAATCCAATTGTATAAACAGAATATTCCCAGAACTCAATTTTTCTAATTTTGAGCATGAGCATGATTAACAAACCAGGAATACTTATTAGAAAGATAAAAGAAAATATTGCTCTAAGATAGAGACATTGAACATCAAAAAGAATCAAAATATTTTCAATTAATCCTAAACTTAGTATCGTCAGAAAAATGTTATGTTTTGACAGTTTTATTTGCATTTATGAAACTTCCTTATAAACTGCACATGTTTTGACAGCGATATTATGCTAATTTAAATTCTTTTAAACATATCTAAAAGCATTTATACCCATATCCTTTAACTCATTCATTTTATATTATTATCAAAAATATCAGATAAGATATATATAAAATAGATTTAATAAATATCTCTTTCATATAATATAGATGCCCATTAATTGTTACCAGAGTATTTAGAATGATTACAAATAATGTTTTGATGAACTAAGAAACTTTTTCTTAATAAAAATCAACTTCATATTATCTCTTCTTCCAATCTATCCCGATTGGTTTTAACTTAAAAAAATACACCCAAATAGCTATTAGTTTTTTTACAATCTCAACAAGAACTACTCCAAATGTATAGATATATGGAATAGACATCCTTTTATTTAAATAGAATGTGAATAGCAAGAATAATAAAATCAAAGAAATAAATGATAGTTGTAGTGTTTTTGCAATTCCTAGGAATAAAATTGAGGGGATGAAAATTGATAGCATTAAAATTACTGCATAATCTATCTTTCTGTAAAGCATACTTGTTAATCTACTTTTTTTTAGCATCAATACTCTCCATGTATTAAAAGTATATCCCCTTTTAAATATATCGAATACATTTTTATAGCCATACAAAGGATGATACACAAATAAATTCGAAACATACTTAACCCTAAATCCATTTTCAATTGCGTTACATAGAAATAAGCGGTCATATCCCGCTCGAATACTTTCATCAAAACCTTTATTTTTATTAAATACGTCTTTTCTAAAGAAAAAGTTACCTCCCATTATTTTCGGTTCTCTATAATTTTTTTTATCATAAATTTCATCTTTTAATCTCTTTGAGTGGGTTTCAATGAAATAATAAACTTTCTTAAAATAGCTTTTGCACTCATCCCTATCATATAAATATTTGCCTCCAATAACATCTATGCCTTCTTGCATATTTTTAGTTACAATTTCTAGCCAGTTTTTTGGTTCTATTGCATCTGAGTCGATAATTCCAATCCATTCATATTTTGAATTCTTAACCCCGATATTCATACAATGGGGGGCTCCAAAATTATTTTCCATTCTAATTAGTTTTATATTTTTAGATTTATTAGCATACTTTTTTGATATTTCATAACTTCCATCTGTAGAGTGATCATCTACAATAATTAATTCAAACTTATCATAGCTTTGATTAAGTATTGACAATATTGCTTTATCCAGTGTTTCCTTACTATTGTATACAGGCATAATTAAAGAAAAATAATAACTTTTCATAATGTCAATAAACCCTCTAACCTAAATAGACAGATAAAATTTTTTTCACAACTTTCCCTAAGCTATATTTCTCTTCCACTAATTTTTTTCCATTTTTCCCTAATTTTTCTCTCAGATTTTTATTCTTAATCAATTCGAGCATTGCTTCTGTAATTGCTTCTGAATTTTTTGGGGGAACAACTAAAGCATCTTCTTTATTTGTACAAATCTTTGAAATTCCTCCAACATTGGTTATAATCACAGGTAATTCAGCTGCCCAAGCTTCTAACAACGTTAAAGGAAATCCCTCATGAAGCGAGGGCAAGATAAACACGTCTGACTCATAGAAGCAATCTATGATTTCATTTCTACTCTTTTTACCTAAAAATTTAATATATTCAGTTAAATTTAATCTAGTAACCAGTTTTTTAAAATAATCTTGATTTAACCCAATACCAACAAGCCGTACTTCAAAATTTTTATTTGTATTTTTAAGTTTTCCTATAGCATGAATTAGATACATTAATCCTTTGTCTATTTCTATCCTACCTATGAATAAAAATATAATTTTGTTGTTTCTCTTGTGTCTTATTTTATTAAATTGGTCCAAATCGACACAATTTGGAAGGTAAAACACATTATTTATTTTCAATTTTCTTAAGTCATTAAAAGAATTTATGTCAACAGCAATAATTTTCTTAAAACCTCCATACTTTAAAAAAAACTCTTCTATTTTTCTTTTGATCAGAGAATAATGCTTATCAGAAAAAGTTATTCCATGACATGTGTTTATAATAGGAATTTTGTACACCCTACAAGCAAAAGACAAAATAAAACCAAGGTCAGGTGAATGACTATGAACAACATCTGGTTTAATTTTTCTCAAATAGGTAAACGAATAAAAAAATAAAATAAACAATGATATTATTCTATTTAGATTAATTCTGTCTAAACTAAGCACACCTGTTTTCAACCCAAATTTTGTTATTGTCGGAGATTTCACTATTTCATCGCAATTACTTGTTAAGATAAATACTTGATTTCCTATTTCTCTTTGAAATTTTTCTAGACCGGCCACCACCATGGAATCTCCCGCCATTATGTCTGGATATTTTTTAGTGATATGTAAAATTATCATTTTAAGGCCTTAACCAATTCATAATTTGTCACATATTCTACATCTGCCCTTTTGCCTATGTAAGAAAAAACCCACTCAATTTTTTTCCAATCATTACTCCTCTCAATAACCCATGAATGGCCCCACAGGTGATAAACTCCACCTTTTGCATATACATAATCAAACGTTTTTTTCGCTAAATAATCCCAGTGTAAATTTTTAAAAAATTCTATCGGGTTAAACTTTGAAAACGATAAAATTTTTAAAGATTCTAGGGGAAAATCCGGTATTGAATTTCTATATGTTTCTAGCGTCACACCAGATAAGAAAAAGTCATCCGGAAATTTAAAACAAAATCTTTCTGTAGTCCTAGCGTAACAGAAACCAACCTTCTTTATTATCATTTTTATTTTTTGGTTATATTTCCCGGCTGGGTAACAAAAGCATTTAATTTTCTTTTTAGTGAGGTTTTCCAAATATTTTTTTGATTCAACAATCTCTTTAAAAACTTGTTGGTCTCTTACTTTTGTTAATCTTGGATGAGTCATGGTGTGAGCCCCAATCTCAAAATCTCTGTCTAGCTTTATAATTTCTTCATCTGATAATAAATCTTCTTCTCCGAACTCTCTATTTTTTGGAGAAATATAAAAAGTTCCTCTAATTCCATACTTCTTTAGAAGTTTGGCTAATTTAAGATCCAATTTATGACCATCATCCCAACTGGTTGTCACTATTATCTGTTTTTTCATTTCGAATAAACTCCCTCAATTTTATCAATAATCTTATCCCAATCATATTTTTTCGCTAAATCCATGCAGATTTTCTGCATCTCTCTGCTCGAATTATTTATTGAAATTCTTATAATTCTTTTTGCAATTTCTTCTTCATCGAGTTGGCAAACAAAACCATTTTTTCCTTCTTCTATAAGATCTTTAGCAGCATTGTCCTCATGGTTAATTGTTATTACCGGTATGCCGCAAGCATTTGCTTCGGTAACTACCATTCCAAAGCCTTCTCGTGTTGATGGGAGAACAAAAACTTTTGATGATTTTATTAGGGCGTAAACGTCATTATTATTTTCGAAAAAACCTAAAAATTTAATATTTTTTCCCAGGTTTAACTTCCGGGCTAGTACTTCAAGCCTCTTTTTTTCAGGCCCATCTCCGATTATTAAAGATTTAATTTCAGGATTTTTTTCCTTTATTAACTTTATTGATTTAATTAATATATCAACATTTTTATGTGACACCAATCTACCCACAAAAATGACATCAGACTTCTCTTTTGCTGGCTTGATTCTTGTAATAAGATCGAATTCTATTCCATTTGGAACCATGTATATAAGTTTTTTTGAATTCAACTCGTTTTTAAGTTTGCAAGTGGTATGTTTTGAAACTGAAATTATTTTATCTGGCATCAATACAGCTAATTTTTCAATAATATAACCTAAATATCCCTTCCAACCAATATATTCATACCAATAATTTTTACCCCATACTTCAAACCAAGTAGTGTATAATGGCTTTTTTTTAATAATAGAAGTTAATTTACAGGCAAATAATGAAAAATAAGGAAACCCACAGCAATCAATCACATCAAAATCTTCTTTTATAAGTTTCGTTGAATAAAAACCAAAGTAAATTGCCTGCAGAATCGATCTTCTTCCTTCTTTTGTATAAAGTTTCTTTGCCTTGCATATGCCATGTAAATACATTTCATTCTGCTTGATAACATCTGCCCCATCCCAAAGCTTCATTCCATAAAGATGCACTTGATGACCTTTTTTAGCCAATTTTCTACCAATTTCGTAAAATCTTTTTTCTCCGCCGCCCTTTATATACGGATAAATTGCGTCATATACCAAGGCAATTTTCATCTTTTTCATTTTTTTTAGCCTTAACTAAAAATTCTTTTTTTTATTAGATGAAGCATATTGCCAAGACCGTCTTTGAAGGTACTAAGTTTAACCTCTCCTACCCTTGCTCTGTAAGCAATTGGGACCTCAGCGCACTTAAAACCATTTTTATAAGCTTCTATTTTTAGCTCTTGCGAAAAGGGCATACCAGAAGATTTGATATTCAATTTAGACCAAATACTTCTTTTAAAAATCCACATTCCTGATTGGGAATCTTTACATGGTAATCCAAAAAATATTTTAGCCATTAATTGAAGTAAAAGATTCCCAAAATAATGGGTTCTGCTCATTATTCCTGGTTGTAAATTAGTCAGTCTATCTGTGGTAATGAATTCTAAATTTTCATCCTCCATCTTTTTAATTATTTTTGGTAAATCACAAAAAGGATAGGTTAAATCTGCATCTCCCGTAGCAATAATATCTCCTGTAGCATTAGCAAATCCTGCTTTGTAGGCATTCCCATAACCCTTAATTGGCTGGACGAAAACTTTTGCCTTATGACTATTGGCTATATATCTTGTTTTATCCGTCGAGCCATTATCAATAACCATAATTTCTACTTCGTATCCCATTTTTTTTAATTCATTAATTGGTATTTCTTTTATTACGGGTCCGATAGCTTGTTCTTCATTTAATGCTGGTATTACGACTGTTATTTTTTTAATATTACTGGTTTCGATGCTTCTCCTATTAAAAATTCTCCTATCTGCAATTCTCCTATCCGGAAATGGAAGGGATAAATGATCCTCGCAATATAGCTTCTTAGACGTTTCCATTTCCACATTTTTTGTTGCTGTCCTGGTTGCCATAGAAGTATTCTTTAAGTAAAACATTTTATTTTTCACTCCTTTCTTAAATAAAAACTAATTTAACCCGGAACTGTTGTTATAGAAATACTCCTGCAAATAGTTTTAATAATTATTACCGGGATAATTATTTTTATTTTTTTATTCTTCTCCCATCCAAAAATGAATTTGTTGATTTTTGCTAATCAAGTTTACGACGACTTTAGCTCTTTGTATTGGAACTGTAATTGCGAATGCTTCCGAAATTGTTTTATATTCATTGTTTTTTATTAAAACAGAACTTTTATCAATCATCTGTTTCTCTCTGTTTACGTCAATATAGACTTCATATGGGTATTCCATATCTTTGTTTTCGAGATTATGAATTGTAAATTTAAAGTTATTTTCTTTAAATAAAGTAACTTTGTTTGGAAGGGATAAATGGTCCTCGAAATATAGCTCCGTAAACGTTTCCGGTTTCACAGTAGTCGCAAGAATAAGCGCTTCTTTTACTGAAGGCATGTATTCAACAACTAGAAAGCCTACTACGATAAAGCAAACTACCAGAAGCAGTAATTTAATCCTCTTTGTTAAATTGTAATTTATCTTTTCATTTTTAACCATTTTGGTTTACCTTCCTATCGGTAAGTGCTATATTATTACGGTGTAATATTACCCATATGTGCAAATATTTAAAGATTACAGTTGCAACCTGCTATGATAAGAGCTAAAGACACTATTAGCACAATTAAATAAATTAACTTTTTTAATAAAAGTTTATTCCTTTTAATTTTCTAATAGAGTTGAAATGCAAATTTAAATCATTTCAATACAATCAAGAAGAGGTATCGCCTTCTTTTTAAGATTAAATAAAGTTCAAGTGATTTATTTATAATACTATGATGAATGGATATTAATTTTCTTTATCGGGTTGAAGATAAACTTCTAAAGTTGGAATTTATAAGTAGTGTTTCGATTATTTTTTAGAATAATTTTTTACAGGCAGTCTTTAAGCGGATAGATGATAAGATTTCTTGAGTGATTTTTTTGCTTTAAAAATGTAGGGATAAAGATAAGAAAAATGAGAAACAATGGGCAAAATAAAAAACTGCCAATCTTTATTTGGTTAAAAAGTTGGCAGTCTGGCATCCGTGTCACTGAAAGTGATTTAGGCCCATAACTTTGCGGCCTATCCTTTGGGATAGTTTACCTTTCTCAACTTTTTTGAAGTATTATCTCAATATTTCTCCTTTCTATTAAAAAAGCCTTTATAATATTAGATTATGACATGAATATTTATTTTTGATACTTTTAAACTTATTATACCACATAAATTTAAAAAATTCTTCTTTTTTAAAAAATTTTTTTAGAGTTTTGTAAATTAAGACTGTATATATTGTTTTATAATGGGTTCTATGAATCTAACCCCTATATTTGCTAATTGCTTTTTTGTCATACAACCCTTAATTTATTGTAAAAAAAAGCCAGATTTAGGATATAATTGCGTTAGAAAAAATTCCGTAGCAATCCAAACTAAGTCTGACTTTTTGTTAAGTTAAAATTAAAAATTGACTTCCATTCATTTTAAATAGGCTGAAAAATACACAAAAATCTTCTTTTAAAACGATACAGCGAGAAAATGAAATAACAGAAAAGAATGGGTACGACTAATTATGCCCCTACATTAAAAAAATAAAATAGAGGCAATTCCTATTGTTAAGAATTGCCTCTATTTTATTTTTTACCTTAAATATTTATCTTAGAATCTGCGACTACGATATTCGGTTCTTGGTCTCGGTGGACGAGCTTCATCAATCTTTAAAGGACGACCTTCAAAATCAGAATTATTCAAAGCATCCTTTGCTTTTGCAGCTTCATCTGAAGAAGACATTTCTACAAAACCAAAGCCTTTGCCTTCAATAATGTTTACATTCTTAACTTCACCGTAACCAGCAAATAATTCATTTAATTCATCATTAGTTACAGAATACTTAAGATTTCCTACATACAATTTACTACCTTGCATACTTTCTCCCTCCTTTTTCTTATTATTTCTCTTAGGTCCAATAACGTTTCTTTGGGAGAGAAGAAGCAAGGAAATGATTCTAAACTCTTAACGATAACATTATTAAAACACCAGAGATCCTTTTTTAACAATCTGTTATAGAAAATTTAGTTGATTGTTGTTAGCATCTCTTTTGAGTAACAAAAGTAAGTCTTTTTACTTAACAGACTAACTAAGTATAGCACACTTTTCGATTTTGTCAAATTTTTTTGTGTTTTTTTGTAACTATTTTCAATTTAATAAACTTTTTTTAAATTTTTTGTTTATTGACTTAAATTATATGCTACCTTTTTATATTCTTCTGTCAAAGTTGCCATGAGTTCCTTGACTGAGATAATTTTATCCGCCCGATAGGCATTGGCTCCCGCAAAAGCAAATCCATCCTCGAGCTTCCCCTGTTGAGCATTAGTTAGGGCAAGAGCGATACAATAAGGGGCTTTTTTAAAATTGCAGGTTCTTAAACACTTCCAGGGACATTTAAAAGGTTTCCTAACCCCAGAAGATACTTCCTCAAGGAACTTATTCCTTATCGCTCTTCCGGGTAACCCTACTGGACTGTCAATTATAACCAGGTCATCTTTCTTGCTCTTTATATAAGTCTCTTTAAATTTTATGGAGGCATCGCACTCATAAGTAGCTACAAACCTGGTAGCCATCTGGACTCCTTGTGCCCCCAATTGCATAAATTTATAAATATCTGCCCCAGTATAAATACCACCAGCAGCAATCACCGGAATATTTTTATGGAAGTACTGTTCAAAAGGTTTTATAGTAGCGATTACATCAGGTAATATCTTCTCTAAAGCGCAATCAGGGTCATCAATCTGCTCCCTTTTGAAACCAAGATGTCCGCCGGCTAATGGACCTTCCACAACTACTGCATCAGGGACATAATTATAATTCTTCTGCCAGTATTGAAATATAACTTTTGCTGCTCGAGAAGATGAAACAATAGGAACGATTTTGGCATTAATATCTCTTAATTTGTCAGGGAGCAACATTTGAAGTTTTCTTAAGGGTAATCCGGCACCCATTAAAACTAAATCTACACCTTCTTCTACTGCCACTTTTACCAAATTATAAAAATCAGTAAGGGCAACCATTATATTTACCCCAATAATACCTTTGGTCATCTTCCTTGCTTTTCTTATCTCTTTCTGTAATGCCCTTCTGTTTGCCAGAGAAAAATTTGTGGAAAAATCTGGTTCCAACATACCAATTCCCGCAGTAGCAATAACTCCGATACCCCCAGCATTGGCTACGGCTGAAGCTAAACCCGACAAAGATATTCCTACACCCATTCCTCCTTGAATAATAGGGACCCTGGCTACCAAATCACCTATTACTAATTTAGGTACCTCTTTTACATTCATAAATTTAACCTCTTACTCTGTTCACAAAATTGTCAGGAGAGTAAATTCCCCTTTTTTGAAATTCCGATGCTCTAAAACATTATAGCATTAAACTTAGTTATCTTCAAAAGTTAAATCCTGATTATTCAATCTGCTTTTTAATAACCTATTTTAAAGATATCGACTCCCTGGCTTAGCTATGGGAATCTTTTCTTTGCATAGAGGGCATTCTTCGGGAAGATAGGTCTTTATGTCTACAGTTAAAAGTTTTTCCGTCTTTACTCCAAAATTTACTCTTCCTCCACTTCGATCAATTAATACTCCTACTCCTACAACTTTCCCCTTTCTTGATTTTACGATTTCAATGACCTCTCTTACTGAACTTCCTGTAGTGGTAACATCCTCTACTACTAATACCTTTTCTCCCTCTTTTATCTCAAAACTACGCCTTAATCTCATCTTCCCATTTTCTCTCTCGGTAAAGATTGCTCTCACCCAGGGACCTAATACCTGGGCCATTACGTGAGCCATAATAATGCCTCCTATGGCAGGTCCTACGATTACATCAATGTCATTTCCCCTAAATTTCTTCCCCAATTCACTACACAGATTATTCATAAATCCTGGATATTGCATCACTTGAGCACATTGGATATAGGTATCACTATGTACTCCTGAGGTTAATTTAAAATGACCTTTCTGAATAGCTCCTGCCTGTTCGAATTTTTTCATCACTTCTTCTGTGTCAATAATCATCTTTAATTTTCCTCCATTTCTTTTAATATTTCTTTGGCTGCTTCTACCGGATCAGCAGCATCTCTTATAGGTCTTCCTACCACCAAAAAATCAGCCCCTAATCTTGTGGCTTCTCGGGGAGTCATTATCCTTTTCTGGTCATCAAAGGATTTACCTACAGGCCGTATCCCAGGAGTTAGAATTATGAAATCTTCTCCACAGGCCTTCCTTATACTCTCAATTTCCCGGGAAGAAGCCACTACTCCATCAAGACCCGCAGTTTTGGCTAATTTGGCCAGATGAACTACTTGTTCTTCTAATCTTCTTTTTATTCCTAGGTCTTTTTCTAAAATTTCTTGGTTGATGCTGGTAAGTAAAGTTACTCCTAAAATTAAAGGTTTTCTAATGCCTAAGTTCA